>JBARMQ010000349.1:0-12866 GCA_049802535.1 Bryobacteraceae bacterium | reverse complement strand
GCCGGGCTCATGGTGGCTTTGCGCTTGCCTAGCTCGCTATCGACCTTGTATTCGATTGGCAGCCCATGGCAATCCCACCCAGGAAGATAGGGCGCGTCGAAGCCGGCCATGCTTTTCGATTTGACGACAAAATCTTTCAGGATTTTGTTGAATGCGGTTCCCAGATGAATGTTGCCATTGGCGTAGGGAGGGCCATCGTGCAATACGTAAACCGGCCGGCCGGCACGGGCCTGGCGAATACGGTGGTACAGCCGCGTTTCTTCCCACCGCGCGAGCATTTTGGGCTCCGCAGCCGGCAGATTCCCGCGCATGGGGAAGGCGGTCGTCGGTAAGTTGACCGTCTTTTTCAGGTCAACGGAAGAAGCATTCATGGGGTCTCTTTCATCGTAGCCTGAGCGCAGGATTAGACGGCTGTTGGATGCTAAACTGCGGAGGTATTCGAGGTGAAGTTGCTTCGAAATGTAGCCGGCAACTCGCATGAAATCCTCGCTGCGTCCAACCTCTCTTGACGACCTGGCGAAGTTATCTCAGTTCCTGCAGGAGGCCTTCGGGACCAGTGCGGAAGCCCCATTTCTGAATCCTACCTTGATGGCCTGGAAATATTGGGACCGGCGGGATGACTGGGAAGGGCCGCGTTCGTACGTGCTGGAGCGCGATGGCGCCATCGTGGCACATGCCGGTATCTATCCGCTGACCTTTGGGCCACAAACCAACGAGGAGGCAGTGCGCGGCATTCACATGATCGACTGGGCTTCCGCGAAGGACTCGCCCGGCGCAGGGGTGGCGATTTTGCAGAAGCTGGCCGCCATGTTCGACTTCATTTTGGCCATCGGCGGATCGGAGATGACCTGCAAGGTGCTGCCAGCGTTCGGCTTTGTGGAGTGCGCGAGACAATGGCGAGGCGCGCGCCCGCTGCGCCCGGTCCAACAGATTCGCAATCATCAATACCGAAACTGGAAACTTGCTCCACGTTTGGCTCGAAACGCCTGGTGGGCCTTATCAAAGCCGGCGCGGCTCAATGAAAAATGGCAGGTGGAAGAAATTGGCCTGGGCGAGTTAGCGGGCGGATTCTATTCAAGTCATGTGGCCGATGTGCATTTTACGCGGCGACCGCCCGAATACTTTGAATATCTGCTGCGGTGTCCGGCGATGAAGATGCACTTGTACGGCATCCGCGATGACCAGGAGCCGACGGGACATTTTGCGGTTGGGGTCCTTCGCGGGCAGGCGCGCATCGCCGGCGTGTGGCTGAGTAAGTCAACTCGGGAAGCATGGGAAACAGCGTTCGCTCTCGGCCAGCAGGCTGCGAAGCGGTTGGAAGGCGCCTATGAAGTGGTGACCGCAGGCTCGGAGGGCGCGAGCGAGGCCGGAGCGTTAGCCGCCGGTCTGAGGATTGTCGGCCATTCCCCGGTTTATCTACTGAACAAGAAGGGGAACCTGACGCTGCCGCCCGATTTCCAATTCCAACTGTCGGACGACGATGAATTCCTCTTGGACGTCGGGAATCCGGCTTACTGGACCTGAAGCGCTTGCAATAGAGATTCAAAGGAAGTCGCTCCTTCGAATTCTTCGAAGTCGATCTCGCGACCGAACTCTTCGCCGATCAGAGTGAGCAAGGTCAATTGCGCAATCGAATCCCACTCACTGACGTTCTGAACGCTGGCGGTCGCATATTGGCTAGGATCTAGTTTCGGGAAGGCCAAATGAAAGCAGCGGCCTAATTTTTCTCTAGCATCGTCCATTTATCGTTTACCTGGTGAAAGAGGACTGGGCAAAGCCGGTCGAAATCCTTGGATTGTAAATGCAGCTCGCCTTCGCCAGAAAGGCCGCGATCGAAAAAGTGAGCGAAGAACGTCTGAAAAGGGCCGTTCCGATCCGTTGGCTTGAACTGAAATTGGATTTCGGACGCACCAGTCTTGTCGAACAACTGCCGAATCGACTGGAATTCGATTTGCCGCGAAAACGCGCGGCAACTCATCACCCAGATATCAACGTAGCAGACGTCTTTATTTCGGTATCCGCCGAGAACAGCGATTCGTCCCAATGGTCCAAAACGATCCTCATAAGAGAGGGTCGCGAGAAAAGCGCCGGGACGAAGCAAGAGCGATCTCCATTCGGCTTCCGTGTACCGGGCACCATTGAGATTGAATTGGTTGGTCTTGTTGACGAGTTCGAAGGCGCGGTGGTCAGAACCGGCTGACGCCTCGAGCGTGATCTTGGCTTCAGCGCGTGACAGAAAATCCGCTGATGCTTCGGCGACATTTTCCTCCCGCCTCACGGCGGAGGAGCGAATACTTAGAAGGCGCAGGCGATCCTCTTCGAGAACCTCGCTCTTGCCGAACTTGGCGCGCAGTTGCCAGAGGAGCGCGATGATGGCGGCGGGATCATCAGAGGGAAATTGCAGGCATTGCATTCCGGGGTATTTCTCCGCGACCTCAGCGAGCTCCATGGGGCTGTCGTCGACGAACACCACGCTCTCGGCGCCGATGTTCCAGACCTTGAGAATGCTTCCGACGGCTTCGGATTTCAGGCCCCAACTGACTTCGAAGGGAAAGACCTGGGATGACTGCAAAAGGATGTCCGGCCGCTCGAAGGCGGCAGCCACAAAGCCGGGATCATTCTTCGAGGCGACGGCCACCAGGACGCCAGACTCAGCGAGTGAAGCAAGTACCTGTTGATAGAGGGCGTGAGCCTGCGACTTCGATTCCAAAGACCAGGAAACGCCGTCGACGCCGGCATCACCCAAGATTCCCTTCCATAACGTTTGATCGAGGTCGGTGATCAGGCCTTTTTTGGGAGCGGGTGGAAAGAGGCAGCCCATGGCAAGCTCGGCAAGGGTATCGGCATGTGCCATAGCATAAGGAAAGCCCGCATTCAGATCCATCTTTACGTCGTGGCGCCCGGCGTAGGGAGAGCGAATGGCTAAGTAGGCGTCACTCACAAGACGGATTTCTTTGTGCCCGCAGACACGTTGGAGAAATTCCGCGAGCATAGCGTTCAGCTGTAACTCATGAACGCTAGTTTGTCCCGGCGGCGAGAGCGTGAGAGGCGGCAATCCAAGGGTTGGAGCGACCAAGGCAACGGGCATCGCTTCGGCCAGATCTGCCATGCGTTGCTCCAGAACGCGACAGCGCTGTTCCACCTGAATGACGATATCGTCTAACGTTTGCAGGGACCAACCCGCGGAGGCGCGGAGGCCGAGGCGTTGGTCAAGATCGCTCCACTCGATGACGACGATTGCGCCATCGCCACCCTTTTCGCGAGATCTCCTGAT
This sequence comes from Bryobacteraceae bacterium, assembly GCA_049802535.1. Classification (GTDB taxonomy): domain Bacteria; phylum Acidobacteriota; class Terriglobia; order Bryobacterales; family Bryobacteraceae; genus Bog-105. Next base: position 9,592 of record JBARMQ010000349.1, on the reverse strand, counting down.
GTTGCCGACGAGGTCGCCAAAGAGGCCCGTGGAGACGGCGGGCGTTGCGTTAGGGAATCGTTGCGCCAAGTATGCTTTAACAAACGTTTCGAGGTGCAGAGGCGTGAAGCCACAGAGAAGATGAACGCCTACTTTTTTCTCTCCAGTGGCTTTCGCGGCGATCTGTAATGCTTCTCCAAGGCGCACTTTCAAAGTGTAAAAGATGTCAGCGAACGGTGTGCGAGCGTGCGACCGCTAGGCATACCTAACCTTTTTGAATCCGGACCGGTTAGCCTAGTAGGAGGAGGAAGATAAATGCCGACCCTGCTTGAGCAATTGCGCGAGATGACGGTCGTGGTCTCCGATACTGGGGACTTCGAATCGATCAAGAAATTCCGCCCGCGTGATGCCACGACCAATCCGTCGTTGATTTACACCGCGGCGCAAATGCCGCAATACCAGGAAATTGTGGATTCCACACTGATGGGCGCCCGCAAGGAAGCCGGCCCCAAGGCGACGGACAAAGATGTCGCCACGCTGGCATTTGAGCATCTGGCCGTCGAGTTCGGCAAGCGGATCCTGCGCATCGTCCCCAAACGCGTCTCAACTGAGGTAGACGCACGGTTATCCTATGACACCGAAGCCACAATGAAGAAAGCGCGGTTCATTATTGGGCAGTACGATCACGCCGGCATTTCGCGTGACCGCGTGCTGATTAAAATCGCGTCGACGTGGGAAGGCATCCGCGCCGCCGAGCAACTGGAAAAAGAAGGCATCCATTGCAACCTGACGCTGCTTTTTGGCCTGCACCAGGCAGTGGCTTGCGCGGAGGCCGGCGTTACTTTGATATCGCCGTTTGTGGGACGCATTCTCGATTGGTATAAGAAGGACACCGGCAAGGACTACAAGCCCGAAGAAGACCCGGGGGTGCAATCGGTAACCTACATCTACAATTACTACAAGAAATTCGCTTACAAGACCGAGATCATGGGCGCGAGTTTCCGCAATATCGGCGAGATCGAACAGCTTGCCGGGGTGGACCTGCTCACCATTTCGCCGCAACTGTTGGGCGAGCTCGATTCGACGAAGGGCGAACTGACGCGCAAACTCGATCCGGAAAAAGCCAAATCCGCCAATATCGAAAAAATTACGATGGACAAGGCCGTTTTCGACAAGATGCATGCGGCAGACCGCATGGCGCACGACAAGTTAAAAGAAGGCATCGAAGGCTTCAGTAAAGCACTCGAGAACCTGGAGACCTTTTTGGCTACTCGCCTGGCCGCTTTGGAAAAAGAAGCACAGCCCACGGGCGCATAGACGAATTTCCGTGATGCAGGCGGTCGCTCTTACGGCGGCCGCCAATCCCTCCCTGGTCGCGTGTGGCCGCTCGAAGAAGCTCGAAACCTCATTGAGTTGTGTGACCGTCACACGAGCGAAGGTTTTGCGGCAAACCACTCCGCACCGCGTCGCGCCCGGCCTAGATATACAATCCCTCTTGACGGCAGATCATGAACTTGTGCAATAAAACTGGCGTGCTGGCGCTGCTGGCATGTGCGGCCTTACCGGCTCAGCAACTCGATAAGGGTAAACCGTACGTAGACCAGGCGCTAGTGGCACTGGGGGGCGACAGCTTTTTGCACATGCAGACGCGGGCCGAACACGGTCGCGTCTTTTCTTTCTTCCACGATCAGATCAGCGGGCTTTCTATTGCGTCCGTGTATTCCGAATATTTTGACCAAAAACCTCCTGGTGGCTTAGGCGTTCGTGAGCGCGAAGTCTTCGGCAAGAAGCAGGATTGGTCGGTGCTGCTGTTGCCTGACCAAGGCTGGGAGATTACGTTTCGCGGGGCACGCCCGGTCGAAGACGAGACCTGGACGAAATATCTACAAACAACCGAGACCAGCATTTTTTATTTCCTACGCGAACGCCTTAACGAGCCCGGCCTTGAATACGACTACATTGGGACGGATTTGATCGAGGGCGCGCAGGTGGATGTCATCGATATCACCGATGCGCAAGGCCGAGTGATACGCGTTTCCTTCGACCACATAACGCATCTTCCGGTTCGTCAGGTCTACAAGTGGATCGATCCCGCGACCAAGTACCACAACGACGAGGTTAGCGACTACGATAAATACCGCGATGCCGGGAGCGGCGTTAAGTGGCCTTATACGATTGAACGCGAACGCAACGGCTACAAGACATACGAAATCTTCGCGGACCGGGTAGAAGTAAATGAAGCATTGCCGCCGAAAACATTCGATCTTCCGGCCGGCGTCAAGATTCTACATAAAGTGGAGTAACAGACTACTTCAAAGACTTGAGCGCGAAGTACCGGTCATGGTAGTTATGCCTAGCGTAGAGGGCCGGAGGATTGCTGTAAGACCTGCTACAATTTGAGTCACCAGCGATTCCCCGTTTCAGAATTGCCGAATGCAGGGCAGGGATAAATCATGCCTTCCTGCAACCTGTATCCGTCTTCCGGCTCCGTTTGCGCCGGTGTTGTAAGTAAGGGAGTCCTCGTCATCGCTCATGGATCTCGATCAGCTTCACACGTTTTTAGAGATCGTTCGGCTGAAGAGCTTTTCAAAAGCGGCACAAACCTGCTATAGAACCCAACCAGCAATTAGCGCGCAAGTGCGACAGTTGGAGCAGGAACTCAATACCACTCTTTTTGAACGGCTCGGCACCAGAATTTCGCTTACAGTGGCGGGTCGCATCTTCGCGGAATACGCAGAGCAGATCCTGGCTCTTCGCAAGCGCGCGCAGGATTCGATCAACGAATTGGATCGGGTGCCGCGGGGTGAGCTGCTGATCGCGGCCAACGAAGCGACCTGCATTTACGTTCTGCCAACAGTGTTCGCTGAGTTTAAAAAACAGTTTCCCAACGTGCAGTTGTTGGTGGACCGGTCTTATGGCACGCGAGTGGTGCAGGCGGTGCTCGATAATCTCGCCGACTTCGGGATCACACAGCTTCCGGTGCAGGAGAAGAAGCTGCAAGTCGTTAAGATACATTCCGACGAAATTATTTTGCTGGCGCCGCGGCGTCACCCGTTGGTGAGTAAGGCGCAGATTACGCCGCGGGACCTTATAGGCGAACAGTTGCTGCTGCCGAAGACCGGAACGACGCGGGCACGGCTGAATGCATGGCTCGATCCCGTGCAGGATTCATTGTCGATTTCAATGGAGCTAGATTCAACCGAGATGATCAAGCGGTTTGTGATGGCCGATCTGGGTTTGTCGTTCATTGCCGCTTCGCACTGCCGCGAGGAAGTTGAATCAGGAAAGCTTTCCGCGATATCGCTGGGCCCGGAGCCGATGATTCGGCGTGTCGGGCTGATTTACCGCAAGGATAAGTCACTTTCGAAGGCGGCTTTAGGGTTCATTCAAGTCACGCTGGAAAATGCCGGCATCGGGGTAGATGCTGTCGCGCGCATTCCGCGGGCAGCAGTGTCATAGCGCTTTTACTGCGCTGCCCGAGCTCGATAGGTCTTGCTGAAATCATTGCGGCCGTTCGTTACCGTGATCTCGCCGCCCCGGGTGATGTCCAGATCGATCGGATTGCCCTGATCGGATACACCGTTCAGATTGGCAATATAGTTAGGGTCGCCATTCAGGTCTGGGAAGCGCACCGAGAAGTGGAGGCGCCAGAAGCCCTTCAGCCCGTGATACGTATCTACCGTCTTGATCACCTCCTGGTCACCGCCCTTGGTTGGACCGTTTTGCATCACGGCCACCAGCGGATCGAGCGCAGCCGTCGGCGGGCTGCTCGACAGGTTCATACCATGGCCGGTGACGAAATAGATATCGACCTTGCCGACCTTGTTTGATGGGCACAGCAGTTTAATCTCTTTGTTCCAGGTGAGATCTCCCAGATCGAGAATGCGCGTCTTACCAAAGGTGATCAACGTACCAACCGAACGGACATTCTCTTCGCCGCCATTGCGGTCCATCGCGGGGACGCCCGCGCAGAATGGGTTTGGCTGGCCAGCGCCGGCCAGCGGAGCACCGAGTACATGTCCGTCGCTGGTCACGAACTTAAGATGCATCGAGCCAATGTCGAGCGTTTGACCGGCTTGCGCTGTGATATGCGTGTGCCCCTGATAGGCCGCGACCCAATGAGGATAGAGGGTCGAGGTTGCAAAGGTGAGTTGCCGTGGCGTAGCGTTTGGCGGGGGTTCTTCGCGGTTCGGGCCGTGGTCGATGAAGGTGCCGACCGGCAGCTTCGCGAGCAGCGCCTGCAGGCCGCCCAAATGATCCAGGTGGTAATGGGTCATCAGCAGGTAATCGATCTTCGTGACGCCAAGCGACCGAGCAGCGGCGGCAATACGATCGGCGCTCGAGGGCATGGGAGGCGGAGGCGGCTCGCCAGCAACGGGCCGAGGACCACCCATACCAGGCGGCCAACCCGTATCGATCAGCAGCGACTTGCCATCCGGCGTGACAAACAGCACAGCGGCACCGCCTTCGACGTCAACCGTGACGATCCTGAGATCTTTCGATGCATTCGATTTTGCCCCGGCCGCCGTCAATAGCGCAAGCGCGGAAAGAACAGCGAGACTCGCGGTTGTCCATTGAAGCATTTGGCCTCCCTCGCTCCTACTTGGCCGGCGCATGGTCCCGCCGATGCAAAGCATTCTGAATCATCAGGTATTCGCCCAGGTTTTCCATGCTGACCAAGCCGATCATTTTACCGTTCTCCATAACCGGCAAGGTTTTGCAACGGGCGAGCGCCAGGCGGCCGAGCACAATTTCCAGCATTTCGCCGGGCTCTGCGGTTTGAAATTCCCGCTGCATCACGGCAGTGACAAGTTGGTCCGGTCCGTCAGCTTGCAACCCTGAGAGAAGGTTCGCCCGCGTTAGAATGCCCATCACGCGATCGCCCCAGAGCACGGGAAAGTCGTGCTGGGTTCCGTCCATAATCAGTCGAATGGCGTCGCTCAAATGTTGGCTTGTATCGAGAGTGCTGAAGTGCGTCTGCATAGCGCTGCGAATCGGAACTCCCGAAAGGGCGCCCTTGATCTCAACCGACTGGGCCTCATGGGCCGCCCCGATCCAGACAAAGAATGCGATGAAGACGAGGAAGGGATCGTAGAACAGGCCCACTAATCCAAAAACAAGGGCTAGCGCTTGGCCAATTCCCGCAGCGGCGCGGGTCGCCCGGACATGATCCATGCGGGTGGCCAGCAAGGCCCGTAACACTCGCCCCCCGTCCATGGGGAATGCAGGAATTAGGTTGAATACAGCGAGTATGAGGTTCGCCATCATGATGCGCTCGAGGAAAGGGCCCTTTGTGATTCCCAACCCGACCAAAGGCCGGAACCCTCCCATTGCGAATAGGAGAAGGTAGAGCACCAGGGCGATTCCAAAGTTCACGCACGGTCCCGCCACGGCAACCCAGAATTCCTGCCACGGCTTCTCCGGCAACTTCTCAAAACGCGAAACGCCGCCGATGGGTAGCAGCGTGATGTTAGTGGTGCGGATACCGTAGTGGCGCGCTGTAAGTGCGTGGCCGTACTCGTGTAGAACAACACAGCCGAAAAGCGCCAAGATGAATGCTGAACCTCCAAGGACCGCTTGCAGGGAATGGTCGGCTAACCAATACCCAATCACCACCCATAGCAACAGCAATACAAAGGTCGCGTGGACATACAAGTCGATGCCCGCGAAATTACCAATCTTCCAAGCCCAGCGCATTTTAGTTTTGTGATCCCAGATGGTGGACGATCTTAGTGCGCCATTGGGCACGCAGGAAACGGCCTTAACTGGGCAAACATGCGAAAATAATTAGGAACTTTACTATCTATCATCGAATCGAACGGGGGTGTCGGAAGCACACAGGACGCGTCCGCGGGAAGACCGGCGTGAGGCTTATTACCATTCGCGAATGCGCGAGACCAGCCGGCAGTATAAAAACTTCGACCTTTGCTCTTCAGAGGCGATGATAAACCTGTTGTATACCTACGACGTACTCCACCAGGCCTCGTTGCGCTACATGGCTGAGTATGGGCTATCGAAGTCTACCGTTAATATTCTGGTGCTTTTGCAAAAGGGACCTCGGGAGGGAATGCGCCTTCACGATTTAGGAGCGCTTCTTTTGGTCAGCCGGGCGAATATTACTGGACTGATGGATCATCTGGAGGAGAAAGGTTACGTTACTCGTGCCGTGGACAGCCAGGACCGGCGCGCGCGCCTGGCGCGGATTACTGTGAAGGGCGAAGCCCTTCTGGACAAGTTTATGCCGATCCATCACTCCAACCTGAACCGGCTCCTGCGAGACATGCCGGATGGGGAGAAGGAATCGCTGATTTCGTTGCTGAAAAAGATGCGCGCCAGCATCAGTGCCCACGAGGACGAAATTACCTCGGCGTTGGATGTCGAAACGCAAGGGACTTTGGAAAGCTAAATTGAAAAACGCGTACATACCGGGTGCGGTTGATTAGAAAAGGTTATGGCAGACGACGCTCAAGGAAAAGAAAAAAGCAACAACGAGCAACAGGATAGTGAGTCTCGAAAGAAGCCTCAAGATGTTCGGCGCAAACGGCGGGTTCGCTTCATCGTGCTGGCCGTTCTGGTGATAGCAGCGATTGCCGCAATTCCTATTTACTCTTACTATTCGGTGCGTGAATCGACCGATGACGCGGAAGTTGACGGACACATTATTCCCATCAGTCCGCGCATTAATGGCACCATCGTCAAAGTACTGGTAAACGATAACCAGCAGGTAAAGAAGGATCAGGACTTGGTTTGGCTAGACCCAGCAGACTACCAGGTGGCTTACGACCAGGCGAAGGCGCAGTTAGCCAGCGCCCAAGCGACGACGGCCGAGAGCAAGGTCAACGTACCGCTGACGAACATCAACACCAGCAGCAGCGTGCGGAGTGAATTAACCGTCGCCCAGCAGGGCGAGGCGGCCGTTTCCTCGGCCCAGCAGGCGGTCAGCGCTGCGGAAGCGCATCTCGTCTCCGCGCAAGGAACGTTGGCCGAAAAACGGGCCAACCTTGTCAAAGCAGAAAAAGACCTGGCGCGGATGAAAGATCTGGTCGACAAGGATGAGATTTCACGGCAGGAGTACGACGGTGCCGTGGCCGCGCGCGATGCCAATAAGGCCGATGTCGATTCCGCCGCCGCCGACGTCGTCGAAGCACAGCACAGCTTGGATCAGTCTAAGACGCAGGTAGTGCAGGCGAAGGCCAGATTGGCGCAGAACCTCGTTGAAGAACATCAGGCGGAAGAGGTCGCCCCCAGGCAGGTTGAGGTGAGCGAAGCGCGGCACGAGCAAGCTTTGGCTGCGGTTAAGCAGCGCGAGGCCGATATCGAACAGGCGCAATTGAACCTGAACTACACCATCATCAAGGCGCCGATAGACGCCCGCGTCAGCCGTAAGACAGCCGAGCCTGGAATGCAAGTGTCGCCTGGACAGCAGATTATGGCCTTAGTGCCGCTGTCGGATATCTGGATAACGGCCAACTATAAGGAAACGCAGCTACGTTCCATGCGGGTGGGCCAAGCCGTCGATATCGAAGTCGACACTTTCGGCGGCAAGAAGTTTCACGGCCATATCGATAGCATTGCGGCCGCATCCGGCGCGCGTTTCAGCTTGCTGCCGCCTGAGAATGCCACGGGCAACTACGTCAAGGTGGTACAGCGAGTTCCAGTGAAGATTCGTCTAGATCGCGGGGAAGACCCCGATCATACGCTGCTTCCCGGCATGTCGGTAACCCCCACTGTGCTTCTAAACTCGGGCCCAAACGGCCAGTAAGTGCAAGAAGCCAAATTTAGCGCATCAATTTTCCATGAAGTGATAGCCGATCATGTGGCAGACGATCATATGAGCGTCCTCAATACGGCCCATGTGATTTGACTTGACGTGAATATTCAACTGGGCCAAGGGCGCGAGTTTGCCGCCATCGCGGCCGGTGAGAGCGATGGTCTTACAGCCCGCTTGATTTGCATAAGTGACGGCGCGTACAACGTTGGGCGAATTGCCAGATCCGCTGATCGCCATGAGAAGATCGCCCGGCTTGGCGAAGTTCTGCAGCTGTTCCTGAAACACGCAGGAATAATCGACATCGTTCGCATAAGCGGTCAGAGTGGGCAGCGAGTCGTTCAAGGACAACATGCGGAATCGCTTTTCGCGTTGGAAGCTAGCCCCTTTCAAGATGTCGCAGGTGAAGTGAGATGCGGTTGACGCGCTTCCCCCGTTGCCGCAGACGAAAATATGGCGGTCGTTCTCACGAGCATCATGAAACCATTCGATGGCGCGCTCAACCGCCAATAGGTCGACTGACGCAACGGCATCGAAGAGCTGGGACCGGTAAGATTCTGTGAACTTCATAAATAATTTTCCGACAGTGCCAGCGCACCAAATAGGACGCTATTGTCGCCTAATTGCGCCGGCACAACTTCCCACGAGGCTCGTGACCAATCCGTCAGTTGGCGGTTGAGTTCCCGCCGCAGCGGAACGAACAGCCGATCACCGGCCTTGCTCATGCCGCCTCCGATGATCAAGCACGCAGGGTTCAAGATCATGATAACGGTTTTCAGCCCACGTGCCAGGCGCACAACGTAGGTGTTGACAAATGCAGGGTCCTGAAGAAGCAGGTGAGCGGAGCGGCCGTAATCCCGCTCGAGCCACAGGCCGCAACACATACGTTCGAAGCAGCCGCGCGACCCACACAGGCACTCGGGACCCTCGGGCTCAATATTCATGTGCCCAAGTTCGCCAGCATAGGAGTTTGCTCCGTGGTACAGGCGGCCACCGATCGTAATCCCTCCGCCGATGCCGGTTGAGAGCGTCATGTAAAACAAAGGATCGTGTCCACGGCCGGCGCCGTAGAGCGATTCTCCGAGTGCGCCTACGTTGGCATCATTATCCATGACGACAGGAGCGCCGCCGCAGAGGCGCCGCATATTTTCAACCAGCGGATAGTTCGCCCAGCCCGCAACATGCGTCGACATGGTAACGGTTTGAGAAGGGAAGTCGACCGGTCCGCCGAAGCCGATGCCACATCGCGCCGGCCGGAAGCTGTGTGCCTCACGCCAGTGATTTACCGTCTGTTCGATTTGGCGATTAGCGGACACGGCGGCGTTCTCGCGGTCGGTAGCATAAGACTCACGGAGAACCAGCTCGGTGCCGCTGAAGCCGCCAATAGTAATTTTCGTGCCGCCTATGTCGATCGCGAGAGTTTGGACCATTGTCGTAGGGATAAACACAAGGGAGGAGGCTTTTCGCACCTGAGCAAAGCGCCAATTGTGTCCGAAATAGTACGGGCTTTAGCTACAAGAAACAGGAGCTGCCTTTTCACACTCTGACTAAATGGAAGAAGTTGATAACAGGAGTAAGCGTTCGGTGAGTCAACAGGGCAAATTGAACGCGCCATTCCGAAAAGATAAGAACTGGGAGAAGACACTATGTTGCGTTACGCTTTGATATTCCTTGTGATCGCGCTGATTGCAGGATTTTTGGGATTCGGCGGCGTCGCGTTTGCGGCTGCCGGTGTCGCTAAGATTCTGTTCGTCGTGTTCCTGGTGTTGTTTGTCGTTGGTTTAATCATGCATCTGGGCCGGGGAAGGTCGGCGCTCTAGCCTGTCCTGAGCGCACCTCTAATAC
>JBARMQ010000348.1:0-8158 GCA_049802535.1 Bryobacteraceae bacterium | reverse complement strand
CCCGGAAGTTGTTGATTGATCGGCGGCAAACATACTCAACGGCAGCGCTGCCCAAATGAACACACGTAGAGCTTTCTTCATAACGTTCCTCCCTAATTGGTGCTTCGGTTACGCCGTTGTAGCCACGGCTAACGGCATCTCGTCTTTCGGCTCCAGCACGGTGCTGGACAAAATTTCAAGTCCTTCTTTCAGGCCGTACCGCTCAAAGATGCGGCGGCGTCGAATCATTTCTTTCGGCGTAGTCGTGTACAGCCAACGGCTTCTCGCGTCCAGGTTGAGGTTCAATAGCTTGGAATGAGTAGGCGTCTTCAGAAGCACTTGCCGCTTCGGCATCAACTGCGAAAGAATCTCTCGTTCTCGCGAGTTCAGATCGAAGACTTCCGCGTACTTGGCCTTGTCGGCTCCCGGATCGGCAAGGAACATCTTCATGGGACAAACACTCTTCACGATTTCGAGCAAGTCTCCGCGTTCGAGATCTTTTGAGGACTGCGTTATCAGCACGATGCCCCCATTGTTCCTGCGCCACGTCTTTCCGGCTTCCACAACATAGTCATTGGTGATCTTGGTGAGGAAGAACTTCCAAGCTTCGTCCATCCACAGGATCTTGAGCCGGTCGAGTAAGTCAGTATCGTTCACCACAGCACTAAAGCGGTGTAGGACGTAATAGAGCAATGGCTCGACTACGTAGGTCAGCTTCTCCATCCCCTTCAGGTCATAGGTCTGGAAGGACGAAAGCGAAAAGGTGTCTTCGACGTTATCGAAGACGCTCTCATATTGACCGCCGCGTACCCAGGATTGAAGCTCCTGCTTCAGATTCAGGGGCAACACACGCACCAGCGAGCCGAGACGCCGGTAATGCGGGTCGATCATGTACATGTTCCGAACGGCCTTAAAGATCTCTTCCCGCTCCGTAGCCGTGACCGTATGACCGCCATTCTGCAGCAGCAACCGGACGAATCCCGCGATGAATTCGATGTTGTCCGCAGAATCCGGTAGCGAGAGCGGATTGCACCTGAAGTTCTGGCCTTCCAGTGTCAAATGAGTGTAGTTTCCACCGAAGAGCCGGGTGGTCTCCCGGTAGCTGCCGCCAATATCGAGAATGAGCGTGTACGGGTTGTACTTCATCGAATTGGTGAGCAGATAATTGGCGTTGGTCGTTTTGCCGGAGCCGGAATGTCCCACGATGAGCGCCCCGATCAGATCCTCGGTATGAAGGCTGAGGTAATAAACGGTGTTTTGGGTGGTTTCGTAAGTCGCCAGATATTCGCGGTCGAGATACTTGTTCCAACGCTGCCCTTCATGGATCGAATAGAAGAAGCCCAGATCGACATAGTTTTTGTTGAGTAGAGTCAACTTACGGTGCTGCAGCTTCGTTCCCCCCGGCGCGATAGCCGCGTACACCAAGGCCGCATCTTCCGTCTCCTGGATCAAAGCCCCTTCCACGTCCCCAAAAATGCGCGTCACTTCCGCACCGCCTCGACCTAATGCAGTCTCATCTCGGCCAAACAGAACCACTGTCAAAGCAAACTCACCAAAGTAGTTCCCACGCTCCAGTTCCTTCAACGCTTCCGAAAGCTGGTCAATGTTCTCGTTTGCGGATTCATCCTCGATCAGTTCCTCCTTGGGCTTCTTGGTCATCAACGAAATAAACGAGAACCGGGCGGCATCGTAGTGGCGTTGGCGGGACCGAATTTTAGAACGCATCCAGGGGCTCGGTGTACGCCGGAACTCACTACATAAAATTGCATTGCATGGAAGCTGGTGAATTTCCTGCAGCAGATTCACATGAGTTGTGCCGGGCTCTTCCTTCAACGAGAAGACATGGATGCTCTGGCCTTCCATTCGTAGGCCGGTCTCGGTCGGCTTCAGGACGGAATCGGCCATGAAATAGTCCAGGTGATGGTCATACTTGAGCCGTACCGCTTCTGCCTTGCCAGGAGTGACATTGAAGAGCTTGCGAAAGAAGGTAAACGCATCGCCTTTGCCCAGAATCTCTGGGTGCAGATAGTCGTGTGTGCTGTGAATGAAAGATTGCATGCGGGTAGTCAGAATGCGGACGCTGCGCTGCAGATCCCGCTTGTGAAGAGTTAACCGCTTGGAATTGGAGAGAGCCGCTTCGATTGAGGCTTTGAACTTCTCTTTGGGATTGGTGAGAAATCGCTTCGATTCGTAAAGGACGACGATATAAAGCTCTAACGTGAAGAGCTGATCGCGCTTCGACTTCAGGTACTCGACTCGATTTCTAACTGCTTCTTCAACGATATCGTTCTCATATCGCTTCTCAGTCGGAACGGTAGCACCATCCCGCTTGATGATGTACTGGTACATGCGAAACCGCTCATCAAGAGAACGGATCGAAGCCTCAAACCGGCTCGCTTGCTCTTCAAGCATCGTATCCGGTAGACATTCATAGTCGATGCCCTCTACCTTCAGCACCATTCCGACATCGCCGGTCTTGGTGATGAACACTTGATCTGAGATAAATGCAGTCGGAGCGAGCAGGGCATTAAATGCTCCTGAGTTCCGGTAGGACTTAAACGTTTTTTTGATGTTCAGCATTAACGGTTCCCCACGCGTACGGAAAAGGCATCGTGCTTGATGGGATCGTAGGAAGACTTCACACGGAGAACGCGTTTCCAGACATCCAGAAACTTGTCATCGGCGCGCGTCGCTAGAAATCCTAAAAATTCGCCCACGACGAACAGAGCCAACGCTAGTTTCCAATCATGGAGAGCATAGTACGTCGCACCGGAGAGTCCCAGGATCGTGTACCAGATCCGCTTTTCGACTCCCATTACGGTCATCGTTCGATTCAGCACTTTATACGTTTGTCGGCTCGTCATGGGCGATTCGCAGTGAAGTTATTCGTGCTAGCTGATGCTCTGAATCCAGGTCACAACCGTGTTGGCGTTGATGGCAATCAGCGTTGCCAGCGTCACCCCCGCGATAGTGGCTTTCATGGCATGGCCACCGACTAGTCCGACACCCACAGCCCCGAGCACGATGGCGATCGCCGAGAGTTTCGGCGCCCAAGTGCCTACGGCGGCTGTATTCATACCGTTCGAAGCATTGGCAACCACATCCTGCGCCCAGGTCGGCATAGCAGCTAACCCTGTGACAATGGTGAGTACCAGTGCTCGATTCCAGCGCTGTTTGCGGAGTTCAATCCGCCTTGCAATTCTGTTCAAGATACGTTCCCTCCTAATCAAATATCTGTTTTTAGGGTTTGCAAAACACGAGCAGAGCTGCTCCTGTTTCGCGTGGACAAATAAGCGTGAAAAGACGAGTTTCTAACTTCCGTTAATTCCCTCCTCAGCACCGGTTGAGCGGCGTTTTTCTGAACATTACTGTGTTTGACCACAGAGTAGCTATACATCTGCTGGCATGTCAATAGGAAAATGCATAGGGATGAACAAACTTATGTGTTCTGAGGAGTTCTTAGGAGGGTTGAAGTAGGTTGTCTGTCAACGAGCTACAAGCATTCCACAGCGCCGCAAAATATTATTTATTGCCCTAGCACTATTCGCATTGTGCGGGCACCGTAAGTGCTGTCGCCGGTCTGCCGATCCCACTTTTCTCTCATCAACCCCGAGCTGCGAAATAGCTGGTCCATGCGGACGAGATCGCTTTTGGTCCAGAAGGCGAGCATGCAACAAAGGGCGGCATCTGCGCGGCTATGGTCGCCGTTGTAATCGGACAGGTCGCCAGCCCATAAGCGACTGAATCGCGGGCCGCTTTTGGCGCGGTGTGCCTTGTCAATCAACTCTTGATCAGAGAGACTCAACGGAACATTCACCGCTCGTTCGATCGAAGCAGCCACAGCGGGGAACAGCTCGCTATTGAGCTGCGCGGTGGCTGCCTGCCGGTCCTCGATCGCAAGCGGGGTTCCAGGAATGTGATTTCCGGTTATGGTGAAGTACCGGCCGGAGTCGTACATCTCGACGCCGTCCTTACGCCGGCGTCCGACTGCTAGCTTCGCTTTCACCAGGATGTGAAGCCCCCGGCCTGATGGGGACAGCTCGGAAAAACTGTCGAGACGTTTCAAAACATTGAGGGCCAACTGTGTGAAATGCCCCGATTCGTCCCGGCACTGGTCGAGGTCGATCCCGCAGTACGGATCTCTCTCGGTGAACACAAAGCCGACGCCGTCACAAGTCCAGCGGCGTTTCACATACCGAGCGTGTTTGAAGCTGCTCCAGCTCTGGGGCTGATCGCAGGCGGCTTTCTTCCCGCTCCAAGGGGAGATTGGAATTTTCGTCGTGCGCCCATCGACTGTAACGCGCTTCCACAGCACCCATTGCTTGTAGGCGAAGAGCTCGGCAGGAATAACCATCAGGCGTTCTCCGACTTGGGCTGGCAAGCTGATGGCGTGTCTGTTGCCGCGTTTTCATCCGGACGAAAGACAATGATGCGCCCGCACGCTGGGCACGTGTACTCCGTCTTCTCACTCTCGAAATAGCGGCCGCAGAGACACTCAGCGCAATAGAGGGAGGTGAGTCGCAAAACGAATGTCCTTAGCTTCTCGTTCCGTTGGCCGTCGAACTTGCCCTATCTATACAGAGCGTTTTTGGAAGGCGAAACCAGGAACAACAAAAAATTTTTCTGACTGGCGTGAACCCGGTCGATCACAGGGGGTGATCGATTGGGACCAGGGCGAGATGGCCTCTCGCCCTGGTCGAGGTGCTCTAGGCTGCAAAACCGTCGCCCTTCCGGCACTCCTCTGAATCAGCCAGGGAGGTGCGAAGTGGCTCCGGTAGCCAATTTGTATTCCGAACTACTTCTGTTGCAATGCTCGCGAGTTGCGGTTTCTTAAGAGAAGCCGCTGCGGTATCGGGCGTGTGTCCAGCTTCCTTCATGGCCTCGACGATCTGTGGCTTCGTGATGCGCCCGAAGAAATTCTCCTTCGTGGGCCTAAACCATTGCGCCATATCCATTCCGAGCCTCTGAGCAAGTCGGTTTGCGTGTTTTATGCGCATATTCCGGGCCGAATCGCCTTTCGCCTGTATTCCATTCACGCTCGCTCCCACGCAATAGGCGAGTAGGCTAAGCAATGTGTCTTGATCTTGACTGAGACACCATTGCCAAAGATCGGCCTCTCGCGGGATGCGTTGTAACCAACCCGAGCGCTCCTGCAATAGTGCGCCGTGCGCTTTACTACCCTCTATGGAACCAAGATGTGGTTGTGTGGTCGAAAATTGAACGCAGGTCTCCAACGTATGGGCGTGAAGCTCGAAAGAAAACTGATTGAGAACCATGGCATGAACTGTCGCGGCCAACGCGACGATAGGTTGACGTGAGAGTTCGACGGCGATGGCAGCCGTTTTGTGCTTTGTCAGGTCTTCGAGCAATGCTGCGGAGTAATCGTGTTGCTCGCCTTCATTCGTATCCGTTGGATCGCAGCCCCTAGTGCTGGCAGCGGTCACATCTGGAGTCTTTGCCAAGGCTGTCTCATCTTCTCGCCGTAACAGACCGTACGTATACTGCGGTTCGCCATTCCAACCTAACGTGACGGTCGCGCCAGAGATACTTTTCGTCTCTGCCGAGTAGATACGTTTTTGTTTTTCTTCGATGTCGCGGATTTGCTTTTCAAGGGTTCCGATGCGTTCATATCGTTCGTCCTCTTGGCCGTTTTCTTCTTCGCTCTGACCAATCTCTCCCTCAAGCTCGGCGAGATCCTGCTTCAAGCCGTCAAGCTTTGCCTGCCGTTTCGGAGAGAGCGGCGCCAATTCAGGGGGAAGGCGTCTCATTCGTGCCGCGAACTGATGATTCTGTTCGGGAACCACCTCGACCCATTTCCATCCTTCTTCCTGTAGTTCACCTGAAAGCGCGGCAAGTTTGTCGGACACAAGCTGATTCAACAAAGCAGGATCTTGAATGTAGACCCCGTCTTCGCCGTCTGCGAATAGGTCGCGGCGAATGCGGCCCCCCTGAGCTTCATAACACGCCAGAGTGACGAAGCGGACCCGCTTGTCAGAGGCGAGAATGTCGTCCTGGGAGAGCATGGCTCGAAGAGCAGAGGCGTTGCGATTCCATGATTGAAGCTGATTCCAGATCTGCTCCTGTAACTGCTGGTCATCCGTCAAGGTGAATGCCTGAAGCATTTCTAGATTGAGCGCACCCTCGCGATACTGCTGGAGAAGAGCAGGGCTGACGCGGGCCAGCGCAAGACGCCGCAACACGACCGCCTCACTTACGCCGAATCGGGCGGCAATATCGGTGGCGCATTTGCCGGAATCCAAGAGTTTGTGAAACGCCTCGCATTCATCCGCCGGGTGCATGGGCTCGCGGACTACGTTTTCGGCAAGACTTACTTCGGTGAGGTCCGTGTCCGCATTCACAACCCGGCACGGAATCGGCATCGTGCTTTTGACGGTCCCGTCGTCCACTAAACGGGATAGGGCCAACAGGCGGCGTCGGCCTGCAACGACGGCGAATCTCCCACGGGCTTCGCGCCGAACTACCAAGCTCTGCAGTAGTCCGTGGCTGGCGATTGAGGCTGCTAGTTCCTCAATACCCTGCTCACTTGCGGTGATCCGCACGTTTCCGTGCCATTCGGCTAACTTTTTGAAGGGGATATCGATGGTTTCGATCTGTTCCGAAAATACGCTCATGATGTCTAATTTCCTTTTTTGTTCTGGGTTTTGTAAGTTTAAGGTTGGGCCACACTATAGGGAGCTGTGGCCCGAAATGCTTGCTAGTCTTCGTGAGGGAGCATCACCGTGATGACCGGTTCAGGCGAGTCGCCTGGCGTGCATAGGGCGTACACGGTGATGGCCGGAACGTGAGGCAGCTTTACGACGAAATCGATTCGATCTGTTTCCGATGCCGCGACGATCTTCTGCCGCATCGTAATCAGCAAAAGATCGACACACAGCTGCTTCAGTGCTTCCGTATCGGCGCGTTCTGTCAACACAGAATAGAGACCGTCAGTTAGCGCCACCGGAAAGCGGATGGCGTACCGTTTCGCGCGATCTGAAACATCCACCAGAACGCCGTCGGCAATTGCCTGGGCGCGTGTATAAACCGAAATCGGCTCTCCAAAGAGTTCAGTCAGGTTTTCGTTGTTGTTGCTCATATCGGTACGCCTCGATTCCCGCTAGATCAATCCGACTGCGCGAAGAATGGACTCACAGCCATGCGGGCAGATGCCATCGGGTTCCACCTCGCAGCCCTCATCACAGAGGGCAGGGGCGTTCTCATCGCCAAACATCACGGCATGGGAAATTTCTTCGATATTGCGTCCGTCCTGCTTCAGGAACTCGCGCACCGTCAAGCGATTCGAGGGCTTGTCCTCGATGTCTTTCTCCTCCAGCGGGTAAAACAAATCAGCGGCCATAACTTTCTTCCTTTCGGTTCTCAAAATGGTTGTTGAGGTGTTGGTCACAACACCTCCGAGGCGTCGCTGGCGAGACTGGGGCGGCAAATGCAAGGGATGCAGAAGCGCTTGCGCTTTTTTGGGGGTGGGAGGAGCGTAGCGACGGAAGGGGGTACCTCCCAAAACCCGAAGGGCGCGCCCTTGCCATGCGCCGGGGCGAAGCCCCTGGAGCGCGTTGGAATTACGTCCTATTAGCCGTGTTTGTAATCGACTCAGGGAGTGGGCGGAGAGGGAACGGCTCCGCTCAACAAGCCCCCGAACGCCGCGCGATTTAGCGGAGGCGTTCGCGATACCGATTTTCTTATGGCCGGCAACATTCAGGCATAGGAGGAGAACCATTTGGGTTCGCCGTCCCATGTGGCACCGGCACCGTGTTCGAATTTGATGGCTACACGGTTTTCATCGAAAACATAGACCTTGTGTTTGCTGATCTTCCCTGCACGTGTACCGGCTACCGGAACGGTGGTGCCTTGCATCGATAGTGTTTTGGTTCTCTCGTTGGATAGTTGCTGAAGCCAAACGAAGCAGCGCGAGAATTTTATGACCTCATAGAACTCCACGATGGTGCCGGTTTGAATTGGCGTTGGAGTATTCGCAGCGTCCGCATGAACGGTGGCGCTGTTGGTGGTTTTGGTCATAGGTGATGTCTCGATTCAGAAACGGGGAGCCGTTGTGACTCCCCTCCTCCGTAGCGTTCAGTACCCTGCTTCCTCGTTCTGTTGGGGATCGCCTTCCGTGTTGGCAGACTCCAAACGAATCAGGCGTTGCACTTTGACCTTCGCG
>JBARMQ010000347.1:0-4145 GCA_049802535.1 Bryobacteraceae bacterium | reverse complement strand
GGCGGACCCCGCGGACCCTACAACGGCCGTTACGCTAGCTTCGGCAATCGCCGCCGTAAGCAGCCTGCGCTCTCGGGCTCTATCTTCGCAAACCTGGATAACTCCGCTCTCGATGCCGCGCCGTTTTCCTTAAATGGCAGACCCGAAGCAAAGCCGTCCTATTCCAACCTCCGATTCGGCTTGAACGTCGGCGGTCCCTTAGTTATCCCCAAAATCATCCACTGGCAGCGCGCCAGTTGGTATTTCACCTACCAGGGCACGCGCAACAAAAATCCCTTTACAGAAGCTGCCGAAGTGCCCACGCTTGCCGAGCGAAGCGGCGATTTCTCCGGCATATCCAGCATCATCTTCGATCCGCTGACCGGTGCACCCTTTCCCGGCAACATCATCCCTCAAGCGAGAATCAATTCTTCCGCCCA
Organism: Bryobacteraceae bacterium; assembly: GCA_049802535.1. Taxonomy (GTDB): domain Bacteria; phylum Acidobacteriota; class Terriglobia; order Bryobacterales; family Bryobacteraceae; genus Bog-105. The sequence goes on along the minus strand of JBARMQ010000347.1, from coordinate 3,726 downwards.
GGGCCTGCTCTCGCTGTTTCCGCTGCCCATGTTCAACGGAATCACCCAGAACTACCAACTGGTCACTTCTGTTCCCAACAATTCAAATAACATCGGCTTCCGGTTAAACGCTCCCCTCAGCAATAAAGACCGCTTGACCACAAATGTGCAAGTCCAGGAGCGCAATTCGAAGACGGAACAACTATTCGGCTATCAGGACACGGGTACCGGACAAGGCGTAAGCGCTTCTCTCGGCTGGAGTCACAGCTTTGCTCCCCGCTTCAACAACAGCGCCAACGTAACCTTCAGCCGCAACACCAGCGTGTCTACTCCTTATTTTGCCTATAAAGACGACATCGAAGGTGACCTTGGCATCAACGGCACCCTACAATCGCCGTTCGACTATGGGCCGCCTACGATTTCATTCACCAATTTCGGCACTCTCACCGACGGAGCGCCCTCGCGCACTGTCGGTCAGACGGTGAATTTCACCGATTCGCTCAGCTACGTCCTCCATCGCAGGCACAACTTGCAGTTCGGCTATTTGTTCCGTCGTCTCCAACAGAACACCACCAATGACCAGAACGGCCGCGGCTCCTTCAGTTTCAGCGGACTTCTGACGAGCGAGTTGAATGCCCAAGGTCAGCCGGTCGAAGGCACGGGATTTGATTTTGCCGACTATCTACTTGCCCTGCCCCAGTCGAGTTCCTTGAAATACGGTGTCGGCAATGACTACTATCGCGGTTGGGCCACCAGCGCATATGCCGTGGATGATTGGCGTCCCTCTCGCGGCTTATCCTTCAATTTGGGCATACGCTACGAGTATTTCGCGCCCTATACGGAACTGTACAACCACCTTACGAATCTGCTGCTGAATCCGCAAATGACGGCGGTAGACGTTGTCACGCCCGGGTCAAACGCGGAAGGATTACCGGCCAGTCTGCTGCATCCCGACACACATGCGTTCTCACCCCGGCTTGGCTTTGCGTGGCGGCCCCACAAACGACGCGACCTGGTGATTCGAGGCGGCTACAGCATCTTTTATAGCGGTTCCGTTTACTCGCAAATTGCTTCTCAGCTTGGCACCCAACCGCCTTACTTGAACAATCTCGCACTCACCACCAGCACTGCTAATGTGCTGACTTTGCAGAACGGCTTCACGATCACTCCGTCTCAAACCATATTGAATACATTCGGAATAGATCCGAATTTTCAGCTTCCTTATGCCCAGACTTGGGCGTTTGCGATTCAGTATGCCTTGCCGCATGGATTTCTGGTCGAGACAGAGTATATTGGCACGAAAGGCACCGATCTGGGCGTGGTAGAGCAGCCAAATCGTCCCCAGTCCGGCGCTTCTGTTCTAAACGCTCAGGAAGAGCTGCGCATACCCAACGCCACTTCCTTCAGCTACGAAACTTCGCAGGCTAATTCAATCTTTCATGCCGGCCAGTTACGGCTCACCCGCCGCTTCTCGACCGGAATATCGGGCAACCTGCTCTACACCTTCTCAAAATCGATTGACGATGCCTCGAGTTTCAACGGCGTCGGCGGCCCAACCGTTCAATACATCGATAATCTGCGGCTCGAACGCGGCCTTTCTTCTTTCGATCAACGCAATCGCCTGTCAGCGACGTTCTTGTTATCCTCACCCGTCGGTGTTCATGGAATGCTTCGAAATGGCGGATGGAAGACCGCCGCACTTGCCGGCTGGACTCTGAACGGAACGCTGACAGCCGCGTCCGGAATGCCGTTGACCGCTTTGATTGGCGGCAATCTTTCAAACGTCGCCGGACTTGCAAATGCCGGCAATACCCGGGCTCAAGCGACCGGCCTGCCCATTGGCTCCAGCACCGATCCGTACTTCAATCTCGCGGCCTTCACAACTCCGGCTGCCGGCGAGTTCGGCGACGCAGGCCGCGATACCATTCCAGGACCATTCCAAGTCGGCTTTAACGCTGCACTGAATCGCGCCTTCCGTTTTGGCGAGAGCCGGCGCCAGCTTCAATTTCGCCTCAGCACGACGAACGCACTCAACCATGTCGTCGTCACCAGCTTTGGCACAACCGTAAATTCATCAACCTACGGGCTAGCCACCGCCGCTTCGGCTACCCGCACTGTCCAATTACTCATGCGGTTTAGCTTTTGAGCTCCTCTATGCGGACCGCTGTAATCCTCTCTTTCCTTACACTAGCGGCCGTCGGGCAACCTCCGCCAACTGCGCCCCGCGCACCAACTTTCCAATTCACCGCCAATAGCAATCTAGTGATTGTCGACGTGGTGGCGCGCGACAAATCGGGTAAACCGATTGAGAATCTAAAGCAGGGCGATTTCACCATCTTCGAAGATGGCAAGCCGCAGAAAATCTCCGTCTTCGAATTTCAAAAGCTCAGTCAAGAACCGGAACCTCCGCCGAAGCTAACGCTGGCCGATGAATTGAAGTTGCCCGACGCGCCTAAGCGGACCATCACAGCCGAGCAGCCCGGTCAATCTCAATATCGCGATAAACGGCTGTTAGTGTTTTTCCTCGATTTCTCTTCCATGGGCATGAATGAACAGTTGCGCGCGCAGGAAGCCGCGCTCGACTATGTCAACAAACACATCACCAAAGACGACATGGTCGCCATCATGCTGTACACCAGTGCCGTTCAGGTCCTGACCGACTTTACCAACAATCGTGACGTGCTGACAAACATTATTAAGTCCCTGCCAATCGGAGAAATGAGTGAGTTGGCGGGGCTCGCTGATACCGATACGGATAACGGCGAGGACACTGGCGCTGCCTTCGTCGCGGACGAAACGGAATTCAACATTTTCAACACCGACCAGAAACTTGCCGCCATCGAACAGGCTTCACGCATGCTATCGGCGCTTCCTGAAAAGAAGGCGTTGATTTATTTCTCAGCCGGAGTGAGTAAGACTGGTATCGACAATCAGGCCCAGCTCGAAGCCTCAGTCAATGCGGCGGCGAAGGCCAATCTCGCCATTTATGCTGTGGATGCACGTGGTTTAATGGCTGACCCGCCTGGTGCGGCCGCAAGTAGCGCCGGTCCGCGCGGAACAACGCTCTACAACGGCGGCTTCTACAACTCGCAACGCGCCGGCATTAACAACTCGCAGGAAACGCTGTATACACTCGCCGCGGACACGGGCGGCAAAGCCTATTTCGATAACAACGATCTTACGGACGAAATTGTGCAAGCCCAGGGAGAGATGCGCAGTTACTATCTCCTCGGTTATTACAGCACCAATTCTTCGAAAGACGGTAAATACCGCAAAATTACGATTAAGCTCAATAATAAATTGTCAGCAAAGCTTGAACACCGCCCCGGCTATTACGCCGATAAAGTGTGGGGCAAGCTGAACGGCCAGGAGAAAGAGCAGCAGCTCACTGAAGCCTTATCCGCCGACAACCCGGTCACCGATCTCCCACTGGCGCTGCAAATTAATTACTTCCGCATCTCGGCGTCTAGTTACTATGTGCCGGTATCCATCAAAATCCCAGGTTCAGTCGTGGCGTTAGCCGCCAAACGCGGCGCGGGCATCACTCAATTCGATTTCGCCGGTCAGGTTCAGGACGAACAACACGCCGTCGTGGGCAATGTGCGGGATAACATCAAAATCAAAGTGGATCAAGGCAACGCGCTTACCGCCGCGCGAAAGAACTTCCAGTACGATGCTGGTTTCACTCTCGAACCCGGCAAGTATCACATGAAGTTTGTGGTTCGTGAGAATGTCTCGGGCAAGATG
>JBARMQ010000346.1:0-25094 GCA_049802535.1 Bryobacteraceae bacterium | reverse complement strand
CGGTGGATGCCGTCAAGAACGTGGCTCTGCCCGAAGGTTTGCATGCCACTCCCGTTAGCGGCTATCTGTTCTACGCCTGGAAGGGAAACCTCAAGCGGCTCAAGCACGCTGAATTGGAATACTCCGGCCCACTCGGAAATGTCGCCATGACTCTTCGTTAACGCTCGTTTTATGGCACCACCATAACGGGCGCCTCCCAAAACGCAGCTTTGTCGCCCCCAGGGTCAAGCACAGTCACTTGACAGTCGTACTTCCCGGGCGCCAGGCCGCTTAACGGAACGCTGAATTCTAGCGGCGTCGTCTTCAACCGGTTGTCCAATCCATCGCTCACCTTTACAGGCGGCGTCTCAAATGCCATGGCTTGCGTGCGATAAAAACTCACAAACGCCACCAACGGCCGCCTCGTTTGCGCATCCTGCTCATAAGCCTGGAGGTAGATGTACAGTTCGCTGTCCTGATGGAAGACGCGAGTCACGCTCGGAATCAGCTTATAGCCGTTCTCCACCAGCGGATTGGTTACCTCAGCTCGATCTTTGTTCTTAACAGCGTTAAAAAGCGCAGCTTTCAGATCGACCCGTTGACTGCTCAAAACGACGGAACTGATGGGTACGCGTTTCAACTCCTTGTTGAGGTTCGGGATAGTAAATTTCGTCTGAAAGGTTCCGATTCTGCCAGTTTCCGCATCCCGCGCCAAAAACTTGATCACATATTTACCCGGCAGCACCGTGAATCCCGTGTCATATTCAACCGGCCGCTTCGCTAGTTCGGCTGCCGTCGCATCGCTCAGCTTGATGTCCACCTTATCGCGAACATTGGTGATCGTATTGCCGTAGTCGTCCTTGATCTCGCCCATAAAGTCGATCAACGTCCGCTCCGCCCCGCGCCGCTTCGCCAGTGCCAGCTCTCGCCCGGGAATTTTGACCACCAGCGGCACGAAATATTCGGCGCGATTCAATTGGAAGTAATCAATTTCCATCGCGATCGTCAGTTCCGTAATCGGGTCGGGCAGCAGCAGCGCGTCTTCCAGTTGCCTTTCCTTGTCGGCCGCCGTGAATTTCGCGAACTGCTTGCCGGCATAATAACCCTGGCGGTAGTCGAGCTTCGCCGCATTTGCCTTCAGCGAAATCTTGATTCGCCGAAACTTGCCGTCCAGAGCCGTATTCGACGAGTAATAGCCGATGATGTAGTAACTCGAAATGGCGTGCTCGGCCTGCGCGATCCCCTTGGTCAAATCGTTGTAATCGAGCAGCGCCTTACCGCCGGTATCGCCGGCGAGCGCATACAGCGTGTCCTGCGACCGCTGAAAGCCCGTGGTGATCGAGAGCGCGGCATTCCCGGAATACATCCCGACACCGCCCGGCGATCCTTCCGTCGCATTACCCAGCGGGGCTTCCGCCACTAAACCCCGCGCATCGATGGGCCAGAACGATACTCCCGCGCGAATGGCTTCGTTGATGGTTGCGTGAAGCTGCGCTTGATTGTCGATTCCATTCAATCGAAGACCGCTGGCAAAATAGATCAACGATTTTTTCTCGTTCAGTTGCCCCAACATCTTGGCGGCCGTCTGCAGAGCTGATAACTGCCGGTCGGTATTGAAGATGTTGAATTCGCCATCGTCCTGGCCAAAGGCGGCCCCGACGTCAGGAGTACTTGAATCCGCTCCGCTCTCTTCCAATCCCTGGCCTTCGCCGACGATTAAGGTCTCGATGATGCTCAGCAGGCGATTGCGATTGGCCGTGAAATCTTGCAGCACATCGACCGAACCTCCCGAATACCGGAGGATAGCCAGCAGATCCGCCGGTTGCATCTGCGTCCGAACGAATTTCATCGCCGCATCCAGCGCGCGTATCTGCTCGGGTGGCTGCATCGCCGTCATGTCGAAATACAAAGCCAACAAGCGCCGGTCTTTGTAGCGGGGATTGCCCGGGGACTCCGGAACGATTTGCGTTCGCGTCAGCCGATCGTAGACTTTGATGTTCTCCGGTTCAATCGCGTTCGAAGCGGGCGGCGACTGAGCGCGAGTCAGGTCCTGCTGTTCAAACACTTTGATGCTCTGCGGCGCATCGTTTTCGGTGACCGTGAAATCCTGCGCCGTCAAGCCGTTGATCGGGTTACCATCTTTATCCGTAACCACCACCGTCTCTACCACCAGTTGCGCGTTTGCCGAGAATGTCGCCGTAGCGTTCGCGTCGCCCGATGTGTTTTGTCCAATTTGCTGAGGGTTAGCCGCCGCGGCAAACAACATCAATAGCGCAAAGGCTCTCCGCATGTCAGAACCTCACGCGCACAGTCGTTAACAGGCTGCGCATCGCGTTTGCACCGACCGGTAAGCCGAATTGCGCGTTGTTGATCGTCGCATCCCAGTTCGTGAAGGTAACGTGGTTCAACGCGTTCGTCGAATCGATCCGAAAATCGAGATTCAGCCGATCGGTCAATCGAAACGTGCGGCCCATCGAAGCGTTCAAACTGAACTGAGCCGGTCCCGTAATCGAATTTCTTCCGGCATTCCCCCATTCACCCGTGACGGGAGCGGCGTAAGCGGCCGGATTCAAATAGAGGCCCGGCGGCGCGGCATAAACAGGCGCGCCGGTATACTCCGGCCGGATCGTATTCGTAACGCCTGTACCCTCCACCGGCGCAAAATAAATCGGCGTCTCCGGCAGGCCGCTGCCGGCTGTGATCTGCGTGCCGAATGTCCACTCTTTGAAAAGTAAGCCCCGCCACCCGCTCAGCAGCGTTCCGCCCTTGACCCCCATCCCCGTGGTGTATTGCAATTGCGCATTCAATAGATGACGCTGGTCGAAGCTCGAAAGACTTCGCTCTGCTCTCAGATCAAGCCAGTTCTGCGCGATTACGGGTGTTGCGGCAGCCATCGGCTGGCTTCCCTCGCCGGGCGGTTGCATCACACCAGGCATTGCGCTCTGGTTTGCCCCAAAAGCTCCTTGTCCACCGATCACTGCATCGTCATCGATCGCCTTTGCAAATGTGTATTGCAGAGTTCCGGTAAGCCCATTATGCAAACGCCGCCGCAGTTGAATGCTGCCCGCTTCACGAGTCGAATTTCCGTTCGACGTCATGTACGCAAATCCCGAAGGGCACGTGGGACATGGGTTCGCCGCGCCGGCGGGATACGTATTAGGCAAGAACTCTTGTGTTCCTCGCGTGCCTTTGATGCCCAAATAGCTGGCTGTCATTTGCAGCGAACCGGGCAAATCGCGTTGCAACGACACTTGCCACTCTTGCGCGTAGCCAATGCGGAAATTGGGATCGATCGCAAAGGTATTTGGCGTGATCGAAGGCGATGCATTGAAGCCATTCGCCAATGTCAGCGGATCGGAGGCGCTGTTTTGGACGCTCAGCGTCTTCGACAATGGCGGCTGCTGCGCCATCTGCGTTGCAATCGTTTGATAGACCGACGTGTTGTAGTAGACGCCGTAACCCGCGCGAACCACCAGCGACGAGCCGGCGAGCGGACGCCACGCCAGCGCAATGCGCGGTTGAAACCCGGTCTTGTCGGGACGCAGCAGTGAGGCAGGATAGCGCTCACCCGTCAGGGCGCCGACAGGATCGTTCGCAACGACTGGCGCCACTGCCGCAAAATCTGGGGCGATGTCCAGATTCACCAGCCGCCCATACAGCTCGCTCAACGGTGCGGCGTATTCCCATCGCAGTCCGATGTCGAACGTAAGCTCGGGATTGACCCGCCAATCATCCACAACATAGGCATCGTAGAGCGAGTCCCGGAAATATTTGTCCGCATTGCCAAAGGCAATCGAACTGGTGTCCGGCGTGCCCAAAAGGAAATCCGCAAAGTCGGACCCGGTGGCTTCGCCCGTAAACGTAAAGGCGCCCCGCGGGTTCTCTTGCGAAAGATCGTTGAACTGCTGGCGCCGGTAATCCCCTCCAACCGTGATGTTGTGGCGTCCTCGGCTCAATAGCGTCGAACCCGACAATGCGCCCGTCTGGTTGTGGTTTGACGCGGGTACGCCATCGCTCAGCCCCGCTATGCCGCTCGTAAAATTCAAAGCCGGCGGTCCCCAATTCACAGCCTCTTGATTGTTGCCGGAAATTCCCGCCAAGCCCGATGCGTTTTCCCGATTTTCAAAGTAGCTTTTCTCGCGGGTGCTAAACCGGCTGAACTGATAACCGAGATTTAGAAACACCCTTGAAGCCAAGCGATGCGACCAGTGAACATTGCTGTTGATGCCCAGCAAATCCGTGGTATCGACAAATCCGAAGAGATTTGGCGTATCCGTGCGCGTGCTCTGGAACGAGAAGGCTCCGTAGATCTGGTTCTTCACGTTGATCCCCTTGTTGAAGCGCGATTGCAAGGCATCTTGGTGCGTCGGGCTCGAGAGCGGAACCTGATAGTTATATCGCTGGCCTCCATTGAAGTTCGGCAACGGATAAAACTGCAGCAAAGCTTCAGCCTGCGGACTGATCCGGCTTGCAGGGATCACGCCGTTGGGGAACGGCTGTCCCGTTGCCGGATCGACAATCGAATTTCCCAATTGCGCAAGATTGCCGCTGCGCTCTGCCAGCGTCGGAACCAAACCGGGGTCGATTGAAACCGTCCGGTTCCGTGTCCACTGATACGCCGCAAAAAAGTTAGGCCCATTGGGCAGAAGATGCGGAATGCGGATGGGACCGCCGAGTGTCGCGATCCCCGTCAGGCGGTTATACGAAGGCTTCGGTGTGTTCTGACCGGTAATCGAAAACTGCTGCGCGTCCAAAGCCGAGTTGTCGAGGGTCATGCCGATCCCACCGGTATAGAGCTTTGCCGGGCCGCCGCGTGTGTTCCCAAACGCGGGAAGTTGCCCAAACGGCGAAGCAGCGCCATTGTTCACGCTGCCGTTGATCAGAAATCCGTCGTCCGCACTTTGATTCGCGTCGGCGGAAGCGATAGTCGCCGGCGCGCGATTCGGCTGGTGTGCAGCCGGAGCGGGCTGGCCTGGTGCGGGAGCGGATGGCGCGGATATCACCGTTGCTGCCGCTTTGGGCTGCGCATTGATTTGATCCATCGGCAACATCCGCAGCTGCCAGATCTTGCCGGGCGTGTTCGCTGCCACCGTTTCCGTTGCTGTCATGGCTGCAAAGCCCGGCATTTCTAATTTGATCGTCCAGCTTCCGTCGGCCAAGTCAGAGAATAAATACGCGCCGGTCTCATCCGTGATCGCCGTGAACTTCTGGTCGCCTTCTGTCGCTATCACCATGACGCCCGGAACCGGCAAACCATTAAAGAGGACTCGCCCGCGGTACTCCGACGCAACGAGCGAGCAAGCCACTGCTAGGAGGGCGCTGAGAATACGAATGGCCTTCATCACAACAGAATCAGTTCGGCTCAGGAAGGCCTACGTCTTCCCGCTCAGTTCTCCGACGGCTTCTCTACGCTATCGATGACCCACACGGCCACCGGCCCTTTTTGCGATTCCAACTTGAGCCCAAGCTGTTCCTGCATCGCCGTGAAGACAGACGGCCCGTTCGGATCGGGAGGAGGTGGCGCCATTCCGGGCGGCGCTCCGGGCGGCGGCCCCATTGCGGCCATCTGGCCCGCATCCGGCGTCCATTGCAGATTGAAATCGTAATTCCCCGTCAGACCGGTCTTATCCAATACCACGCGGCCCAACTGTCGCGAGAGTGTTTCAGCCAAGATCGATAAAGGCGTATCAACGCCATTCAACTGTCCGAATCCCATTCGCATTTGCATGTTCGGTTTACCAGTGGTATTCACCGGCGACTCTTTCAGCTTCGGGCCGCCCTTGGCGATAACCATCGCGTATACCGGAAGCTGTCTGGTTTCGCGATGCATCGTCAGCTTGCATCGCTCCGCTAAGAGCGACTGCAGCCGTAACCGCTGCGCATCCATCTGCTTCCGCATGTCGGAGCGTGGCTTGGGAGCCCCATCTTCGTCAGCGCTTTCCTCCGCCTTCGCTTCGACGTCGTACCGCTCCGAATCGAGCCAACTGGGGCCGCCCACGATTTGAAACGGCTGAACGTCATAAGCCATCGTCAGCAAATTCTTCACCGTCATGTTGTTTGCTGAAAACCTTCCGCCCGGTTGGTTGCGAATGAAGGAGCCCATCGCGCCCGGCTTAGCGGGCTTAATCGATGCGGCCTCAAACGTCGGCCGCTCCGCGCTCGAAGGCTGCGACTGCGTTTGTGTCTGAGGCGAGCTTTGCGAAAGCCCTACTGCCACCGGCGCCGCCAATGCCGCGATACCCACCGCCCCTAACGCAAGCTTTCTTTTCAGGTCGAGTTTCCTCACCGCCGGGTCACTCATGATGCGCACGATTCGCTGCTTCAAATCCGAGCCTGTAACTCCGGACATGCAAGTAAGCGGCGACTCGAAATAGAACTGGCACGCCTTCAAGATGCTTTCGGCATAAACGTTCGGCTCGCTGCCCATACGTAGAACTTCTTCATCGCAAGCGCGCTCCCGCTCTTCCATCAGGCGCACGCCGACCCACCAAACCGGCGGATAAAACCAGAAAATCGCTTCCGCAATCATGTGAACCGCGGCTGCCAGGTTGTCGCGCCGCTTCACATGACACAATTCGTGCGACAGTATCGCGTCCAATTGCGCGGGCGAAAGATGCTCCGTTATGCCCTTCGGCAGCATCAGCACCGGCCGCCAGATACCGAACACTCCCGGTTCCATCAGATTCGGAGTAGATACGACTGGAACGTTCAATCCCAACGGCACTCGTGATCCGGCGCGCTGTAAGCTTCGAACTCGTCTCCAAGCCAAGAACCAACGCAATAGCACGAAGGCGACACCGGTCAACCACACGGCAAGAATCGCGCCACCCAAAAGGGCAGGGAACACGCTCGCGGGGCTTGCCACGTAAGTTGCTGAAGAAGCCAACCGCGGCGTCGCTTCCGTGAAGGGTTGACTGAACGGTTGCACCACGTCAGAAAGCATCGCTGGTTGCACGGCGGCGGCGATTGGCCAGCTAAAGCGGCTCGCCAGCATAACCACCACGGAAAACGGCATCAGAAACTTCACTGACGCGACTAACCAAAGCCAATACCGCGCTTCGGCATGATTGCGCCGGAGCAGAAGCGTAAGCATTCCGGCCACTGCGGCAATCAGCGTCGATTGCCATAGATGATTGAATAGGGATGATAAAACCGGCGGCAGGTACGGCGGCATCATGATTCTTTTTCCTTTCTTTCCAGCTTCCGAAGCGTCCTTTCGGCTTCTTTCACATCGTTCATCGTCAATTTGCCGGTCTCAATCAAATGCGCCATCACAGGCTGCGTCCGTCCGCCAAATAAGCCCAATAAATCGTCGATCAGCCTTCGCTGCGCCGCGTTGCGGGAAACCACGGCTTCGAATATGTGAGCATTGCTGATTTTCTTCACCCGGCGTACCGCGCCCTTTGTTTCCAGCCGGTAGACAGTCGTCTGAACGGTCGTATACGAAGGACGCTCTGCCTCGGGAAACGACTCTTGGATCTCCCGGATCGGAACCGCCCCGTGATCCCAAAGCGCATTCATGATTTGTAGTTCGAGTTTTGTGAATTTGGTCGCTGCCATCAAGTCCTACTATATCTGTTTGTGATACTACTACGGATAGATTTCTTTCGCAAGAGATCTCTCGTTTTTTGCTGTTCAGCTCTGGTAACAGTTCACAGCGCCGGGGACGCTTGCAAGCGTATGAGGAGGAGCTGATGAGTCTACGGCTGGGATGAGAATTTATGTTCGCGGTGAGCACCCTGACTATAGTTCGTGAATGGATTAGCCGAATCTTTCGACCCGGCGAATGCGTCTTAACGAGCGACGGTTTCGATGAAGGTGATTGATATGGAAAACATCAAACAGGTAGCGCCGCCAAGAGGTGAAGCGGCGCCGCGAATGGAAACGGCATACTGCCCCATCTGTACGCATACCGTTCCCGCAGAAGTCATTTGGCGCGGTAAACGGCTGGTTGTTAAGCCGGGTCAGAAGTGCGCTCGATGCCACTCTCAGTTGGATGCCGGCTACATTATGCGCACCGATCAGGCGGCATAAACCCAAGCCGCCGCACCATTCTGCCGATTTGTCGACTATAGTGGGAACAGGAATGAAAAAGAAATTGCCGCCCTCTCCAGAGTCGATTGTTTCCCGGGAGATTCTGGAGATCGCTCAGAAGTCGCTTGAGACGGATCGACCTACCCATACGAGGAAGTGCGGGGTGTGCGGCAGTTCGTGTTCTGTTTCTACAGGGCCTCAGCCAGTCGAAGACCTTTGTTGGGTCTGCCGCCGGTTGAAAATTAGCGCGTGGCGCGATAGCGACCAGCAGATCTCGGCGCAGGAATAAGGGCCCGACCTGTCGGTTTGGCCAGCGCAAGTTGCATCCCGAAGCTACTGGCGGCTTCGGCCACAGTTTCTTTTCCTTCTGAGCAGTTAAGCTCCAAAATTCCCCCTCCTCCTGATTGCCTGTCGAAGAGCGTTGTCTTGACACGGCTGCCGCAAAGCTCATGAACGTGTGTCTACCAATCGGTTGATTATCCCTCCTGAACTGCCCCGCCCTACGCTTAGGTGGGGCTGGCAGTATTGGCAGGGTAACCGCACGAGTCTCGTCCAGTCAGACCTAGTGAGTGACACTGAAGGAGAATTGAATGAGACAAACGACGTTGCTGGCGACGCTCGCGCTGGCCGCCGGACTAGGCGTAGCCTCCGCGCAACAGCCTGATAACACGAAGATGAACCAGAGCACCGCGACAAACGCGGATCAGGCTAAGAACGATAAATCAGACATTAAGCTGATGGCTAAAATACGCCGCGCGGTTGAAAAGGATAAATCTTTGTCGACCGATGCCCACAACGTGAAGATTGTGGCTAAAGGTGGCCAAGTCACTTTAGCGGGCCCGGTGAAATCAGATACGGAAAAGCAGGCGATTGAACAGAAGGCAATGTCGATTGCCGGCGCCGGCAATGTAACAGACAACCTAACGGTTGCCAATCAATAGTGAATTCATAGTTCGAAAGAGGAGAAGATACATGGCAGGCAAAAATACAGCAGTTTACGGCATTTATCCAAATCGCGTACTCGCTGAAGAAGCGGTAGACCGCATGCTGGCAAACGGGTTCCGCAACGAAGACATTTCGGTTTTGTTGCAAGACAACGTCGGGACAAAAGACTTTGCGCATGAAAAGCATACGAAGGCGCCAGAGGGTACAGCGACGGGAGTGGTGACCGGAGGCGTGATTGGCGGAACGTTGGGCGTACTCGCAGGCGTTGGATTGTTGGCGATCCCCGGTCTTGGACCTTTCATTGCCGCGGGACCGATTATGGCGGGGTTAGCCGGTATCGGCTCTGGGGCCGTCGCCGGTGGTATCATCGGCGCCCTCATCGGTATGGGTATTCCTGAATATGAAGCCAAGCGTTATGAAGGGCGCGTAAAGAACGGCGGAGTCCTGGTCTCTATCCATTGCGACGATAGCGACTGGGTGAGCAAAGCGAAAGCGGTCATGAAAGACTCCGGTGCGGAAGACATTTCTTCTACCGGTGAGGCTTCGGCAGACTTTGGAAACACCACAAAACCAATGCCTCGCACAACAGCCGTGTAGAATTGCAAATTTAGTGGCCCTCTGCTACTTCACGTGAGTAGAACTTGGGAGACGCGAAGTCCGATCGGATTTCCGATGCGTCTCCCTTGTTATTTGGCGGGGCTGCTTGCTCTCGTATCCATCAAACCCTGCAAACAGAGCTTCATCAAGAAGCGCTCCCACCTTTGCCGCACCAGCGGGGAGTGGATGCATGAAGTCAGCGCTCACAAGACGTGGTGACGAGTTGTACCAGCGAGCCATGGTGCCGCTGCCACCCATGGCTTCAAACGTATTGAAGAAAGCCCATCCAGCCTCGAGCGCTACGCGTTTTTGAATATCGACAATCTGCGGTAGTACAGGTGGCGTAATAATCTCGCCATCTTCGCGTTTTCCTCGGTCCATGGGGCTCATAACCAACAACGATGCTTCCGGCGCGGCGGTCCTAATTCTGTCCAGCACCTGCCGCAACTCCGACGGATAAAGCTTTTGAAGGTAGGCGGCGTTGTCGACGCTTTCATTCGTGCCGTAGTTGAGAACGATCAGGTCCGGATGTTCATGTTGGAGCGAATCGGTCCACTGCTGGACTTCAAAGAACCGAAGCATTGACTGCACTTGCGCTCCATTGAGTCCCAAGCTGCTATAAATGACACCGGGACCTGGTTTTTCGAAGCTGTATCCGAAGAGACGCACCTTGCCGGATGAGACCTCAAGCTGAACGTCTCGCGTCGCGGGCGGGAGCGAAACAGAAGCGAAAGCAGCTTTTTTCTCGGGACCTTCGGTATTTACTTCCACAAGAGTTTGGCCGGCAGTGCTAACGCGGAAGACACCGCCGTCAGGCTGTTCGAGGTAGAAAATTTGTGCGCGGGTGTGCTGATCGTCGGGCAGCGTCACGTTCGAAATAGCGCCGGGACCGCCCGTGAAACTGACGCCCCCCAAGCCGTGAAATCCATCCTTCGCGCGGCTTTGCGTCGCTGCTTCAATCTTCCATCCCCTCGCACGGATTTCCACGCCGCGGTGGCCGTACCAGGCCCAAGGTTTTGCGATCAGTACGAAACCGTGTCCGGCATCGCCGAAACGGCTTTGGAAGATAGAGCGAGCGTCAGCCGTGATGGAATCGGCGGTAACTGGAGAATCGCCGTAATGAAGGACTAAGGTAACGGCGCCCGGCTCCTTAGCAGCGGTGCGTTCCAGCGAACTATAGAAATGATCCAGCGCGCCATGCGGATCGAATAGATAAGGAGAGCCGGCTGGCGGTGTGGGATACGCGCTCTTGGCATTTTGAAGCGGAATGGCTGGGATAGGTTTGACGGCTGATCCTGCCTCCGGGACCTTGGCCAGTGCGCGAAACGGCTGAGTACTAAGGCCACCGTACTTTTGTAAGCCCGGTATAAAGGGAACGACCGCCAAAAGCACAGCCACGAGCAGAATCGTGAGTACTGTCTTGAGAGGGATGATTTCGGTTTTGACGGGCGTGCTCATCGGGGTCGAGTTGGTTCAGAACTTCGTATAAATGAAGGGAGTCGCACCGGTCGCGCCTACATATTGAATCGCGATAACGAGCAGGACCATGGCTAGCGCTTGGACAACGGCAGGAGAAGCGCAGTAAGTCTGCTGCAGTTTTCGATACCAGGTTTTTGGTGTGAGGTGTAAAGCGATCGCGATTCCAAGAATGAGCACAAATGGTCCGCTGACGTTGTCGAAAGCGAAATGAAAGGACGCGATTTGGGCCAGAATTTGGCCGGCCGCATGTAGGTCGGCCGCCCGGAAGAAAATCCACGCAAATGTTACAAAGTGGAAAGTGATCACGATCCGCATCACTCTAAACGCCCAATGCGCCGACGGTTTCTTATTCCGTCGCAAGGATTGACCGAAGCGCACCACAGCCAACCCAATGCCATGCAAGAGCCCCCAGACAAGGAAGGTCCAATTCGCGCCGTGCCACAGACCACCGATCGTGAAGGTGATAATCAGGCTGATATACGGCATCCAGCGCGTCCGTTTGCCGGGCATAGAGAAGTAGAGATAATCGCGAAGCCAGTTGGACAACGAGATATGCCATCTTCGCCAGAAATCGGCAATATTTTCGGCAATGTACGGGCGGTTAAAATTGATCGGCAGCTGCACGCCAAGAAGTAAGCCAGCGCCTATCGCAATGTCGGTGTAGCCTGAGAAATCATAATAGAGCTGGAAGGCGTAGGCGTACACCGCCACCAGCACTTCCCCTCCGGAATAGAGCGTCGGCAAATCGAAAACTCGATTCACGAGATTCACACCCAAATAGTCGGCAATCAGAAACTTTTTCATTAGGCCCAGACCGATGAGAAAGAGTGCGCGGCCGCCCTCTTCGCGAGAGAGCATGCGATTCGGTTTCTCCCATTGGGGCGCCAGGGCGGCAACGCGGGTGATCGGACCCGCGAGCGTGGTGGGGAAGAAGCTGACCGAAGACAGATAAGCCCATACATTGGCGATTGGTTTAGCGTCGCGCCGGTAAATGTCGATGGTATATGTCATGGCCTGGAAGCCGTAGAACGATAGCCCCAAGGGCAATGTCCACGTCGCGGCGGCGAATCGGCGCCCGGACCATTGCTCGACACCGCCTAGCAAGAACGGGAGGTACTTACAGAAGCCAATCAGTCCGACGTTCATCATGATGCTGAGCGTGACCAAAGCACGCCGGATTTTCGGTTTTTGAGAGCGGGCAAGTTGCCGGCCGATCCAAAAATCGATGCCGGATGCCGCCGGGATCAGCGCCAGATAGATGAACCCCCACTTGGCGTAGAAAAAGTAATTGGCGAGAACGATGAGCACCAAACCCGCTAGCCGCACGCGGAAAACCAGCCAGTAGCCAATGAAAATGAGTGCCAGGAAGCAGAAGAATTCCGGTGTTGTAGGCAGCATGAACTTGGTCTGTAAGGTGGCTGTCTTCCATATTGTCGCCTGCGCGGCTCAGCCGAATTCAATCTTTCAGCAGAGTTCATTTGAGATCCCGTTTGCGGCGGCGGTCTCCGCAGGGCAGGATGTTATATTGTGAGTGGCAGCGCGTTCGTCGAGGACCCGCTGATTGCATTTCCCCACACCGTTATCGAGCGGGCGCGTAGCTCAATTGGCAGAGCAAGTGACTCTTAATCACTAGGTTGTAGGTTCGATTCCCACCGCGCTCACCATCTCAAAAACAAGTAAGTTACTTAGTTACCGGCTGGTGGCCCTGTCTTCCGGCGGCCACACGGCCGCGATGCGATTTGCTCATTGGCCAGGACAAACAAAAAGCCGGCGTTTCCGCCGGCCCTTCACACAAGATTATGCTTGCCTGATGCTTACCGGGCAGCCAACAACGCGCGCAAATGCCGTGCACGTTCCGGCGATCGCAATTGCCGAAGCGCCTTCGCTTCAATTTGCCGGATGCGCTCGCGCGTAACGTCGAATTCCTGGCCGATCTCTTCGAGCGTGTGCTCGCGTTCGCAGCCGATGCCAAAACGCAGCCGGATCACCTTCTCCTCCTTCGGAGAGAGGGTCTTCAAAATGTTGGCCGTCTCGTCGCGAACATTCGAATCGATGACGGCATCGACCGGAGAACCCACCCAGCGATCTTCAATTAAATCGCCAAGCGCCGATTCGCCGTCGCGGCCAACCGGAGTTTCGAGGGAAACAGGGTCGCGCGAAATTGTTTTCAGCTTCTGAACCTTTTCGACCGGAATATCCATCCGGCGGCTGATCTCTTCGTTCGTCGGAACGCGGCCCAGCTCTTTTTCCAATTCACGGGTCGCGCGAAGGAACTTATTCATACTCTCGTTCATGTGGACGGGAATACGAATGGTGCGGGACTGGTCGGCAATGGCGCGTGTAATAGCCTGCCGGATCCACCATGTGGCATAGGTCGAAAATTTGTAGCCGCGCCGGTACTCAAACTTGTCGGCCGCGCGCATCAAGCCGATATTGCCTTCCTGGATCAGGTCCAGCAAGTGCAGTCCGCGGTTGACATACTTCTTGGCTACCGAGACAACCAAGCGGAGGTTGGCCTCGACCAAATCTTTTTTGGCCCTTTCGGCTTCAATCTCGCCGTGCCGGATGACCGAAAGGCTGTGCCGAAGATCGGGCAGGGAATTGCCGGCTTCCCCTTCCCGCTTTTTCAAGTCGCGCTTCAGCTCCTTCAGCCGGAGCTGGGCCTGGGGTGTGTTGCGCCCTTCCAGCTTGTGGATCTCGGAGTCCCAAAGATCCATCTCATCCGCTAGGCGTTCGATGGCCTTAACGAATTCTTTCCAGCGCACCACATGAAACGGAATGGCCCGTAGCGCCCGCGACACCTCTACTTTGCCGCGCGCAACCTTGCCAGCCCACTTCCTCCGCAATTTCTTGTTTGCGGTCGGAACAGTGCCATATTTATCGGTGGTTTGAATTAGCTTTTTGTGCGATGCCGTGAAGCCCAAGAAAAGATCATTGATGTCTGAACGCCGTTTAACGTCGGCCGTGCTGCCTTCTTCAATGTCTGCGGGCCCCAAATCCACATAACAATCTAGATCCTCACTGCCCTTTCGAACGAGGTCCGCAAATTCTAGTACCTGAGTTTGGATGAGCGGCGAACGGCTGATGGCCTTCTGCATGCGCAGTTTGCCGCGCTCCATTTTTCGGGCGAGATTAACTTCACCTTCTCGCGTCAACAGCGGAACAGAACCCATTTCGCGCAGATACACGCGTACGGGATCGTCGGTGTAAATCGACTCCTCGACCGGCTGCGCACCATGAAAATCCTCGCCATCCTGGACTTCCTCCGGATGGAAAAAGTTAGCTTCCTCATCAAAGGGAAGCCCCAGGGGCTCATGGGTCTCAGCTAAATATTGATCCTCGAATTGATCCACCTTAACTATTCACCTCTACCTGCGCCTCTCTACTGCTTCTTTTCGGGCAAACCTCACCCGTCTCCGAACTCAATCCGGGTCCAAACTTGCGAAAAGAACTGTTAGGAGTCTGCAAAAGCATTCGGGTCCCGACCCAGAAGTCGGGATTCAAATGTACCTGTTCGTCGTTGTGCGCAATAATTATACCCGGTTTCCCGGCTAAAGTTAAGAGCCTACTAGGAAGATGCCCGCGAAAGTGATTGGTTACACAAAACATAGCGAGCTTTCCCCCTCCCCTAACTTCAGTTGGGGGCCTGTGGAAAACGCCGTTCTGATACGATAGACAGATCCCTATATACCCTTAGACTTGTCCGAAGCCTCCGAGGCTACGCCTCTGTAAAAATTTCTCTTGCCCCGGACGATTGAGCCCGATTCCTCAGCTTTTCCGGAGCATGACATTCTTCAGTTCGCTCAGAAACTCCTCCACATCCTGAAAGTCTCTGTAAACCGAAGCGAAGCGGACATAAGCAATTTTGTCCAACTGCTTCAGCCGTTCCATCAGGCGTTCGCCAATGAGTGTGGTCGAAATTTCCCGTTCAGGGCTTTCGGAAAGCAGAAATTCAATCTCATCTACCAGTTCCGCCAGCTTACCCATCGAAACCGGCCGCTTTTCGCAAGCACGTAGCAGGCCGCTCAGCACCTTCTGCCGGTCGAACTTCTCCCGGCGTCCGTCTTTTTTGATGACCATGAAGGGCACTTCGTCGCAACGTTCATAGGTGGTAAATCGCCTTTCGCACGCCAGGCATTCCCGCCGCCGCCGGATCGACTCACCCTCCTTGCTTTCCCGGGAATCAATCACTTTGTCCTCGCGGTGGCCGCAAAAGGGACATGTCATAGCGACGGTTCCTCCTGAAGGTGTCGTAGTTGCTTCAAGTTAAGCCCCTGAATCAGGGCGAGCGGTACGCCGAACGGCAGTGGAACCAGGGTTGTACCGACCCATAAGAGGAGCGTGAAGCCGGTCGCCGCCTCCACAGGGAGCCGGAAAAGTTCAGTAAGGATAATCACAGCCGCTATCTGCATTCCGCCGCCAATTCCTGGAAGCTGAACGATGCCGCCCAATCCGATAAAGCCCAGCACTCCGGCGATATCCCAGAACGTGAACCCACGTGTCATCGGAAAGGCGCGGAAGTAGCACCAGTATGCTCCCAAAATCAGCAGCCATTCGATGATGCTCCAGAAGATCGTCAATAAAACGGTTGACGTTTTCCCGGTCTTCAGCCCGGACAGGAACGCGTCCGTAGCATCGCGAATCGCTGCGGCGCGAGCTTTCGGCAAGAACGAGAAAAGCCCTGCGATGCGTTTCCGCAGAAAATTGGCGTTCGGACCAACCAGCACCAGAAATCCGGCCGCGGCCGCCGCACCGGCAATCACAACCCAGCCACCGACCCGGAGCACCATCTCTAAGGATGATTCAGGCCCGATGCCAAGCTTTCTGGCACGATCGAGGCCAATGCCGAATAGCACGAGAATGGCAAGAAAGTCGTACAACCGTTCGAGCACCCAAACGGCCGCCTGTTGCGGAAAGCCTGTACGCTCCCGCCGGGCGATTAAAAAGGGACGAACCACCTCGCCTGGCCGGCCTAATATGACGCAGGCCGCGCAGCCGATGAAGGTCGCCTCCCAAACCGTTCGGAAGGATGATCGAACGGGTAGCATCAGCGCCTGCCAGCGCACCGCTCGCACCGTGAAGGAGGCGAAGGCGAACAACACGCCGCCGATAAACCAATAACGATTAATGAGTCCAAACGATTCGAAAAAACGCGACCACGCGAACTTAGAGTAATGGTTCCAGGCAAACCAGCAAAACGCGGCCAGAATCGCAATCGCCAGAATAGTTGCAACCGGGCGCTTGTGGCGGTCTGGTTTGGGAGGCGTTTGCGTGTAAAAGTGAGTGGCGATGCCCATAGCATGGCACGACCGGGTCCGTCTTGCGCGAGTTCATTAGAGCGCAGAGGGTTGGGCCGTTCCCACCTGGTCTCGCTTTACTCCTGCCGGAGGGCTTTCACCGGGTCCACTCGGCTCGCTCGGCGAGCGGGGGCAAACGTTGCTAACATTGCGGCGGTAACCAATACCGATAGCGTAAGAGCATATGTCGATGCTTGCGCCGGTTGGACACCTTGTACCAACCGCTCCAGGACTCGCCCAGCCGCGATTGCGGCCAATACGCCTAAGCCACCGCCGGCACAAATCATTACTAGACTCTGGCGGAGAACCATCACCACGACATCTTGTGCGGTCGCACCGAGTGCCATGCGCACGCCGATCTCGGGCACACGTTGGCCGATCAGATACGCCAAGACTCCATAAATGCCGATAGAGGCGAGCAGCAACGCAACTCCTGCGAATATCCCGAACAGCAGCAAAAGGAATCGCTGCCGAGCCAAGGAATCGCTCGCCAGCTGCTCCATGGTTCGAACCTCATACAGAACCTGATCGTTACTCACGCCCCGCACCGCCTTTCGCAGGGATGGAACGACGCTCGCGGGTGTCACGTCTGTGCGAACCGCTAACGACATAAGTTCCGACCATCGACGCAAAAACCGGTCTGGCACTTGGGCAAACGGATAGTAGACTTGCGCGCGCACCTGGGCCTGATCGTCGCCTGCAAGTCCCCAGTGGCGGACGTGGCCCACCACTCCCACGATGAGAAGCGGAGTCGAACCCATATCCGGAATCCATAACCGCCTGCCGACAGGATCTTGCCCAGGAAAGGCTTGACGCGCCATGACTTCGTCGACAACGACGACCAATTCGTTGGACAGTCGATCGTGCTCATCGAAGAATCGGCCATTCAGCAGCGGAATTTTCATCACTTTCAAATAGTCCGGCGTCACGCTCGTAGCCAGCGTAAAGGGCTGTTTATTCTCGGGCGGGATGGCGGCCGTCGTCGAATAGCCGAGTTGGTTGTTGCCTTCTCGCATCGGCACAGTATCCACCAGCGCGATCGATCGAATTCCCGGAACAATCCTTGCGCGATCGAGTACATCCTGCCAAGCCGCGCGAATGCGAGCGGGATTTGACAGCGCCGCAGGCGAGATCGACATGCGCGCGATCAAAACGTTGTGGACGTCGAACCCCGGATTCAGCGAAGACAAACGAAGAATCGTACTCCCCAGCGTTCCCGCGCCAACCAACAGCACGACCGCTAAGGCAATCGCGGCGACCACAAAGCCGCTGTGTAAACGCCGGGAACTCCCGCCGACTGTCCGTGAACCCGCGCGGAGAGCCTGTTCCAATTGCCGCGACGGCACGCGCAAGGCAGGAATCAGACCAAACAGCAAGCCGGTCAGCAACGAAACGCCCACCGCAAACAACAGCACTTGCCAATCGAGTTGTACCTCTTCCGCTCGTGGCAGGCCGCCTGGCCAAAGCACTACGAATGGGCGAACTCCAAGCGCGGCAATCAGTATTCCCAGCAGTCCTCCCGCGAGCGATAAGACGCTGCTTTCGGTCAAACTTTGCCGTATCAGCCGGCCGCGCCCCGCGCCCAAAGCCGTACGCATCGCAAGCTCCCGTTCGCGGGAAACGGCGCGCGCCAGCAGAAGGCTCGCCACGTTTACGCAAGCGATCAGCAAGACCAGACCTGCCGCGCCTAGCAGCAGCCACAGCGTGGAGCCAGCATCTCCGGCATCCGGCTTAAGTTGTTGCGCCTCGAAGCTGCGGCCTTTGTTCGTCGCGGGAAACTGTTCGGCTAACCGATTTCCAAGAGCCGTTAGTTCCATCTGCGCCTGCACCATCGTCTTGCCCGGGCGCAGACGAGCGATCACGCCCACCGGATGAGGGCCGCCTCGCAGCATGTAAGGAGCCGTATTCTGGCCGATCGGTGTAAAAACATCGGGCTCCTGATCGTCTAAACGAAAGCCCCTCGGAGCAACGCCGACGATCGTATAGCTTTTGTCATCAAGAATGATCGAATCGCCGAGCGCATTCTTGCTTCCGGTGAAATGGCGCTCCCAAAAGGTGTAACTCACGACCGTGACCGGATTTCCGCCGCGGCGATCTTCTTCCGGAAGGAATGTCCGGCCTTTGAAGAGGCGAAGACCGAGAACAGAAAACAGGTTAGCGGTGGTTTGCACCTCGCCCACGTATTCGGCTTCGCTCGTCGTGCTAAGCGTGCCGCTGCCGCTGTTATACAGTACGCCGGCCATGTCGAGTGAGCGGCTGCTCTTCTGACAGAACAAAAAGTCGGGATAGGCGAGATTCTGTTGTCCGTAGATACTGACGTTCCATGTCTCTGTGTGGCCATAGACCGTCACCAGCCGATCCGGCTTCGGATAAGGCAGCGGCTTGAGCAAAACGCCATCAAAGATGGTGAACATTACCGTAGTGGCTCCGATGCCCAGAGCGAGAGTGGCTAACGCAACGGCGGTAAAGCCTGGCTTCTGGCGCAGCGTGCGCAGCCCGTAGCGGATGTCTTGCCACAGATCTTCCAGCCAACGCGTGCCGCGAGCGTCGCGACACTGCTCTTTTATCTGTTCTGGACCGCCGAACTTGATCTTCGTTTGGCTCTGTGCCTCGGTTAGGCTGCGGCCACTCGCCAGGAGATCATCTGTTTGTTCTTCCAGATGGAAGCGCAGCTCTTTTTCCAGTTCCGCCTCCAGCCGTGCGCGGCCCAGTAGCCGCCGCAGCCAGTTCAATTTATGCCTCTTTCAGACGCTTTCAAGGGTAAAGTCATATGCCTCGACCTTCTACACCTTTAACACAGACTGTGGAGAACTGCAAAGCCTGCGAGTTTGCTCGCGCAGACCGAATTCTAGTCATTTGCAAAGAGTTCTCCGAGATGTCCCTGGGCCGATGAAAGAACATGTTAGATAATCGGTATCCGTTAGGTTCCTTCTGCCACTAAGCCCGGCAACTGGAACCCTAGGAATTAGAGGCGGAGGCTCTCGGCGTTTCCGTGGCACATCGCTTGCTCACGCTCTGGTGGAACACACACGATTCGAGGAGGGTGCCTTATGGCAGGACACCAAGGAACACATGCAGCTGCGCATCCGGCGCACCACGTACCGGCTCACGCCAGTACGGCCCCGAAGGTCGTCCTTACCTTCACTCCTCCGGGACCCGAATACGCCATCAGCGAAGTGGGGAAGATGCCGGCCATCACCGTGACTGCGACACCGGCGAATGTCACTATGAAACCCGGTGACACTCCCGAGTTTGTGTGGAGTGCCGGGGTCCATTTCAATGGGCACGGCTGCGCTCACGCGATGGGTAGAACCACCTCCCACTCACCGATCCATGCTAAGACCCCGACAGGTAGTTGGATCATCCCGCTGTCCGAAACGCGCGGAGGTGCCCTCACCGTCAGCGTTAGTGTTCATGTGAATCATCACAAGCTAACGGCGACCAAAACTGGTCTCTCCATCGTGGGAACGAACCCCACGCCGACGAGCCTTCTGTGCGTTAGTTACCCAAACGAAACATTCAAAAAGCTGATGCGCCTGGAGAGCGGTCTCATTCAATTTCGCGGGCACCCAGGAGCAACAAGTAAATGCCCATTGTTTAGTTCCGACAATTTGGGCGGAGTCGGTCTCTGCCAGATTACCCGTCCCAGGCCGTCGGACGATGAAGTTTGGGACTGGACGGCGAATGTCGAGGCCGGCAAGCGATTCTGGCACGCTAAGGAAGCCAATTCCAAGGCGTTCGTTACAAGCCAGCAAACGGGGCAGCACCTTAAGGATCTGGTTAAGGCCTTCAACCTTCACCGCGAGAAGAAGGGTCAGAAGGCGATTACCATCACGCTGCCGGACTTCACGGACGATCAACTCGAAAAAGACACACTCCGGGGATACAACGGGTATGCCGGCGGATGGCATGAGTATCGAATCGCCACTGACGCGAATGGTCACCTGATCGTGACCATCGATCCTGCTGGAACCACTGGCACTGCGGAATGGCATCGTAATTCCGCCGCGGAACGTAAGGCGCATTATCAGGCGATCGGGCTTGACCAGGACAATTGGGGGGATCCCGATTACGTCGAAGACGTTCTCAGACAGGCGAGCTTCTAGCGTGACCAGCTTTAGGCTTACCATCGCTTCAGCGGCGCTCGGCCTTCCCATTCTTGTTCTCGCGCACAATCATCAAGCCGCTCCGCCAGTCACCTCAGCGCGCTATCTATATGTCATCGGATGCGGCGCGACGGTAGACAAACTTGACACCCAGACAGAACGAAAACTGTCCCACACGGACTTGAGTAACCAGTCGGATCTGGTTCCCAACCCGAAAGGACACCTAGATGGCTGCCTCGCCAATGGCGTTGTTTTCCTAGAGAGCCATCACGTTTTCTATACAGCGGTTCCCACGTCAGCGCAACTCGACGCCCACGGTGCGCAACAATACCGGCTACTGAGTTTCTCTCTGCCAGAAATGAAGTTCAACAGCGCGGTCGCGCTCGCTGGGCTCGAATTGAGCAATCCGCCTGAGTTAGGTATCAATGCGGAACAAGCAATTGATGTGATGGCCGGTGGCAAGAATTTTGAGCTGATGTCCGGAGCCGATCTAAAACCGGAGCCTACTGTGTCTCCCGATTTCGCGAAGGAGCTAGATCTAAGCGGATACGCGGGCGGCGATTTGTCGCCCTATCGGGTTAGGCAGGGCGCCGCCTCCGAAACGCTTCCGGCGCAAGTGATCGATCGATCAGGCAGCGTTGCTCTCGTTCAGTTGACAAGCGCGGGCAGCAGCAACATATTCGCCGTCGCCAACCAGAGAACAAAACGGGTGACAATATTTCAAAACTTGCCGCCCACGTTTCCCCAGAACGTTCACTTGGCGCCAGAGGGGGCGGCGGTGCTTGTCGAAGCCGCCAAATCCGCTCCGGATGGTGCCGAGTTGACCCAGAAGACCGGTCAGTTAGTGTTGCTCGACGGAATTTCTGGTAAGCGGTTGAAAGAGTGGACGGTGCCCAATCTCGGCGCCTATCAGTTCCTCGCCATCACGCCCAATGGGAAAATTGCCTATCATCTGGGCAGTAGATATCGCTTCATTGACAGTATCGGTGCTACTTATTCGAACGAACCCGTTTACCGCCAAGAAAGCATAGGCCCCGCGCTGTTCTTCGCATCTGAATAACGCAGGCCTCAATGCGTGGCGTACGCCATAACACGCCACGTGCCGTTTTCCTGGACTAGGGTGATCCGTTCCGTGACGTGCTGCTTATTTTGAAAATCGGTTGTGAAGTGGAAGATGACGTAGTTGCCGTCGGGCGCGCCGCGTAAGGTCTTAGTGAAATCCACGCGGGCCTGTTTTCGAGAGACCATCGAGCCCAGCGGGTCGCGTGAGTTCTTCAGCGCAGCCGTCCATTGTTCCTCGCTCACCTCCGAGCGAAACTGAATGCTGGTCTCTTTCCAACTCTGTTCATATTTCTGCCCGTCTACCAGCGCCAGCCAAGCCTCGGCTGCCTTCCGAGCTTGATCTTCATCGGAACCGGACTTCGCGTGCGCGACGAGGCAGAACGTGATCGTCAAGAGCGCAAAGGGCACGGATGCATGCCACCAGGCGGGAGAGGAACTCGCTATTCCTTTGGGTGGCATGCTTGATTCCGTGCCCGTCTTGCGCGAGTTCCTCAAGAGCGCAAAGGGCACGGCTGCGTGCCCCCAGACAGGAGAGGAACCCGCTTGTTCTTCGGGGGGCATGCTTGATCCCGTGCCCGTCTTGCGCGAGTTCCTTAGAAGCGCAAAGGGCACGGCTGCATGCCACCAGGCGGGAGAGGAACTCGCTATTTCTTCGGGTGGCACGCTCGATGCCGTGCCCGTTTTGCGCGAGTTTCTCAGTAGCACTGCTGCGGCAAATCGCATGCGCCATCTTCTCACGCGGCTACAGGGGCTGTGCCCCATAAAGCGCTAACGTAACGATCCGCATCGATACCGGGGTACTTAAGCCGATTATTGGTAAATTCTTGGCGACTAGAACAAGGCTAACGACTGCGCCCGAGGAAACGGCTAGACATCACGGCTGCGCAGCGGTCAGGAAGGTAACTCTATGTTTTGGCGCGACGTCACCTACATCTCTTTGAGATATTCATGCACGAACTGGACGGCCATTGCGCCTTCGCCCACTGCCGAAGCGACGCGCTTCACGGACCCAGACCGTACGTCTCCGGCGGCGAAGATTCCCGGACGGCTGGTTTCTAGCAGGAATGGCGGGCGCGCGATGCGCCATGATCGCGATTGTGCGAGGGCTTTTCCGGTCCGGACAAATCCTTTCGAGTCCCTCTCAATCTCCGAAGGCAGCCAGTCCGTTCGAGGCGTGGCTCCAATGAAACTGAATACCGCCGGAGTCTCGATATTTTGCTGCTGCCCGGTCTTGTTATTTGCGATCTCAACCGCCTTCAGATGGCTGTTCCCCACCATCTGCTGGATCTGGGTGTTGCAGAGTAGCTCAATATTCGCGGTCTGCTCAATCCGTCGGACTAAATAGCTAGACATATTCTTGTTCAAGTCATTGCCGCGAATTAGTAGCAGCACCCGGCTCGCGTGCCCCGCTAGAAAAACGGCCGCCTGCCCCGCCGAGTTCCCTCCTCCCACGACAATCACGGAACACCCACGGCAGAGCAGCGCTTCTGCGGTGCTTGCCGCGTAATAGAGCCCAGTTCCTTCGAATTGCTCAACACCTTTGACTTCCAAGCGCCGATACTGAGCACCCGTTGCAATCAGGAGGCACTTGGCAGTTACGGGCTCGTCGCCATCGGCGCCGAGAGTCGCATACCCGTTCTCGAACGATAAACGAGTGGCCGCCGTGGGGATGGAGAGGTGAGCGCCAAATTTATTAGCCTGGAGGGTCGCGCGATCCGTCAGTTCGGCGCCAGTCAACCCGGTGGGAAAGCCCAGATAATTCTCAATCCGCATGCTGCTGCCCGCCTGGCCTCCTGGGGCTATAGAATCCAACACCGCTGTCGTCAGTCCTTCCGACGCACCGTAAACCGCTGCGGCCAAACCGGCCGGCCCCGCCCCCACAACCAGCAGATCAAAAACGGTCTGCTCCAGTGGTCGATGAATACCGATTTCATTGGCTAGGTTCTGGTTCGACGGATTGCGCAAAAGCAGCATGTGCGCGCAGGCCACCACTGGCGTATCGGCCTCAGTCACGCCAAAGTCTTTCAGCAGGCGATCCACCTGCGGGTCAGTTTCCAAATCTACCCAGGTGAAGAGCACGCGATTCCTGGCAAGAAAATCGCGCACGCGAAATGTATCCGGGGAATAACGCGATCCGATCACACGCAAGCCGATGAAGTCCGGCGACTCGCGCAGCAACTGTCGGCGTGCAATAAAAGCCTGGAGAATAATATCGCTCAGGCCGGGACACTGATTCAATACATGCCGCAAAGCTTCTCCCGAGACCTCGTATGCTTGGCAATCGCCGCGGGCGACCGCCGTGATCACTGCAGGCGCGCCTGTCAAATGTGAGATGTCGCCGGTAAACTGGCCCATCCGGTGGACGGTGAGCGTCTTCGGCGCGTCGCCGGAATAGTCGAGAATTTCGATCTCACCCGTCTTAACAACGAAAAACTTGAACAGACGATCACCGACGTGGATGAGGGTTTCACCGTCGCGATATTGTTTTGGCGCGACCGTTGCGCAGTTGGCTAACTGGGCAATCTGCTCCGCATCCAGGACCGGAAAAGCGATGGACTGAAGAGTATGTTCGGCCATGGCGAATCGCCTACTCCTGCTCTCCAAACACCTTCGCATAGCTCTTGCCGTAGGGATAGAAGCAATCTTTCTCGCCCCGTTCCCAAGCGGCTTTCATCTCGGGCGTAGTGATGTCCCAATCCGGGCGGCACTTTTTTAAGACTGCTCTTAGATCCTGTCGCAACTCTTCCGTCGTTGGCCGGCCGAAGAACCAATAGCCAACATAGATCTTAAAGACGATGCGTCCAGGCTCGAGGACAATCGTGTGCGGGATCATCGGATCATGCGTCGGATCGGTGTATTCGGCGATCTCGAGATCCTTTTGCACCTTGCGTCCCGCGTCGGACAAGAATGTCCAATGCGCTCCTACGCCAGTGCGGTACTCGTTGGTTGTAGCAAGGTTGTCCGTGCTGATCGTGACCAGGCGGCAGTATCCGACTTCCATTTCGCGATGGAGTTCGACCAGACCCTCTGCCTGCCGACGATCCTTTGGACAGAAACCTCCTCGGCTGAGAACCAGAATCATCGGATCGGGCCCCTGCAAATCCGAGAGCTTGCGGTGTTTACCCGTATGATCGGTTAGCTCGTAATCGGGGAATACCGCGCCAGGTGCAATGTCTGCTCGCATGAAACAGGACCTCTCCTTCGCCAGACAACACGCAGTGCGGCCGGCGCGTTCATTTTATATCCGGCAGTTCGTTCGACCTTGAACAGATGGCGACAGCAGAAGTGAAGATTCTTGCCAAATTAGCTTTTGGAAAACCAGCAGCGCGGTGAGACAGAAGTGTGTCTCCGGGATTTGGCATCCGATGGCTCACGGATCGTAGTCGACGAACTCCATCTTATTCGACTAACGAGAGAAGATGTCGAGGCAAGAGCCGAGGTTCAAAGGTGACGCGCCCGTTCGTCCTATTCGTGCTAAATCCCAGCGGGACAATCTCCCCTACTTATTCCGCACCGCTTCAACTGCCAGAACCACCCAGGCCGCAATAAACGCCAGTCCACCCAGCGGAGTGATCGCCCCTAAGATCCGCACTCC
>JBARMQ010000345.1:0-14756 GCA_049802535.1 Bryobacteraceae bacterium | reverse complement strand
CAAGAAGGGCATATTGCTCATACCCCCCAAATATTCGGACGCTCAAAGCTTTTCTGATGGACTTGCTCTCGTATGGCCCAGCCAAAATCTATCCGCAGAAGGATTGTTTGGATACTACATCGATAAGACCGGAAGCAAAGCCCTGACTCTATTGGAGAGGCCGTTTTGGCCCTTCTCTGGCGGACTAACGGTCGCGGGCAGTCCTGGTACGCGGCATTACATCGATCTGCGGGCGCGGGTCGTCGCTCCTTACGAAGTCAACCCGAGGCCCTGAGGTCTCTGGAGCGCCATCGGCGAATCACTTCATCTCGGAATTCGGTTCGGGTTCAGCCGGATTTTCTGATTCCGTAATTTCGGAGACCATCACGCTTCGGCGCTCTTTCAAAGAGCGATATCCAGCTTCCACCAGCGCCATGGTCTTCAGATTGTCCTCGCCATTGGTTTCTGGCTCCGAACCCGTTGCAATTGCGTTCATCAACTCGGCCATTGGACCCTGAAAGGCATCCGGGAACCAAGCTTCATTCCAACGCGGCGTCATCCAGACGTTCGGTTGAGCGCTACTGGTGAACGTCAACGTGCTTGGTGAATGATTCGGATATTGGGGCCAGCCAATGGTGCCTTGCGCCACGCCGGCCGTCCCTTCGACGCGCCACTTGATGTATGGACTGAGGTCATCCTGAGCAGTCCGGGGACCCGTCCAAACGTCATCCCACGAAGATGCCCGAAAGCCATCGGCATACTCCAGCACATACAGGCAAATGCCATCTTGGTGCGGAAAAATCGTGCGTGGATCTTTACGGGCACTGACAAAGATCGCTTCTGGTTCGCCAAACAAATAGCGGAAGGCGTCTAAGTGGTGAACGCTCATGATCAGTAGGGTCAGTCGCTCGTAACCCTGCGCCCAGGGCTGCCAGTGAGGAACCGCGCGCATTTCAATGGTGGCCAGTACATTGGTACCCAAATATTGGCGCATCAGAATCGTCTTCAGAGCACGAATGGATTGATCGTGCCGCATGTTTTGATTGACCGCCAACGGCAGGCCGCGCTCCCGGCACAGGCGAACAATCTCGCAGGCATCCGCGTAACTCACGGCAAGCGGCTTCTGCGCCAATATGCCTTTGAGATGGCTGCATTGTTCCACCGCTTGCCGTATCACGTTGAGTTGTTGATCCGGGGGAACGGCAATGTCCAGGATTTCGACCGCAGGATCCTGCAGCATATCCTCGATGGTTTGATAGGCCTTGGAGATGCCTCGCAAATCGGCCACTGCACGTGCGTTCTCCGGAGTGCGCGAAGTAATTCCGACGACTTTGAATCCGGCATCGGCGTAGGCTTTCAATTGCACATCGCGCACGATAAATCCGGCGCCGACGACTCCAATCCCGAAATCCGTGCGGAGCGGCTTCGGCATCACGTGTTTCAAATTTAGATCTAGATACACTTCCTGCACTGTACAGCAACTGGCCGAGGGCGGCCGTTTAACGGCCTGTGATACGATCGCGGTCGACTTCGGAATTACCAGCCCATGAAGCTTGGTCTCATTAGTTCTGCTTGGCTCGGCACTTCCGTTGACACCGTCCGAGGAATCGAACTTACCAAAGAAATCGGCTTCGATACCATCGACATTTTCGCCGATCCACTCGAAACTACACCGCAAGAACTCAGAGATATTCGCGAGGCTTGCACAGAAGCGCATTTGCCGGTGGTCTCAACCGTTTGTTGCGCGCTGGGGATCGCCGATTTCAATGCTCCCGTGCGCCGTTTTCACATCGATCGCGCGAAACGCTACCTGGATCTTGGGTACGACCTGCACGGTCGAAATCTGTTGCTGGTGGTGGGAGAGTACATTTGGAATCGCGAAGTAATCGCGGCAGCAGACCAATGGAATTGGGCGGTTGAAGGGGTTCGAGAAATCGGCGAGCATGCGGATGGCTTGGGACTGGAAGTTGCCGTAGAAATTGAGCCGTTTCATCTGTCGATCGTCAACAACGTTGACAAGATGGACCGCTTTTTGAAAGACGTTGGCGGCGCGAACGTGAAAGCCAACATCGATATTTCTCACCTGGTTCTTGCAAAAGACGCACCTGGGCTTATCGAACGTCTCAGAGGGCGGATTGCTCATGTTCATCTCTCCGATTGCGATGGTAAGAAGCACGGCGATCTGCCGCCCGGCCTTGGAGTGGTGGATTTCCCGCCCTACTTGCAGGCGCTTGCCCACTGCGGATTCGATGGTACGGTGAGCATTGAGCTCGAGTATTCACCGGAGCCCGATAAGATCGTTGACTGGGTGAAGCGTGCCTATCAATCGACAAGTGAAATCATGGAGAGGTTAGGAGTACGCTCCTAGAAGGAGACAACCATGGCCGCCGGACCAATTAGCCGGGATGATTTAACCGCGTATGAACGTGACGGGTTTATCGTGGCGCGGAGCATGTTCGATGCCGAGGAAATTGATCTTCTTCGCCGGGCTGCAAAAGAAGACCGGCAGATGGATCAACATTCGTTCGGCCGAGGAGACGGCGAAGGCGGGACCGTGCGTTTGTCGCTTTGGAATCATCCCGGCGACACGCTATATGGCATGTTTGCGCGCTGCGAGAGCATCGTGAATTCGGCCGAAACGCTTCTCGATGGCGAAGTCTATCACTACCATTCGAAAATGATCATGAAGGATGCCAAAGTTGGCGGCGCGTGGGCGTGGCATCAGGATTACGGCTATTGGTATCAAAACGGCGTGCTGTTCCCGCTGCTCACAAGCGCCTTTATCGCTGTGGACCCGGCGACGCGCGAAAACGGATGCATGCAGGTACTGAAGGGTTCGCATCACATGGGCCGCATCGATCACGTGCTGACGGGCGACCAGGCGGGCGCCGATTTAGAGCGTGTTCACGAAGCCGAGAAACGCTTGGAACTGGTTTACGTTGAGATGGCGCCAGGCGACGTGCTGTTCTTCCATGCCAATTTGCTTCATCGCTCCGACCAAAACCGCTCGGAGAATCCGAGATGGGCCATGATCTGCTGCTACAACGCCGCCCGCAACGATCCTTATAAAGAAGCCCATCATCCCCGTTACACGCCGCTTGCCAAGGTGCCTGACTCTGCGATCCGGCAAGCGGGATTGCGGCGCTTCGGCGATTCCAATGCCGATGTGGCGTGGCTGCAAGAGACTGAAGATCAAAGCGCGCGAGTGCTGGCAAAGTCGTAAGGGCGAGCGGTCGCTGCTTTAATTCGGCAATCCGAAGGCGGTAACCGTCTGCCCCGATGCGACCGCGATATATTCCCGGCCGTCGAATTGGTATGCCATCGGCGAAGCTTTCCAGAATTGATTCGCGTCATAATTCCACAATCGTTTCCCCGTCGTCGCGTCGACGGCTTGAAAGCGGCCGGCGTCTTCGCAGAAAAAGACCACACCGGTCACTGTCGCCAACGTGCCGCCCCACGTATCCGCCCGGCCGGTTTGCGGAACTTCCCAAGCGATCTTGCCGGTCTGTGGATCGAGGGCTCTTAGCACCTTCTGCGGAATTTCACCCGGCACTGGCCGTTGCGATCCGCCTAAGTAAGCCTGCCCTTGTTGCCATTCAGCCGGGCTTTGCGAATAGATGTCGCATTTCTCTAATGTCTGGAAATAATAAAGACCGGTTGCCGGAAGGAAGGAAGCCGAATACCAATTAGTCGCGCCGTCTTGCGAGGGACATACCTTCTCGCCGTCTCCAACCCTCTCCAGCGTCTTTAGAACGGGGCGGCCATCCCTGCCTATCTCGGAAGCCCAGTTCATTTTTTTGACAAATGGCTTCGCGAGTAACAGACGCCCGTCATTTCGATCAAGGACGTAGAAAAATCCGTTCCGGTTTGCCATGAATAATAGCTTCCGCGGCGTCCCTTGCCAATGGGTATCGACGATGACCGCCGGCTCTGAGGCATCCCAATCGTGAATGTCGTGCGGCGTGAATTGATAATGCCACTTCAAGCGGCCGGTCTTTGGGTCCAGCGCAAGAATGCAATCCGAATATAAGTTATCGCCGAGCCGCTCCGATCCGTTGTAATCGGGGCCCGGATTGCCGGTTTGCCAATACAGCGTGTCGAGCTCCGGATCATACGATCCGGTAAACCAGGTCACAGCGCCGCCGTGCTTCAAAGCCGAGCCCTGCCACGTTTCCGATTCGGGTTCGCCGGGAGCAGGAACGGTCCAGAACCGCCAAACTTCTTTGCCTGTCGCTTGATCGTAGGCCGCCAGAAAACCGCGCGATCCGCTTTCACCGCCGGCCGTTCCAGCAATGACGAGGTTACCCACGGTCAGGGGCGCCGACGTTGCGAAATAGTTCTGCCGCCAATCCGCCATTTGCGTGTCCCACTCAACAGCGCCCGTGAGGCGGTTCAGCCGGAGGATGTGCGCGTCATCGGAAACCATGAACAAACCATTGCCGGCGAGGGCCGCACCACGATTGGTTTGAACTCCCAGTTCCTTCACCTTCGGTCTCTCAAAATGCCAAAGCGTTCGCCCGTTGCCGGCGTCGAGCGCGTAGCACTGATTCGCGCTGGTGACATACATGATGCCGTCCATCACAACGGGAGTCGTTTCCAGGCCTGAAACGTCCGGCATTGTGAACATCCAACGAGGCGCTAGGCGGGATACGTTTGTCTTGTCAATCTGGCGCAACTGCGTAAGTCGATTACCACTCGAGCCGCCATTGTAATTAGGCCAATCTACCGTAGAAGTAACTTCACGAAACGAGCCTGCCGTGCGCCGCAGAAGGTGAATCGCTTTATCTGGGGTTTGTAACTCTAAGTCGTCGGTGCTTTGATTTAAAATAATACCTTCCAGCGTTTTGCCTTGATTGGTTGTAACCTTCCGTTTCACATCTGCTGAGATTCTGGGCTTTAGACCTCGAAGAAAACCAATCAGTTCGCTGAGTTTTTCGCCTTCGATGTTTGGGAAGGCCGGCATGCCGCGTTTGGGAAGGCCTCCGTGGATGGTCGCCGTCAACTCTTCATCAGTCAATTTAGGTAAACGTACCGAAATATTAGGGCCGAATTCGCCGCCGGTGCCGTCGCTACCGTGACACAACGAGCACGAAGTCTCAAATTGGCGGTAGCCTCTCTCACCCGCTTGATTTTGGGCATACCCGAACGATAGGCAGAGTATGGGCAAGACAATCCAAGGGCAGTACATAGAGGAGGTACTTCAGCTTACCAGCGCGCTACTCCCCGGAATGCCGAACCGATTCGCTCAGCGCCTTATCGAAAAACCGGGCCATGATCCCGTTGGCTTCTCGCGATTCGGGAAGGTGCACGTCATTCCAGAACGCATGCGTGAGCGCCT
Organism: Bryobacteraceae bacterium; assembly: GCA_049802535.1. GTDB lineage: Bacteria > Acidobacteriota > Terriglobia > Bryobacterales > Bryobacteraceae > Bog-105. The sequence continues at coordinate 9,439 of JBARMQ010000345.1, read as the reverse complement.
CAAAAACGACCAACTGGGCGTCCACTCCCGCGGCAAGAAACTTGCGGTGCAATATGGTCGTGCCACTGAGAAGAAGGTCGCGCGTGCTGGTCACAAATAGCGTTGGCGGAAGGCCCTGTAAGTCCGCAAAGACGGGGGACAAGACCGGGTCCATGAGATTCGTCGAGCCGGTATAAGAGGTATCGCCGTGACGCTCCAAAGGCGGAGCTAAATAGCCAGAAAACCCATTGAGCGCATAGATGGCAGCGGAATCGCCGGTCCTGCTGAAGTCTCCCAAGCCGCTAAAGACTCCCAGCGCTCCGGGCAGCGGCAAGCCTAGCTGTTTTAGTTTTACTGCCACTTCGGCCGTCAAAATCGCACCCGCCGACGTGCCATATAGGGCAATCTTCTCCGGTTTGTACGTCTTCAGCATCTCCTTGTAAACCGCTACGGTGTCGTCCACAGCGGCGGGAAACGGATGTTCCGGCGCCAGTCGATACAGAATGGCAATCGTCTTGGTCGACGTCAAATTCGCGATGGGCACTGTCTCGGTGTATGAACCGGAGTCTGAATTGAAGCCTCCGCCGTGGACATTCAAGAGAATGCGATCGCCCTTCGCCGCCGGAATTTCCATCGGTGTAATGACCCGCACTGGCACGCTCGCAATTGTTTGGTCCTCGATGCTCTTGACCGGATAGACCTTGCGCGCCGCCTGCCCCGCGCCCATCTGCCATTTGTCCGTTCCCGCTCGACGTTGCGCAAGAGTTTGGTTGCCTTTGGCGTCTGAAACTCGTCTCGCCAGAGCTTTTTGAGCCTCGGGACTAATGGTGGTGGGAACCGGTACGACGCGTGTTACGTGCGCGGTCCCATTGGCATCGATATAGCTCGAATCTGTTTGCGGCACGTCGTGCGGCTCCGTTGTCTGCGCAAAGCCTACGGCCGCCGCAACCAGCATCATGAGGCACACGCGTTCCTTTTTCATATCTGCATGCATATCACAACGCGAACAGGTCTTCAGTAGAATGACGCTTATCGGTTTATGACGATAGCTTCTACGCCGCTGATCGCTCTTGTGCTTGTGCCGCTGATGGCGCAGCAACCCGCCCAGTTGAACATTCAACTCAACGTGCCCTTGCACCCCGTCAGCCCGACACTGTATGGGTTGATGACGGAGGAGATCAATTACTCCTATGATGGCGGCTTATACGCGGAGATGGTTCGCAATCGCACCTTTCAAGATCATGGTTTCGGCGGTGTGGCGCATTGGAACATCGTTCATCTCGGCAACTCCGATGCCAGCATGAGCATTGACCAAACGACGGGGCCCAGCCCAGCGCTGCAGCATAGCCTTTTGCTATCGGTGAAACAAGCCGATCCGGCAAATCAAGCCGGTGTCCGCAATGAGGGCTATTGGGGCATGGCTTTACGTCCATCGACCACTTACAAGGGGTCGTTCTACGCGAAGGCCGATTCGTCTGAGATCGGGCCAGTGACGGTGGCGCTGGTGAATGACACCAGCGGCAAAGTATTGGCTTCGGCAGCGGTACAAGATCTCTCGACCGAGTGGAAACAGCATGAATTTACGCTGACGACGAAGAACATGGAGAGCTCGGCTGACAATCACCTGGTGCTGACTGTTGGTCACGCCGGTAAGTTATGGATCGATCTGGTGTCTCTATTCCCGCCGACGTACCACGATCGCAAAAATGGGAATCGGCCAGACCTGATGGAGATGATGGCCGCGATGCACCCGAAGTTCCTGCGGCTTCCGGGCGGCAATTACCTTGAGGGCGATCAGATCGATGAGCGATTCAACTGGAAGTACACCATTGGCCCACTGGTGGACAGGCCCACGCATCGCAGTCCCTGGAACTATCAATCGTCCGACGGATTGGGATTGCTGGAATTTCTGGAGTGGAGTGAGGATCTGAATATCGACACGGTCCTGGCCGTCTACGCGGGCTATTCGCTAAAAGGCGATCATATTCGCCCGGGACCGGAATTGACTCCGTTTGTCGACGATGCCCTTGAGGAGATCGAGTTTGCGACCGGGGACGCAGCCTCGAAATGGGGCGCCATACGGGCGAAATACGGCCATCCGGCTCCGTTTCGAGTGAAATATGTCGAGGTTGGCAACGAAGACGAATTCGATCGCTCGGGCAGCTATGAAGGACGCTATGCGCAGTTCTATAAGGCGATCAAATCCAAATATCCACAGTTGCAAGTGATCGCCACCGCGCCGTTGAAGCACATGAAGCCCGATGTACTGGACGATCACTATTACAAACGGGCGGACCAGTTTTTCGCCGATGTCCACCACTACGATAACCAGGACCGCAGCGGCCCGAAAATCTTTGTCGGTGAGTGGGCGACGCGGGAGGGCTCTCCCACAACGAACATGGGCGCGGCGCTGGGGGATGCTGCCTGGATGACCGGGATGGAACGGAATAGCGACTTAATCGTTATGGCGTCGTATGCGCCGTTGTTTGTGAATGTCAATCCCGGCGGAATGCAATGGGAATCCGACCTGATTGGTTACAACGCACTGGCGAGTTATGGCTCGCCCAGTTACTATGCGCAATCTATGTTTGGCGAATATTTGGGCACGGAAGTACCAACTTCATCTCTTTTAAACGCGGGTGAACGATTCTTCTATTCCGTCACCAATGATCCCGCCAAGGGAGCGTTGTATGTGAAGTTAGTAAATGCCGCGTCAGTCCCCCAACAGGTGGATATCAATATTACGGGCTCCCAGAGTATTTCGGGCACGGCGACACTGGTGACGCTGTCCGGTACAAATCCGGCGGAAACGAACACGATCTTAGAGCCCGCCCGCATCACGCCCGTCAAAACGACGCTACAGAACATCGGCACTAAGTTCAGCCACACAGCTCCGCCCTTCTCAATACAGGTAATTGCGTTCGAGACCAGGTAACCTGATATGCTTTTAAACTGAAATTTGGCGGCTGGTCCTTCTGAAGGTGCAGAATCAACCGCGAGGACAGGAGAAAGTACATGTCTAGTCAAAGGTCAGCCAAAATCGGTAGAAGAAGTCTTCTTAAAACATCGGCTGCAATGCTTGGCGGGTCGGTGTTCGGCGGCGCACTGTGGGGAGCGGCCAAGAAAGCCGACGCCAACCCTGAGCCGCGCGTTCAAAACGTCAATACGAATTCAAGCCCGTCGAAATTGAAGATTACCGATTTGCGAGTTGCAACCGTGCACAAACCGGGCCCGTCGCCTTGCACCATCGTTCGTATCGATACCAATCAGGGAGTATACGGGCTGGGTGAAATCCGTGACCTATCAAGTCCGACTTACGCGCTCTTCCTCAAGAGCCGTATCATTGGCGAAAATCCGCTGAACGTTACGTTTTTATTCGAAAAGATCAAGCAGTTTGGCGGGGATTCGCGGCAAGCCGGCGGCGTTGTTTCGATCGAAGAGGCTCTGTGGGACATCGCAGGCAAAGTTTATGGCGTCCCGATTTACCAGATGCTGGGTGGCAGATTTCGCGACCGTATTCGCCTCTATGCCGACACCGAGGAGTCAAAGGATATTAAGGTCTACGCACAGCGCATGAAAGCCCGTAAGGAAGAAATGGGCTTGACATGGTTAAAGATGGACCTTGGCGTGGACATGGTCTCGGATACGCCGGGAACATTGACCGCGCCGGCCGGCCAGACCCGATGGGAGAACTACAATCTTCCCCATCCCTTCGTCGCCAACGAAGTGACCGACAAGGGAATTGAGATGTTGGTTGCCTATGTGGCCGCGATTCGAGAAGCCGTCGGTATGGAAATTCCGCTATCGATGGATCACCTTGGCCATCTGGGCGTGAATTCCATTATTCGATTAGGAAAAGCATATGAACCGTACAATCTTTCCTGGATCGAAGATGTAATTCCCTGGCAGTACACCGACCTGCTAAAGCACATCACGGAGGAGAGTCCGACGCCGACGCTTACCGGCGAAGACATCTACTTAAAAGAAGGCTTCGAGAAACTGTGCAGAAATCACGCCGTCAGCAAAATTCATCCCGATATTTCCACCTCAGGCGGCATTCTGGAGACACATAAGATCGGCGACATGGCGATGTCGTACGGCGTGCCTATGGCAATGCATTACGCGGGCCTGCCCATTGGGGCCTATGCCAGCGTGCACTGCGCCGCCGCTACGGAAAATTTCCTCGCCTGCGAAAATCACTCGCTGGATGTCCCTTGGTGGCAGGACCTGGTGGAAGGCGTTGACAAGCCGATCATCAACAAAGGCTTTATCAACGTTCCCGATAAGCCGGGGCTGGGCATCACTTTAAATGAAGAGGCAGTCAAGGCGCATCTGGTACCCGGCACCGGATTCTTTGAACCCACCCCGCAATGGGACAAGGAGCATTCAGTAGACCGCCTGTGGAGTATGGCGCCCCCGAGAGCGCGCACGCAGGCCGGTTAACTAAAAGCGGAGAAATACGAATGCGAAAAATTGTTCTATGTGTCCTGGCCGCAAGCATTTTATTTAAAGCTGCGCCGGCCTTTGCTCAAGTCAAGATGACGCATGAGCAGATGATGTTTTATACCTCCGACTGGAAGGGCGATCGCTTTCCGGACGGGCGTCCAAAGGTACCGGACGACTTATTGAAGCGCGCGCTTGACGTATCGATCGAAGACGCTTGGGAGTATCTTCGCGCAGAAGGTTATCGGAATCAGTTTGAAGGCGGATGGCAAGCTCTTCATATCGATAAGCCTTTCGCTGGGCGAGCGTTGACTGCGCAATACATGCCGCTGCGTCCCGACATGGCGCGGGCGATCATCGCTGAGGGCAAGGCTGAGGGACGCGTTAGTGGGAACAATAGTTGGCCCATTAACGAACTGCAGATCGGCGATGTTTATGTGGCCGATGGCTTTGGAAAAATCATCGAAGGCACGTTGATTGGCTCGAACCTCGGCAACGGCATCGCTGCCCACACGCACACAGGCTTCGTTTTTGACGCCGGTATTCGCGATCAGGAAGAGAATCGCGAAATCCCCAATTTTAACGGCTTTTATCGCGGTTATGATCCGTCGGCGTGGGCCCAGATGGAACTGACTGCCATCAATGCTCCCATTCGGATCGGCCGCGCGATTGTTTTGCCGGGCGATCTAGTGTTAGCCAAGACCGACGGAGTTCTTTTCATTCCCGCCATCCTCGCCGAAGGCGCGGTGAGTGCTGCGGAATTCACCAACTTAAAAGATTCCTTCAACTTTGAATTAAATCAGCAGGGCAAGAACGGCGCTCAGTTTGAGGGCGGTTGGAACGGAGCCAAGTATGCAGCCTTCGCCAAATGGATCGACGCGCATCCCGAGATGCTAAAGATGCCGCGGCCCGAATTCGATGCGCTGTTTAAGCAGGCCAACAGACACCCAGAGAATTGAGCGCCGATCAAGCGCCGCTACCCGCCCATGGCCGCTTGTAGCATGGCTTTCGCGTAACCAACGTTATACGCGAAGCCGGTATAGCCGCCTCCGCCGGGATAATATGATTTAAATCCGGGCCGATCTCTGTCCGCATCCAACGCCCGTGGATGTTCCGGATAAAGGGTTCGGCTATATTTTTGCCGCACCAATTCTTTCATGACGGCGAACATGTTGACCTGGCCTTCATCGATAAAGACCTCGGTATAGTCTTCATACGGCTTCCGCACGCGGACGTTACGGTAGTGAACGTGGTTAATGCAATCGCGCTCGCCAAAATACCGGCACACTGCGACCGGGTCCTCCCCCATCTCACGGGTCACGCCGCAATCGAAGGTGATGCCGTTTGCGGGGCTCTTCACGATGTCAACCATATGCTTCCAGCCTGCCACGGTGCCCATGATTTGGCCGGAACCACGGCTGATGGGGGCCGGCGGATCATTGGGATGTAAGGCTAGCCGCACATTGGATCGCTCGGCGACGGGTATGACCGCTTTCAGAAAATACGTGATGTTCTGCCACATCTCATCAAGCGAGTGCGCGCCTTCGTTAGGCAGCGGAGGCAGATCCTTCACGCGCGCATAGTCGAACGCCGTCAAACCGGCGCCTCCTCTGCCGGTCTGTTCGTAATATCCCTCCACGGCACGGTGTGCGTAGAAGTTGTACTCAATCACCGGCAACCCGGCTCGGCCCGCTGCTTGAATTGAGGCGCGGATTTGTTCAATCTCCGCGTCGCGCCCTGGCTGGCCGTATAGCGTCTTGGGAAAGCCGCCAATCATCATGTTGAACAACGTGAGGCCGCCGCTGTTGAGCCGGTCGATGCGCGTCCGGATCTCCGCCTCGTCCCATGGCATACGCGGGCCGCCCATAACCACGTAATCGACGCCGAGTTGTTTGACCCGTCGCATTCCAGCATCTTCCAAAGACCCGGCCGCGAGGCTTCCGCCGCCCACCTCCAAACAGATCTTCGGGTGGCCATCGCCTTCGGCCGCCATCTCGAACGCCGGATGCAACATCGCGGAAGCACCCGCTGCGTGAATCAAAGTTCTTCGGGAAATCATTTGTCCGTCCTGTCGTTCGGATTTGCTTTCCCTGTAAGATTACTCCCCAAACAAGCTTGTGATGTCTAATCCAATCAAGGTAAAACGCCGTGACCTGTAAAAAACCAGCTGCGATCTGTTGCTGGCTTAATTGAATTGTGATATCGTCCCCAAAGTTTCTTTAGTTGCAAGCTACTACTGCTGGGCGGTCGGACAGACGCGCAGCAGCGGCATTAGTCACAAGGGGCGATCATATGATTTTAAGTGGAATTGTTCTCAAAAGCGCAAAGGGCACGGCTGCGTGCCACCAAACAGGAGAAGAACTCGCTACTTCTTCTGGTGGCACGCTCGATCCCGCGCCCGTTTTGCGCAAGTTTTTCAAAAAAATTGCCGGCAACGCCTGCCGGCAATTCATACAAGCGGCGGCTGTGGTTGTTTTACTTTTGGGACTGAACGGTCTCGTCTGGGCCCAATCGGGCCGCGGCAGCATAACCGGTACGGTCCGCGACAGCACCGGCGCGTCCATACCCGGCGCCGATGTTACGGTCATCAACTCGGCCACCAACCAAACTTACACATTGACGACCAACGAAACCGGGAACTTTACGGCGGCCGACGTTCCGGTTGGCACGTATTTGGTTCGTGTGCAGAAACAGGGCTTCGATAAGTCCGAGACAAGCGGCTTAACGGTGGATTCCGGAGCCACGGCTCGCGCGGACGCGACCATGCGCGTCGGGCAGGCCAGGCAAACCATCGAAGTGCAAGCGGCCGCGCTGCAGGTTGACTCGGAGGATTCGCAATCGGCAGTAACGGTCAATCAGACGCTGGTGAACACTCTCCCGCTGGTTGTGGCCGGCACCGTGCGCAGTCCTTTCGATCTTGCGTCACTCACCCCGGAATCCAAAAACACGGGAAGCGCGGAGGGTTTCGCATTGGGCGGGGGCCAGGCGGACAGCTATCAAGCGACGCTGGATGGCGTTTCAATCGACACATCGCGGGCGCTGCAAAAGAACTGGGTTACCTCGAATGCGCCATCGGTTGAGGCTATTACGCAGTTCACCGTCGACACAAACGGATTTAAAGCCGAGTACGGCCATGCCGGCGGCGGCGTGATGATGTTCGTCGCAAAATCGGGCACGAACCAAATCCACGGGTCCGCGTACGAATTCATCCGCAACACCGATTTCGACGCCAACGATTGGTTCAGCAACCGCGCCGCTAGAGCCCGCCAGATTTATAAACAGAACGACTTCGGATTCACGACGGGCGGTCCCGTTTGGATTCCCAAAATTTATAACGGCAAGAACAAGACATTTTTCTTCTTTTCATACGAAGGATTCAGGAACCGTAACGGCGCCACCAATGCAACGGCTACTGTACCGACGCCCGAGATGTATACCGGCAATTTCAGTAACTGGGTGAATGCGAAAGGCGCAGTGATCCCGATTTACGATCCGACCACGCAAATCACGAATGCGAATGGGACAACGCGAGCGGTTTTTCCAGGAAATCAAATTCCGGCCACTCTGTTTAATTCCGCATCGGTACAGGCATTGAAGGTCTTTCAGTCTAGCGGCGTGTTGGCTCCCAATAACGGCGCCGCACCGGGCACGCTTGCCTACGTGAACAACAACTACATCATCAGCAATGGAACAAGCGTTCAACCGGTGAACAAGTTGAGTATCAAGGGCGACCATCTGTTCAACGACAAACACCGAATTTCGGGTTATTACGGGTACGATCGCGAAGCTACGACGGCAGGTCCGGAGGGACCGGCTACACTCCCCGGTCTCTACTCGAATTACAATGACGTGCACCAAAGCTCCGATGTCTTTCGGTTTAGTTGGGATTGGACGGTCAGTCCTACAAAGTTCAACCACTTTTATGCGGGCGGTAACAACTGGCGGCAGGATCACAAGTCGCTGCAGGAGTATCAGGGCAACTGGAAGAGTAAGTTCTGTCTCGGGAACGTGCCAAACTGCGATGCAAATCTAGTCAATCTATTCTCCGGCGGAAATGGCGACACTTACTCGACTTGGGGTGGCACGGCGGACAACGGCTCGGAGAATACCGTTTATTCGTACAACGACGACTTTACATGGATTAAAGGCGCGCACACCATCAAGTTCGGCGGACAATGGCAGATTAATCATTACAACGGATTTGGAAGGCAGTGCGAATCGGGATGCGCGGGCTTTAGTTACACAGAGACCGGAGTTCCCGGCGTGACCGACCCGAACCAAGGCGGTAACGCCTTCGCGTCATTCTTGCTGGGTTATGCCGATTCGGGGTCCATCGATACGCCCCGCTTTATCGGCCAGCAGTTCCCTTATTTCGCTGGCTTCGTACAGGACGATTGGCACGTGAATCGCAAACTGGTGCTGAATCTGGGCGTCCGGTGGGAAACGAACTTGCCTCCAACTGGACTGAACAATGAGTGGAGCGATTTTTCACCAACCACGCCCAACCCGGCCGCCGGCAACATTCCCGGGGCCGTGGTTTTTGCGGGATCGGGACCGGGCCGAACGGGCTCACGAACACTTGGCGGATATTACTTTAAGGCGGTCGGTCCGCACATTGGATTCGCCTATTCGAAGGATCAGAAGACCGTGTTTCGTGGCTCATATGCGCGGTCCTATGCGCCGCTGATGGCAGTCGGCGGATCGACGCACAACATGGGTTTCACTTTGACGGACACTCTCCAGAATCCGAACAACGGTATTCAGCCGCTATTTATACTAAGTCAGGGATTCCCAGCTTATACCGTTCCACCATTCATCAATCCCTCAGTCTCAAATGGTACAAGTGTTTCCTGGTTCCAAGGTTCCGAGACCACGCACCCGCCGACGACTGATAACTTCAATTTTTCAATTGAACGGCAAATCGGCACGAGCATGCTTATTGAGGGCGGCTACAACGCCGTCCTCGGGAGCCACCTCCAGGGACAACTACTCGATTACAACCAGGACAATCCATCCG
>JBARMQ010000344.1:0-5282 GCA_049802535.1 Bryobacteraceae bacterium | reverse complement strand
TTACCAGGTCCTGTCGCGCCGCCATAGCCAACAAAGGCACCACTCCTCCCTGTAAAAACTATCGCTTCGCCGGGTTCGAGAGAGGGGGTGATGCTTCCGCTCTCGTCGGAACTGAGGTCCGCCACGTCTATCGATCCGCTGCCCGTCGCGACGACGTCGGCTCCGACTTCATCGATCCGCAAAAAAAATGCTGCACTTGCGGCGGGCCCATAGAGCAAACCAATTCCCAGCGTTGCAGCGCACATTAGGCGGACTGTTATAGTTTTCATTGGCTTATGACCCCCTGGAAGCCGAAAAAGAAGCACATTCAATGCCGTTCCACGACACGTCCGCAGTAGCGTCCACTATTCGCGGCGATCCGCTGTTACATGTGAGAGCGTTGGCGGCACAGGAGAGAAGCGCTGACCTGAACATAGGACTTTTATTACAACCATCCACTGTTATTGAGGGAGCTGTTGCTGCGAGCCGGTTGGAGAAGCGTCGGAGGTCGGCAAAAATGACGTAACGTTGCTTGTGGCGGGGATCGCCGGTGGCGTTCCCTTGGCGGCCTCCTGGAGCAGAGCAATGGCCGCTTTTCGATCTTCATCGGTAGCCGCCTGGAAATCGCGCTGATAGAGTTCGCGGATCCACTGATCCTTTCGGTTTGACGCTGCGTTTTTTGCGAGCTCAAGCCATGCTAGTCCCCGCACGCGTTGATCCAACACGACGTCGCCGAGGAACAACATATGTCCGAGCAAGGCTTGCGACGGCGGATGCCCCTGTTTGGCCGCCAATGCGAGCCAACGAATGGCGCTAATATCGTCCTTAGCGACACCTCCTGCGCCCACCAAATACATGTGGGCGAGGTTATATTGCGCGTTTGGGTCGTCAAAGATCGTGGCCGCATACTGGAACAATTCGTGCGCACGCCGTGGGTCAGGCCGCAGGTTGCTGTTGGGTATCCCATTCAAGCAATAAACGCCGACGGAAACGAATGCGCTAGAGATTGCGCCCAGGGCTCGGATGTCGGGCTGGTCCTCATCATAGTCTTCGACTAACTGGTTGAAGTAGTGATATGCCTTCAAGTCGTCGCGCGGAACGCCATCGCCGTTGGCGTACATCTCGCCGAGTTTCCAGCGCGCGAGCGACTGCCCATTGGCTGCCGCGTAGGTCAGTGCAGCGAGCGAGGATTCAGTGTTGCCTGCCTTGAGGTCTTCCAGTCCCGCCTGCAAGGCCTGTTGACCGCTTACAAAACTGTTCAGCGGGGCTCTCTTTGGAAGATTGGTGTTGCGGCCGTCCACGGCATGCGCAGGCAAGGATCCCGCTATAATGGCCCCCAGTACTGCCAGGATTATTCTGCCCCCATCAATCGCAGAGCCTAGATTATATCTCATACACCTGTGACAAGCTACTTTCGACATTGTCATTACCCATCTCTTACATATCTCTTACATATCTCTTACATAGACACTTTCCCGATTTGTCTAATAATGAGTAAGAAAAATTTTATTTGCCATTTTGATCAATACACGATATCTATCCTCATAATTTAGCTTACGCTTCCACCGCACTAATGTTATAACGGTAAAACCTATGGTAAACATAATCCACGTAGACATCTCTGGTACTGCCGATGTAACGCGAGGCGTGGTAACAATAGGTAGAGAGACCGGTTCTGACGGGTCGGGTGTAAATCGAGTAATTGGACTCGTTTGACAAGACATAGAAGTATCAACACCAACAACATCATTATCATCATCATGGCACTGGTCCCGAGCTATACTCCGGCCTGTTAAGTGACCCTGTAAAGCAAAGGCATTTATACCAGCGCCAACTAGCGTAGAAAGGTCGTGAACCGTATCCAGAGAATTTTCTCGTGCGTACAGGCCTTGGATGGACTTAGAAGTTCCCTGTGTAATTTCGACTGTCACCAGAGTCTGGTTCGATGGACCAGAGTAATAGCTACGTTCGGTCTTTAGAGTCGTAGATGCATCGTTATTATCGTTGACATTTGCTATTGGTGTACTTATATCAAGTATATCGGCCGAATGATCATTTACATCGCAATGGTTTAGGTCATGGCGCTCAAATAACTCAACATCGCAGTTGGCTCCTCGGAAACGCTCAACTATTTCCTGAAATAAGCTACCAACACCGCCAGCATCGGTATTATCCGCCAGTACTTCAGCGCTATCACTACCAATTATTGTCATCAAATCGTTATAATTCGGATCAAAACGGGCGCCATTGCTGACTTCTAGACCCCAAACAGTGGACGGAATCAAATCGTCGCGAATATCATCCCCGTGCGTAGGTCGACCGGAGCTATCCTGTCGTGTGGCCGTGCTCGCATTGAAATTACCATCATCGTAAAGTGTATTATACAATTCGTATTTCTTATGTAGCTGAATTACAAAAGCTGTATTTTTATTAGAGCCAAGAGTAATTATTTCATCATCAGTAAAAGCGTATCCAGTATAATTAACCACAGACTTGTTGTGACTATCATACTCCTCAATCTCGGCGTGACCCGACGACAAGCTTGTGGATATCCCGACCGCTACTCCGAGGACGCGGAAAAACGTGCGCACTCCGGTTATGAATTGAAGGAGGGATTCCACGTCGAGAGGCCTTGCTAGCCTGGGTAAACTAGGATCCTTAATCACGATAGTCATAGGTATAATCCAGTTCGCCGCATCTGTTGCCAGTTTTGCTCCCGCTGGACGCCTCGCAAGGCTTTGCACCCGATTTCAGCCTCACTTCGATGGCCGAATTCCGAGAACATGCTTTTCGACTGCCTCTGGTTGAGATGAAATGCGAGGACCTTGCGGCAACCTGTGCTTGTCAAAAGCGTAATGTAACAACTTATGGCTTGTCAACGCCTGCGTGCATTAATTTCGTTCCACAACCCCTTAGTTGTTATTATCGGTTGGTTTTTTGCACCTTAGGTAAAGTGGATAGATAGCCCACGCGGAGGGCGGCGATGGTTTCGTGCTGATGGTAGCCTTTTGGCCCTCGCAATGTGGATGATCACTTCGATAGCTACAGCCCCGGACCTAATCCGCCGTGATTTTCTCCCGATTTTCGTTGGTGTGAAGTGTTTATCGGGGAGGGAAACGCCGGGTGCCGATGTTTTCTACCTTGGAGATCACCTCGTTGCTGTCCCTGGACAAGCACAGGAACTCGGTTTCGATATCCGAGGCGTAGAAGCATTTGGACGCAGGTCGAGATCGCTCTTGCGCCGTTTCGCTTGAAAACGTTGGCGCCGGGCCATTTCCAGACGTTGGTCCGATTCGGCCGAACCTGCCGAGTTTAACGTTGTTGCGATGAGCGTCCCCGCCGTTGCGAAATACGAAACCAATTCATGCCTTGAGCGGTAAAGCGAGCCCATGCCGCCGACCAAAACTCTATTCTGTGGCGCGACACCGGGGGCGACACGGAATTGTGGAATCCGACCGGCTCTGGCGGTTTTACCTATCTGGACCGCCGTCGGCGAGCTGGCAGATCGCAGGGACCGGCGACTTCACCCGGAACGGCGAAGACAGCATCCTGCGTGGCGCGCGGCCGCGCCTGCCGCCTGACGGCGACGTTCCACAGAGCGAGATCGGCTTCCTCATGACCACGAAGCCAGACGCCTCAAGAAGGCGGCCAACGAGCGGCACTGGACTTTTCGACAGGTTAGCCTGCTAAATTTGGGGCCATCTCCCATGCGCAGTCGACGATCCTATGCTGCGCGCGCGGCCTCGGGGACAGCTTCTCAAGCGAAAATTTTATGCACGGACCAACTGGTGGAGACCGGGGCCAGATTGTCGCAAGTGAAGCCGCCCGAGCCGTTGGGATTCCAGAGTTCCGCGTTGCCGTTCGCGTTGCGATCGAGGCGGTCTTCCCGCGCGCGATCGTCCAGACCTGCAACTTCCACCTGATCCGCGATTCGCTTGAATTCGTGTCCTGGGCGGACCGCAAGCTGGTCGTGCCGCAGTTGCGGGCGATCTACCGGGCCAGGGACGCCGACGCCGGCATGGCTTTGGCCGGGCCCGCGAAGGTCCTTAAGCTTGGGATATACGCTTCCGGAAAGCGCTTCAGGCCGTCGACGACGGCGATGAGGATGTTGCCGACGCGGCGGTTCCTGAGTTCGTTCATCACCTTGAGCCAGAATTTGCGCCCTCGGTGTCTCGATCCATAGCCCGAGAATGTCCTTGGTCCCGGCGGCCGCCACCCCCAGTGCGATATAGACCGAATTGTTGGACGAGACCCTCGTCGCGGATCTTGACCCTGAGCGCGTCGAAGAGACCAGCGGATAGCTCGCCTCGAGCGGCCGGTTCTGCCGTTCGGCGACGGTCACAAGAACTGCGTCGGGACGGTCGAGATCAGATCGGGAGAGACGTCGATCCCGTACAACTCGACGAGATGGCCCTGGATCTCCCGCACGCTCATGCCGCGCGCGTACATCGAAACAATCTTGGTCGAAGCCGGGAAAACGCCGCTGATAGCGCTGGATCAGCTTCGGATCGAACGTTCCCTCCCGATCGCGCGGGATGCGAACGCCGACCTTGGCGGTCTCCGTCCGCACCGTCTTCTTCGAATAGCCGTTGCGGCGGTTTGCGCGGCCCTCCGAGGCTTCGCTCTCCAGATGGTCGTCCAACTCGGCGTCCAGAACCCGCTCGGCCGGAGCCTTCTTCAACTCATCGAAATAGCCCATCCTTCGAAAACACGGCCTGCGGATCGCGGCCCTCCAGAAGCTGATCCAATGTGTCTTTCTTGATCGCCATATTCGCCCTCCACCGGCGCGACTATGGCCTGCTCGCCTACCTCGCGCGCTACACCCACCGCGTCGCCATCTCCAACTCGCCGCTGATCGCGCTCGACGAGGCGGGCGTCACCTTCAAGTGGAAGACTACTGGATCAAAGGCCCGCGACCGGTTCAGGACCATGACGCTCGACGCCGCCGAGTTCATCCGCCGCTTTCTCCTGCACGTCCTGCCAAGCGGCTTCCCCCGCATCCGCCATATGTGGACGGCCTCTTGGCAAGTGGTTTTCGACGCTCTGATCGCTTTGGTCGGCTGCGGTCATATGTGGACGACCTCTTGGTGCGGTATATGACCGCTGGCCCTGATGATATTCGACAGTCCTGGTCCCTATCACTACGGCGAGCTCTGGGCTCGTGGCGGATGTCAGAGTGTCCTGGACTTTCGTTGCGACCGTGTCGTTCATCACGTCGTTGCGCTTGCCAATCCCTTCGAAACTGAAACGTCTATCTCGGAGAGCTCTTTATCGTCAGGCCTTCGTGTAAAGTTCGGTTCGGA
>JBARMQ010000343.1:0-9074 GCA_049802535.1 Bryobacteraceae bacterium | reverse complement strand
CAAAAATGAGCAGGGTGGCGGCGGAATCGATTCTGTAAGAGATCCTGAAGCCCGTCAACGAAGGGGTCGAGCAGATGGTCGTCAAAGACTTCACGTTCGAATCGTTCGTGGGGTTGACCTATCTTCCGGTTTACCGGCGGAAGTGGAAAGGCTCGACTGCCATGACCGCAGTTAACCAAGTCGAGTTTCATTTGGTTGGTGGCCTCGGCGACAGGAGAATGAGGGCAATCAACCGAGAGGAGTTGCAGGCATTCCTTGACGCAAAGGCTAAAGAATGTTGCCGGAGCGTAGTTGATCACTTACGCTTTCGCTTGCGATCCGTTTTTGAACTCGCATTGAGTGAAGGCGTCGTGGAGCGGAAGCCGGCGATTTCCTTGTTTACTCCCAGGAATTGCAAACCGGGGCGCGAACGCCGAGTTATGACGCCAGTCCATGCATCCGCCCTTGTTGGATGCTTCAATCTGCGAGAGCAGGTTGTCGCTCGGCTGGCAACATGGGAAGGGATGCGCCCGGGAGAGATTTTGGCATTGCAACTCTCGGATCTCGACAATGATTCGCTCTGGGTCAAAAGGCGGCTTTAAAAGGGAGACTTTGATAATCCGAAGAACGACCGTTCGGCTCGCCAGGTGGCGCTGACGACTGGAACAAAGTTGCTTCTTGATTTGTGGCTCCAGCAATTGCAAATCGGATCAGAATCGAAATGGGTGTTTCCGTCAGAGCGAGGGACACCTATGCGTCGCGATAATCTTTGGCAGCGTTACATGCTGCCGAAGCTTAAGGCAATCGGGCTCAGTTGGGCGACGTTTCAGGTGATGCGCCGGACCTTCGCTACATGGGCAAAGAAAGCCGGCGTTGATGCTCATACGCGTTCAGCGCAAATGGGCAACACAGTGGATGTGAACGAAAACGAATACGCGGTCGCGACCTTCGAACAGAAGCTCCCGGCGGTTCGCAAATTGGAATCAGTCGTCATTCAATGACGGCGCAGGGAGTTCTCGAAATGTTGAGACTTTTTGAACTGAGGCTACGCGAGGAGATTTCAGGTTTGGCTGGAGGGTGCCACTAACACCCTCCAACCGGCTCCGCGAGGTGATCGGGAGCTTAAAGCATTAATCGCATTAAACCTGAGGGAATGACTTCTTCCCAAGTTATTGATTCTATGGAGCGGGAGACGGGGATCGAACCCGCGACGTCCAGCTTGGGAATCCGCACTTGGTTTGTGAATAAAGAACTTATGCGCCCATGGACGACCATCCTGATCATTTGTACCCAGGGAAATCACAGGTTTTCTTCGAAAGCCCGGCTTATTGAACTAATGAACTAATCCGGCCGTTGACGTTTTAGCTCCCGAAAACCACGCCAGTAGGTCATAGTTTTCTTCGCCTAACGCGCGCCGATTTGGGTCGGCGCTGACGCGAGGTGAAGGTTGCAAAACAGCAACGCTCGACGTGTGCCTTCAAGTGGCACCTTCCGGCAAAAGTCGATGGAGTCTTGCGGGGCCGTGCTCCAGCGCGTGGCTCCCGAGTTGATCGTGTCTAAGCAGAGGCTCCGGCAAACGGACGGCATTTCTCTCGTCCGCACCAACCGAGAGGAACGGAAGCAGGTTCTCGCTTTCAGTTCCCGGCCATTTGTCATGTGCGGCCTGCCGGTGCGACAGCCGCCCAAAGGCCAACTCGTGTTTGAGCGCAGAAATGGCAGCTTCGTGTTGCAGATCACCGGTCACCCCGAGTTTGGTTTGCCGTTCGGCCAGGATCGCCTGGTCCCAATCTATCTGGCGACCTTAGCGATTCAGCAGAAAAGCCAGACCGTTCGCTTCCGGTCGGGAGCTGAGATGCTCGATACGTTCGGCATGAGTAAAGGCGGAAAAGAGTATCGCCGCCTAGTGTCTGCGTTTGAGCGCATCTTCGGCGCCACTATCTTCTTCGGCACAGATCAGATGCGAGGAACGGCAAGGGTGGTGCAGCGGTCCCGGTTCAACTTCCTGCAAGAGGCACGCATCTGGTACAGCCGCGACCCAGATCAGTCGGTATTGTCCGGGGTCTTCGAGAACGTGATTGTCCTCAGCGACGAGTTCTATGGGGAGATCACCTCTCACCCGATACCGGCAGACCTGGAAGCGGTGAAGATTCTCGCCGGCGCGCCTGCCGTGCTCGACTTGTTCATGTGGCTGTCCTATCGCTGCCATTCGGCACAACGAGAAGAACGCATTCCCATTTTCGGTTCGTTTGGCTTGGCACAGCAACTGGGATCGATCGAGTATTCGCGGGCACGACGCTTTCGGGTGAAACTTGAACACTGGCTGGACACGATTCGAATGCTTTGGCCGGAGTGCCCAGCGCGCGTAAGCTCTGACGGAACCACTTTGCTGATCGAACGAGGATCCGCCGTGCTGGATCAGCGGAGCGCCCAGTGACAAAGGGACACTCCGATATGCAGGCGATATCGTCGAGAGAACTTCTCGGCCTCCAGTCAGATGTCCAACGCAATCGGCGTAACTCAAGACTCAAAGCTCTCGTCGTGGCCGTGGGGAATGTGAAAGGCGGGGTTGGAAAGACGACTTTGGCCGTAAATCTTGCCATCAGTCAAGCCTTAGACGGGAACGATGTTCTGCTCGTCGACGGCGATGAGCAAGGAACTGCTCGGGCGTTTACGCAGCTTCGCGCAGAAAAATTGGGTGAACCCGGCTACACGGCAGTGTCTCTTCGGGGAGTCGAGATCCGAACGCAGGTTCTCCAGCTTCAGAGCAAATACGAGAACATCATCATTGATGTAGGTGGGCGTGACAACTCCAGTTTGCGGGCGGCGCTCACGGTTGCCAACACATTAGTGGTGCCGGTGCTTCCGGCTTCGTTCGATGTCTGGTCACTCGAACCCTTGCAGGATCTGATTTTCGAGGCAAGAGAAATCAACACTGAACTTTCCGTAGTGGCGTTGCTCAATGCAGCTGACGCCCAAGGTCGTGACAACGACGAGGCAGCTGCGACCATCAAGGAGCAAGACGCCTTTGAATATTTTCCGCATCCTGTGGTGAGGCGAAAAGCCTATCGCAATGCGGCGTCAGCCGGCTTGTCGGTTTTCGAGGTGCGGCCGCGTGACGAGAAGGCGATCACCGAATTTAGACTTTTCGCGCAACATCTTTTCAGATATCCTGGCGATATCGCCTCTAGACCGCATGTCAATCGCAAAGAATCCCTCACGCAAGACACAGGTGACCAACAAGCAGGCTGAGAAGTTCATAATGGCTGCTTCCGCACCTCATAGCGAAGACGGTGGACGGTTCATCCAAACTCCGATCCGATTTCCACCGAGCCTTTTGACTCGAATCGACCGGGCCGCTGAGAAAGTGGGCTCAATCGAAGTAGTTGGCTTCGTTACGCGGCTACGAAGGAATTGGACCTTGAGGACCTATGAAGTGAGGGATGAGAACGAAGGAACGGGTAGTTCCGGAAAACACCAATCTTCAGAAAACAGCAAGTACCAGAGACTCCAGACGAGAGAAAGGGCGCCCTATTCGGGCGCCCCTTCGGTCACTTCTGATTCGGCCGGAGTTGCGGAGCGATCCAGCTTACGTAGAACGCGCGCATGGACTTCGGTGGCGGGAATGTCAACGGCGACGGCTTTCTTGCCCGCCGGGATTTCCTTCTGGTAACTGCGGTGACGAAGCTCGCCCTCGACTTGGACGTAAGCACCTTTGGCTAATTTGGCGGCGGCGTCGGCCAACTTGCCCCAGAGCACGATGCGGTGCCACTCGGTGCGGCTGTCGTAAGCGCCCGACTCATTCTTCCAACTGACTTGGTAGCCAGCGAGAAGGTGGTGACGGCAGTGCCGTTGGAGATCTGACGAGCTTCCGGATCGGAGCCGATGAAGCCAATGAGGTCGATGTGGTTCTTGTACATGATGGGATTTCCTTTCATAGCCCGGATCTGCCGGGGCACCCAAAGAGCGAGGGGGCCACTCCCAAGCCGAAGAGAGAACTGTTTTGGAAGGGGACCCGAACTGGTTTTGGGGAAGGAGTCCGAACCCGCAGGGTGCGCAGCAAGAGTTCGAACGCAGAGCGCCGGGCGCGGGAATTGCCCGTAGCGAGTGCCCGACAGAGAGGGGAATGAATGGAAAGACGTGGACAAGAGCCGTTGATCCTGGCGGACCGAGTGGATCCACAGTTGCTCGGAACCTCAACGGTGGGCGGGTTTTCGCTTTCGCAATGCAGTTGGATAAGAAATCCCGATCGCAACAGCCTCGGGCAGCCGCAGGACGCGTTTGTTGTTTCGGTGTGCGTTTAACGTAGCACGTTATATCATAGGAGCGTGATTCGGTCGTTCGCCGACAAAGAGACACAGCAATTATTTGAAACCGGCCGAAGCCGCAAGTTCTCTTCGTTTTCCCGAGTTGCTATTCGCAAGCTGACTCAGTTGGACATTGTAGAAAACCTCGACGATTTGAAGATTCCACCGGGCAATCGTCTGGAGGCGCTACTGGGAGATCGCAAGGGCCAGCACAGCATCAGGATCAATGATCAGTTTCGTGTCTGTTTCCGTTGGAAACCGGACGGAGCGTACGACGTAGAAATTGTCGATTACCACGAATAGAAGGAGGAGCTAGACCCGATGAGTATCAAGAGACCTGCCAATGGCTGGAATATTCGACGACCACCCGTACATCCCGGCGAAATGCTACGTGAGGAGTTTTTGCTTCCTCTGGCGCTTTCCGCCAACCGGCTGGCGATGGAACTTCGCGTTCCGGTTACCCGCATCAGCGAAATTGTGAATGGACGTCGCGCCGTTAGCGCCGATACCGCATTACGGCTCGAACGCTATTTTGGAATGAGCGCGGATTTCTGGCTCGGTCTACAGAAGGACTTTGACCTACAGACCGCAAGGCAGGCCGAGGGAAAGAAAATTGCGCAGGATGTGCGACCGCGTCCGCATAGAGCGGCATGACGTAGCTTTCAACCGTTGCATGACTGCGCGCCGAACCATTCAGGCCGGTTCGCCAATAAAGGTCAAAGAGACGTTTTCAGGTCTCACTCGGATTTGAATCCCAATGTACGCGACCTGTTTTCTGGTCCGGAACTATGGTCGGCCTGCGGAGAACTGCTCTCGCGAGGATTGGTAAACCCTTCGCGACCATGGCGGAGGAATTAGCGCAACGAGGCTTGTTTCTCGGCGACTTCTATACGTTTGGCAAGTAAGTCTGTTCAATGTAACTTCGTGAGGCGGAGACGAGCGTCATCCACTTCGTCGAATTTGGCTGCCTAGATCGCGTCTCGTTCCAGCAAGGCCAGTTTCGCCTATACCTTCAATCCATAGGCCTCCGATGGCTGGGAGTTTGCGCATTCTAGTCCTGGTCCGGAGTGCGATGGCTCTGAACCACAAAAAAACGCTTCGGATCTTTGCCGGAACACCTGGGATCCTGCTCCGTGCCAAGCACGGACTTCAATTGTTCCAAAAGGCATGTTCCTTCGAATCCTGGCGCAGGCGATTATTGAACAGGGCGCAAAGACTATCGGTTCCATTTCCCACCGGGGAAGTATTCGGACGAGATGCTCGCCCGTTTGCTCGTTCTCAGCCAGCCATAACGGGAGAACTGTGATGCCAGTGGGCAATAGCTGCCGACGTTCAGGACAAGGCGGCGTTGAAGTCTGCACGGAAAACGGGAGTGATCACTTTTTACCACGGCACGTCCACGGTCCCGATGGGGGCCAATTCCGACCCTCATGCAGTGGTGGATTCGTATGGCCGTTTACGCCAGGTGAATGGATTGCGGGTGATTGACGCATCGATCTTCCCCGAAGCAATCTCCAATCCGACCAACCTCACCACGTTGATGCTAGCTGAGCGCCTCGCTGCCACAATCTAGGATCAACATGCAGATTTGGCAGATGTTCGATGTTTCGCAATGATGGTAATCAGCTGGAAGGCAGCGCATCACGCTGTGCGGTCAGAAACTGAGGACAGTCTTCTGACGAAATACGTTAGTACTCAATCTGAAGTGATCCGGCGCGACAAAGTAGGGGCAGCAATGCGAGGCAGAACGCGGGATCAGTTTAGATTGAGTCGTTTGAAGGAAGGCGAGCGCGAAACACTGGGCCGCGCAAAAAAGCGAGCTTTTCCGGTACCGATATGCGCTCCGACATGGAGCCATTCACCTACTCGAGCAAGGTAGCTTTGAGGTGCTCGCGACCACATTAACGGATCTGTGTTTCGTCGCATCGAAAACGGAAGCTCAGATGGTATTTGAGCTTGTAGCCGATTACATCAGGGCGCTTATATCACTGCCGGAAGCGCAGGCAGACGTTGCCCAACAGCGCTCTTACGACGAGCGATTAGCTCGATGGCAGAAAGAGATCACCGAATATGTTCGCGCGTGCGCTAATCAACGCGACCAGATGAAAGTAAAGCCGGATACTCCGGACACTGTTCTCGGGTTTCCCGACATCATTCCATCCATTCCTCAAAGGATTGGGGAGCAGATCGACAGCGATGTGCAGGAAGTCTTATCAAGCCCTAGCCGCCTAGACCGAGTACGAGCATTCCATCGATTCACTTCGCAGCAATGTTACTCCCTACTTGAACTCAGCAAGCAGCCGGGCTTCGTTGCGCAGCACGCCTTCAACCACGCGTCCGCCGGCCCGGTTCACGAAGCTTCCACGGCGGCGATTCAGAACACCACACCACGTTTACTTCGATGCTGGCATTCTAAATCGAGGTACAACCCCACTCCTTCCTGCCTGCAAATACTGACTAATCGAAGCCATGTCATGGCTGTAGCAGTGGACGAAACAGGCCGAATCGCATTGTCTAGTTCGTCGGATAAAACGCTCCAAATATGGGATCTTGAAACTGGCGCCATCATACGTGAGCTGAAATTAGGTTCCAATGAAATAGCTTGTGAGCTCGCGTTTTCCAAAGACGGGAGGCTCGCGGTGCTGAACCTCGGGTCCGCTCCCCCACTGCAATACACATTAGCTGTTATGGATGTGCAAGACGGCACCGTGACCCGCCTCGATGGAGACGCTGGGCCCGGTCGCAATATCGCGATTAGCGCTGATGGGCGTTATGCCCTATCCGGAACAGAAAAGAACATCTACATCTGGAATTTGCATTTTCACAGACTAGAGCGTACTTTGAAACACGTCAATTTCGGGCAATTGGCTATCACTCCGGCTGGCAGATTAATCGTTGACGGAGGACGGGTTTTCGATATTGCCAGTGGAGCTCTGATTTCTAAGCGCTCACAAAATGCCGCGGTGCTGTATTAGCCGTTACGCCTGACGAAAAATTTCTACTATCCTCGTTATTAAGCTGGCATCCATTCGGTGATGCCCGGATGTGCCTTTGGGATTCGTCGCGGCGAAAGAGGTTGGCGACCTTCAAGTTGAAGGAACGCTATGTCAGGAACGGATGTATAACGCCCGATGGGAAGTTGGCCCTCATTGGCGCTGAGGCACTCACGCTGTGGGACTTGACCACTGGTCAAAAACGAGTCCTTGACGAGCGGTACCATGATGTCACAGCGATCAGCATAACTTCCGATGGCAGACGTGCCGTATCGGCGAATTATGATCGAACGATCCGTGTTTGGGATGTCCAACGCGGCTTATATGTTCCGGATGTGGAGATGGTTGATTCTGGTATCAGAAGCATCGCCGTGACCCCAAACGGAAAGAGCGCACTTTTTGGCTGTGTAGCTGGTTGGCTCAGATTGTGGGACTTGGAAGGCGCGAAGCTGCTGCGCACGCTAAGAGGACACCGTCACAGTGGTGAATCGGAAATCAACTCTGTTAGTATCACGCCCGATGGGCGCACGGCGATTTCAGCTTGTCATGATACGACCTTGCGCCTTTGGGATTTGGAGCAAGGTCGTTGTATTCGCGTTCTGAAACCTTTCAATGGAGATGACATTCAAAGCGTCAAAATTACGCCTGACGGGAGGAGAGCCATTTCGGTTGGAAACGACCGCAAAGTCCGGATTTGGGATCTCGTGCACGGCCGTTGCATCAGCGCTCTAGCAGGGTGCGTTTTCGTCATCATCGAAAACATGCCTTCCCGCAAGCATTCGCTCATGCAGGATACCGGATACCCAGATACCCTCCGGCTCGCACCGGTCGGCGCAATACCGCTGGCATCGCCTTCAGCAATTGCCCCACGCATGCCGGCAAGCTTCGCTTCATACTCTTCCTCCTCGCGTTCGAGCATGCGCGGTGGTTGATGCCGTAGACTTCTTCCACCGCGCACCTCCCTTTCATCGTTCACTTAAGCCGCCATCAACCGCCAAGATCTGGCCGGTGATGAAGTCGGGGGCGGTGAGGAAGAAATGTACGGCTTCGGCGATCTCCTCCGGCTTCCCGGCACGGCGCATGGGTGTCGCATCGATCATTCGCTGCGTGCGTTCATCGACATCATTGAAAGCAATGACGCCGGGCGCTATCGAATTGACAGTGATTTCCGGGGCGAGCGCCTTTGCCAAGGCTTTCGTCATCATGATCACGCCGGCCTTCGAGGCGCAGTAGTGAACATGCTCGGCCCAAGGGCGAATGCCGCCCAGCGAGCTGATGTTAACAATGCGTCCACCACCACGCTCCTTCATCTGGCGCGCGGCCTCCTGACAGCAGAAGAATGTCGCCTTCAAATTGACATCGTGGATGAAGTCCCAATCGGACTCGGTGATCTCCAACGGATCAAAACGAGTAAAGCGGGCGGCGTTATTGACCAAGCAATCCAGGGGGCCGAAGCGTTCACGCACTTCTGCGAACATGCGCCGGATCTCCGGGACGCTTTCCAAATCAGCTTGGAAGGTGGGAGCGCCGTTCAATTCGCGGGAGAGCGCGGCAGCCTCTGCCGCGGAAGTTCCATAGTGAATGGCCACTGCAAAGCCGCGACGCGATAACTCGATGGCGATGGAACGTCCAATTCGCTTGGCCGCGCCGGTGACCAGTACGCGCGGAGCGTCAGGCATTGCCCGGCTGAGAGAAAAAGTCAGCGATTGCATTCACTGTATGGCGAATGTCGGCGGCTGTATGGGCCGACGAGACAAACCCGGACTCATACTGCGAAGGTGGGAAGTACACGCCGCGT
>JBARMQ010000342.1:0-2467 GCA_049802535.1 Bryobacteraceae bacterium | reverse complement strand
CGAAGCCAGGATCCGCGGCCAGCAGAGCCAGGAACAAGACCGTATTTAGCCACAGGCCCGACAGCCAGGGTTTTCTGCGATCGCTTTGAAAACCAGACATTACATCGCCCTAACCAGACGCTGGGATTCTTGAGGAAGGAGTTTACCACCCTGGCGACCAGCGTGAGGCGTGTTGGCGGCGGCAACTCTCCTGTAACTATTTTCTCCAGAGTCATACTTTAGGCGGATTCGCGTATTGCATCCAGTGCCTAGAGTTCTACCCGATTACAACTCCCGTCTGCAGACGCTGTGTATCTGACTCGATCGATAAGTCAAGATCAAGGGCCGTTCCATTCGGGGACTGACAGCATGTTCCTAAGATGCTGCAGGAGCCATTCGGAGGAGTATCTTCATGACGCACGTTTCTATTTCATCGGCTACAGCTAAGACCGCCACGCGTGATGCCGCTTTCCAAGGATGCCTGCTATTGTTGGGCGTCCTGCTCGCCCTGGTTCCCTCGCGCACTCTGGCGCAGGCAATCTTCGGCTCGATCAACGGCACCGTGACCGACGCCAGTGGCGCAGTGGTGCCAAATGCATCCATCACAGTCACCGACACAGATAAAGGCACAACCAGGGTGGTGACGACCTCCGACGCGGGAAGCTTCCTGGTGCATGATCTGATCCCCGACCACTACCAATTGAAGGTGGAAGCACCCGGCTTTTCTTCCGCCGAATCGGCTGTGATTCAGGTATCGGCGGATAGTGGTTCTCAAGTGAACTTCGAGTTGAAGCCGGGAGCCGCGTCACAGACGATTGAAGTCACGTCTGAAGCGCCGGAATTAAAGACGGATCGGGCGGACGTCTCCACAACACTCAATACGCTCACGGTGGAGGAGACGCCGAACCTGGTGCGCAATACCACCAGCCTGGTACTGCTGGCTCCGGCAACGACTGCTTCTACGTTTTCCAATGCCAACGCAGAAGATCCTCAGCGGTCGATTCCTATTTCTTCGAACGGCCAGTCTCCCTTTTCTGCCGGGTTTGTGCTCGACGGCGCCAACGACAAGGACGGTTTTATTGGCGAGATTGTCGTCAACCCTCCGCTCGATTCGATACAGGAGCTGAAGTTCATCAACCAGAACTACGATGCCGAGTTCGGTGCGGCGGTGGCAGGCGTAACCGTGATGCAAACGAAGTCGGGCACCAATAAATTCCATGGCTCGGCTTACGATTACCGTCATAGTGACGCTCAGCAAGCACGCGACCCCTTCACCCAATACCCGGGGAATAACCCCGTCGGACCCGATATTCCTCACACTCTTTCGAATGTGTTCGGGGGTACCATCGGCGGCCCAATCAAACGCGACAAGCTCTTCTTCTTCGCCGACTATCAAGGAACGCGCCAGAAGGTTGGCAATTCCTTCAAGCTCACCGTACCCACGACCCTGGTGCACTCCACTTGCACCGGCGTAGCGGGAACGAACTGCGATTTGAGTGAGTATTTCCAAGGCGGCCAGGGACAGGCCTACGATCCGGACAGCGGCGCGGTGAACGCGGACGGCGCCAGGACCGGGGTTGGGCGCATACCCTTCGCGAACAACCAGATTCCGAACTCGAGGTTGTCGCCGGCCGCGATCAACCTGCTCAAGATCATTCCTGCTGCCAGTTTGCCCGGTGTGCAGAACAACTATGTAGCCGGCGGTTTCGGCGTGTACAACTTCAACCAGGCCGATACGCGCATTGACTATCAGGTCAAACCGACGATGCATATCTTCGGCCGGTACGGGTATCTCGGTTCCAGTCAAAGCTCGCCCGCGGCATTGGGCGCGGTGGGCGGTAACGGTTTTGGCGTAGGCGGTTGGGCAGGGAGCGAAACGGGCGGCAACCACAGCCTGGCAGCGGGCACCGATCTCGCTGTGTCTCCCAAGCTGGTGACGGACGTTCGATTTTCGTATTTCCGTTATGCCTTCATAGAAGCCAAGTACGACGGCGTCACTCCGCTGATGACGAACCTTGGCTGGGCGGGCTTGAACACCGGGGCGCCGGGATCGGGTGGCGCTTCACAGATCGAAATCGGGGACGCAGCCGGCAAGATCGGCGAGATCGCCTATCTTGGGTCCGGCAACAACGGCGCCAATCACTGCAACTGCCCGCTCAATATGACGGAGCAGGAATACGCCTTTGTGAATGATTGGACCCGCGACATCGGACGGCACTCGGTCAAATTTGGGGCTGAAATCCGGCATCTTCAGGAATTGCGCATCCCCAGCGACGTGAACCGGACAGGACAATTGCAGTTTCAAACCGAGCGCACTGCGACGGCGTCTGGGTCCACTCCTGGTGGCCTCGGCATCGCCTCGCTGCTGTTTGGCGATGTGTCGACCATGTCGCGCTATTTCAGCACCTCTACGACCGCAACCGAACACCAGTACCGCACCTTCTTCTATGTGCAGGACAATTGGAAATTCTCTCCTAAGCTCACGTTC
>JBARMQ010000341.1:0-2366 GCA_049802535.1 Bryobacteraceae bacterium | reverse complement strand
GCATTGAGGCGCGCAAGGCGCGCATCGCATTCTAGGCTTGCCGGGGGAACGAGATGGCCAATATAGATCGTCGCTCTGTGTTGCTCGCTCTGGGGGCTGCGGCCCTGGGAGTCGTCGAGCGCACGTCCGGTAGCGCACCTGCGCCGGATTCATCTTTTCGCGTTTCGCTCAGTCTCGATCCGTTCACCGAACAGGTACTCAAGGGCGGCGTCATTTATTCCGACGGTACAAGGCGCGCAGGCGACGCAGAATCACTGCAGCGCTTGTATGTCGCGCATGGTGCAACCGAGGTGTACGCGCGCATACGCACCAAGAGCAACGTGCCTGGCGATGGGGATCACAGCATTGGAAGGGGTCTGGAGCGGGCGCGGCTTGCGAAGAAGTTGAACTTGCCGTTCAACCCGGAGTTGGGATTGTGGGGTACCTACGGCGATATGAGCGGGCAGCCGCCTCCGGATTTCAGCGACTATCCGCAGCTCAAAGTACCCGGGCCATGGCACACCTTGAGCATCGATCAGATGACTCCGATTCTTCGGGGCTATGGGGCGCTGGTGGCCGAGCAAATCATGAGTACGGGAGTCAAGGTCAACTACTGGGACCTTGGCAACGAAGTCAATTTTGGCGTTGCCGGTGTTGCGATCAGCACCTTCGGCGGGGCAGGAGGCGAGGCTATCTTTCGCGGTCAGCCTCCTTACATGGCACCTGATGGCGTCAATCGCGAAATCGGCAGGATGACGGTGGTCAAATTGCGCGCCTTGAGCGAGCAGCAGCAAGGTGATTGGTTGTCGAAGAATCTCTGGCCCTACACGGGACAAATGTTTGCGGCGGTTGCTGAGGGAGTGCGCTCGATTGATAAGGCGGCCAAGTTCAGCACGCATGTGGGTCCGGTCGGAATTCTCTATCCGGAACTCATGCTGCGATTCTTTCAAGTGCATCGCGACAACGGATATCTGCCGGATCAATTGGGAACTTCATACTATCCTAGTATCGATTCGCGCATGATCAACCCCCATGTTGCGCTCGGCTCGGTGGATGTGTTGGAAGGTCTCAAAATCCTGGCGAGGCGGCTGAATCAAGGCCTGAAGCGTGGACTGTTCATCGCTGAATTTGGATATCCTGCCTCGAAGGACTTTACCTACGGTGCAGAGGGCAGTTGGGTCGTGCCGCTGCCTGGGTATCCGCTTACGCCTCAGGGACAATCCGACCTCACGCGCGATATCACGCAATGGGGGGCAAAAACCGGGCTGCTGACGGGCCTCAGACCCTGGGCGCCGAGCCTCTGCACGCTCGGATGGGGACCAATGAGTTGCTTCGATCTGCGCGGCAAGCTGGCTATCGCCAGACCCAGCTTGAATGCGATGGCGCAAGGATTGAGGCGCGCGGCATGAACAGGCTCATTCTGACGCTGGCTTTGCTGCTCGGATACAACTTGGTCCACGCACAATCGCCGCCGAGCGATTTGACCTCGCAATGCAAGAAGCTCGAGGTCACGGATTTTTCGCACATTCAAGACGCCCCCACGCAAGTGCTGGAAGCAAAGCCTTTGCCGGCCGGCAATGACTTTCCCGCCCTCTGCCATGTCCAGGGCTATGTCAATCCGAATGTCGGCATCGAACTGTTGCTGCCGATCGAGAATTGGAATGGCAAAGTGATCCAAATCGGCTGCGGCGGATTCTGCGGCATCAATTCAGCAGGCGGCAACAGCTGCCGGGATGCATTGGGCAAAGGTTACGCCTGCGTCGGCTCGGATGACTGTCACAAAGCCTCCGGCCTCGACGCAAAATGGGCCTATAACAATCTGCAAGCCAAAATTGACTATGCCTACCGTGGCGTTCACGTAGCCGGGCTGGCAGGTAAAGCGATTGCCAGAGAGTTTTATCAAACACCTTTCAAGCGCGCTTACTTCATGGGGTGCTCGGGCGGCGGGCGAGAAGCCATGCTGGAGGCACAGCGATATCCCTCGGACTTCGACGGCATCGTGGCGATGGACCCCGCGATCAATTTGAGTTCCGTGTTCATGAGTCTCTTGTGGAATAACCTGGTGGTGAAAGACAAGAGCGGCCAGGGTTTAATCGGGCCAGCCGAGGTGCGCGCGTTGCATGCTGCGGTCGTTGCCAAATGCGATCTTAATGATGGGGTAAAAGATGGGTTGATCGGCGATCCGCGCTCGTGCAATTTTGATCCCGCAGAGATCGCCTGCACGAGCGCCAAGACCACTTCCTGCCTGACGCCAGCACAGGTCGCGGCGGCAAGAAAGGTGTATGCCGGGCCGGCAACCTCGAGTGGCGAAAAAATTACCAAAGGCGGCGCGATGCTCGGGTCCGAGATCGGGGGCGTATTCGGCATGGATGCATACGACGTCGGTT
>JBARMQ010000340.1:0-17982 GCA_049802535.1 Bryobacteraceae bacterium | reverse complement strand
CTCATAAACCGATAAAGAAATCCCGCCACAACACCGGAAAACGACATGTCGAAAACATATACAACCGCCGGCACGACACGGAACAACGCCCGAAGAAATTCAAAAATTGCCGCGATCTTCCTTATATTTCTAAATAGAATCTCCACGTCGTATTCCTTGAGTTCCCTCGCAAAACTTCGCGCGCGTACCGCCATTGCGCTGTCCGGGGAGCCATTCACGAGGAAGGCCAGCCGTTTCTGCGAAATCGAGCGCTCTCCAAGTTTGCCCGCGACGCTAGCCGTAGCTGCCGTTCCCAAATGATTTTGACTGGTGGCTATCGGCACTGAAGTTCCGCGGGGACGATCTTGCGGCGCGATTCGATATAGGTTTGATACACATTCATTGTTTGGGTGGCGACTTCATCCCACGACCGTGACTCGGCAGTCTTCCGCGCTTCCTTCCCTAAACCTCGTGCGAATTCACGATCGCTATACAGCATTCGCATATGGCCAGCTAATTCCTCGACGTCCTTTACGTCTTCCAGAATTAGCCCGTTAAGGCCGGGTTTAACCAGCTCGGATGCGCCCGCTTCACGGCTTACTACTGACGGCAGCCCACAGCTCATTGCCTCTGTGATCACCAAGCCAAACGGATCATAGGGTGTCGGCATCAAAAATGCGTCCGCGCTGGCAAATGCTTGCTCCACTTGCTCATTTTGCCCGGCTAAAATGACCCGGTCGCTTACGCCATTCTCCTCGGCGAGCTTCTGCCATCCGGTGGGGTCCGATCGTGAAATCAACACCAGCCGCGCTTCCGGGAACTGCTTCATCGCCAAAATACATTGCGTGGCGCCCTTCTGGAGGTTCCCCACGTATAGAAAGACAAATCTGCCTAGCTCAACGCCCCAGCTTCCCCGAACACCGGATCGGATACCCGGAGTCGTGTTGGGAGAGAATTGCTCAAAATCGACGCCGTGATGAATCACATTTATCGGAGCTTGCGAACCATAATTCCGGAGCAAGTCTTCTTTGATTCGATTTGAAACTGCGATCACATGCGCTGTCCGCGCCCTCGCGTAAAGCTGCCCCTCTAAGAAGCTGATGACGATGCCCATGACGTGTTCCTTCAGCGGTAGCCTTTTTTCGGATTTACAGCGCGAGTTGTACCACTCCTGGCTGCACTGATGTGCCGTTATCACGTCATACTTCAGTCCGCAGAAACCTTGCGAATGAATAATGTCGAACTTCTCGCGAATCCCGACTGTTGCTGGCACGATAAAACTCAGCACAGTGGAAAACGCATTTTTCCGACATGCTGGAACTTTGTGAAAATGAACTCGCGATACCCGCTCGTCGGCGATTACCGTATTTGCATAAACGTGAACCTCATGATGCTGGGCAAACCGTTCCGACAGTTCAGCCACATACCGGCTGTGCCCCCACGTCCTGTTGAAATCGTGAACGACGAAAGCGATCTTCATATGCAATCAAGGGCCGCCTTGCGGAGCACCATCAACACATCAAATGACCGCTCGCCGTAATCAATGCCTAAATCCAAGGCGGCAATGCCATTCAGTAGTCTTAATAGCGGATTGTTGTATCTTCGCAACCGATAAAACGGCCATCTGAGGAGATCCACAATCGGAAAGAGGGCAAGTCCGCCGCGTCGGAGGTACTCTTCCGAAAAGCCTGGGCCAATCAATTCCCGTAGCTCACCCATTTCAAAGTGATGATGCCAGCAGATATCTTCTGATCCATGAGCATAGCCGCCGTCGCGAAGCCCCTTTCCCACTAATACCTTATAAAGGGAGGGCATCCGAAAACGAAAATTATTCGAATCCAACCACGCAAAGCTTCCAGCATAGGGGCAACGAATTAGAAAGAGCCCGCCCGGTTGAAGTACCCGATGCATCTCATTCATCAGTTTCTTTCGATCTAGAGCTGGGACATGCTCGATCACTTCAATACAAGTGACGCAATCGAATGAGTCATCCTCGAAGGGCAATACGACTCCGTCGATAGCTCTTATGTCACTTGCCGGAAGCGATCGCCTCGCCTCATCAACGGCCTTACGGTTGACATCAACTCCACAAACTTCCATCTGCGGATAACGCCGTTTGCAATCAACGAGCAACGCGCCGTCATTGCATCCAACGTCGAGCAGATTCTTGGTTTCAGTGGGGATCCATGTGAGGGGGTGCATTGGATGGGCCCTCACACCCGCAGGTCGTACTCTGTTTCGCTTAACTAGCTCTGAGGATGGTACGATACACATCTATTGTCCTCTTAGTCATCGTCTGAGAAGAGAATTCCTTGAGCGCCCGCTCGCGCCCGGCCCGCCCATATTCCGACCGCAGCGACGGCGCGTTCAGCAGGCAATTGATCGCCTCCGCTAGCGCCTCGGAATCGGCCGGCGGAACCGTCAAACCGCTCACCCCGTGCGGCGATACAAATGGTACGCCTGATGGTAGATTCGTGTTTACGACCGGCAAGCCCGCCGCCATTGCTTCCACCTGCACCATTCCGAATGCTTCACTCCTGCAAATTGATGGAAGTACAAACAGGTCCGCGGCGTGGTAAGCCGCGTGCAGCGCTTCGGGTGCTAGCTCACTGACGAATGTTACGCGGTTTCTAACCCCCAGCCGGATGGCCAACTCCACTAATGCCGTTTTCAATGGCCCCTTGCCGATCAGCAGTAAATGACCCGGTACGGAGCGCATAGCGCGAATCAAATATTCAAATCCCTTGTAATAGACCAGCCGGCCAACGCTCAAGATTAATGGCTTCGCATGCTGCTTTCTCCTCGCGGCAACCTCTCTTGGCGCTGCCGGCTCAAAACAGGATTGCGGCACTCCGAGCGGCACAACGTGGCAACGGTGCTTGTGGTTGCGCAGAGATTGGGAAGTCGCGAGATAATTGGGCGACGCCACTAATATTGCGTCTGCCCGGCGGAGCAACATCTGAAGAATTGGCTCGAACAGCCCATTCAATACTTTCTGACGCACCACATCGCTGTGATAAGTAATGACCAGTTTTCCGCTATGCCCGCTGGCGAGGTAGGCAAGGGTAGCGGCGGGATTGGGCACATGGATGTGGACGATTTGTGCGCCAGCCGCTTTGATGCGGGAAATCATACCCAGACAGATTGATGTGCTCGCCATTTCAAATAGCCGCCCGAGCCGTGCTACTTGAATGTTGTCGACAATTTCGTCCACCGTTTGCCGTGAGTTGTTCGCCACTAACACAGAAACGTCGGCATTCTCCTTCAAGCTTTGGCAAAGAGACTGAAGGTGCGTTTCCATACCGCCCCAGTGCGGGGGGTAAAACTTTCCAACCTGGAGCACTCTCGGACGAAGCGAGATCGTTCTAACGTTCTCGTTCCTCGTCTGCCCCGGTAAGGATTTGCAAGTAAGTGCGGGAGATGTCATGTATTTATGCGCCGGGAGCAGCTTTACGCCCTCAATCCGCGACGGAGTTGTCCATCTGCTCGCGCCACACTTGTTCGAGCTGATTGACATGGTTCGCCACGCTATTGGTTTGCGAATGCCGCCAGGCGCCTTCACGTAACTGTTGATGATGGTCCATATCGGCCAAGGCGCGAACCGCTGCGGCAGCAAAGCTTTCAGGACATCCATTCTGGGCGGCCGCCAGCTCGCCGGAAATACCAGGCTTAAGCCAGTCCAAAACGCCCCCCGTCGCAAAAGCGACTGCTGGGACACCTACCGCACCCGCTTCTGCGCCCACCATTCCGTACGGTTCAGGCCATCTGCTTGGCACGGCGAGCAAATCGGCTCCGCGCAATAGCTCAGTGCGCTTGCCGGCATCCAGCCAACCCGGAAATGTCACCGGCAAACTCGTATTCCGTGCGAGCCCTTCCAACCGCTGTCGCTCTGATCCATCACCCGCCACAATCAATTCGATTCGCCTGTTTAACCGCTCCGAAATCAAAGGCAGAGCGCGAATCAGCAACTCCGCTCCCTTAACCGCAACCAGGCGGCCTAGGAATACGATTCGATTAGTAAAAGGCCGTGGTTTGGGCGGATCCGCATCGGCGGTGACTTCGCCATTAAATGGAGCAATCACACCAATTTTTGAGGGCGATAACCCTTGCAAAAGCATCTCTTCTCGCATTGCGCCACTGGCGACGAATACCCGGCGAAATCGCTGCATGCCGGACCAAGAATCTTTCCACTGCGTGTAACCACGCAACGCAACGATTGGATTCAGACCGCCACAACGTCGTGGATAATGACAGACCAAACACTGCCATCCCGCCTTCCGCGTACAGGGCGCTAGCGATGGGCTTGCGAAACTTCTGCTGCCGGTTGGACATGTGCGTTGGTGGTCATGCGCGAATAAGTAGCTCAAATACTTCTGAGTAATGGCGCCTTCAAACTCGCGCGCGCGGCACCCGTGAAAGAAGACACAATCTGGATGCCAATGTTCGATTTCGCTCAGCAATTGATCCTGTTTGGCCCCCAGGATGTCCCAAAGCGGCAAACCGGGCATCGCGGTGTCAACCCGCGCTTCGGCGCTCGCGGCATCGTGTTCATAGGCAAATGCCAAATCGTTGCCGCGCCGCCCCAACTCAGTCAGCAAGCCAGCCAAATACTTCTCGACGCCTCCCACCAAAGCTCGCTGGGAATTTACGATAAGGATTCGCATTCGCCGGATGATTGGCGCCCAAGCAGTGCAGCAATCGTGTGTCTCACATCGAACAAATCGTCGTACAGCCGGAGCGCCCGTCGTCCCAAAGCGTCTCTCGCTGACGGATCAGCCAACAACTGGCAGGTTGCGCGGCAGAGGCCATGTTGCTCATTGAGAGCGACGAGCGAGACGGCGCCTCGCTCCGACCACTCTTTCTCCGTGGCGCGGCCCGCTGTCGTCACAACGGCCTTTCCATGCGACAACGCGGCCATGACGCTACCTCTGCGGCCGTTCACACCGTCGGGAAAAGGTTGAATCAAAACGTCGCAGGCGGATAGATACGCCGAAAGTTCAGCTTTGTTCAGCGCGCCGGTAGCAATGATCCGGTGTTCGAAGTTCGCCCATTCTTCTAACAACTCGGCCCGGAACTCCCGGCTGCCAGCGCCCATCAGCAGCACCAACGCGTGTGGCCGCAAGGAAAGCAATTCCGCAAGAGCCCTCCGGATGAGCGTTTTCACCCCTTTGCCAAAAGTTCCGAAGTGTCCAACGATCTCGTGTCCCCCGGCAGCGAGACGTTCGCGAATTCGGCCAACTTCCTTTGAGCCGCTACTTCTTTCCACATTGCTTGGTACCGGCAGCCACCCGAATTGAATCCTGCGGCCCAATGTCCAGGGACGAACCGACTTTTGCCAATCCGGCGTTGAAACCCAAACCTGCTGTACGGACTGGAGCAACATCATCACCATCGCGCGATGCACTGTCGCCACTACGTTCTGCCGCCAGGAACCTTCCCAAAATCGGAGGAATGGTTCGTGAATCATCACCTCAATCGATGCCTTGTGCGACATACGGTGGATCCAACGGCAAAAAAACACGTTCATCGACCGATAACCGAAACCGTGCGGAACCCACTGCACTAACAACTTTTGTTCGCCCGGGAGCGCTACGAGCTCCCGTTCGATCTCTGCCAAATTGGCCGGGTGCATCCCGCCCGCGAGACGGTGAATCACCACGCCATCCTGCTCATAATCCTGCTGTTTGCCTGGAGCCCAGACGTGAACCGCTTCTCCCTGACCGCGGAGGCCAAGGGCCACCTGCTTTGTATAGTCGGCTACGCCTCCCAGGCTTGGGGGATATTCGGGAGTGATGAGATGCCACGTGTAGGAAGCAGCTCTTTCGGACGGCCGATCACTCGCCTTTTCTTCTCTTTGCTTAGCGAGCACAGCTCGATTGGGGCCGCAACTTTTCAACCTGCATCAATACATGCCGGCGGCCGAGTTCGCCCATCTCCTTCAGTTCACTCCTTCGCGAGTAAGCGTCTGCGATAGCGGAAGCCAAGGCGTCTTCGTCACCGGGCGGAACAATCCACCCCGTCTCTCCCTGTTTGATCCATTCGCTCGCTCCGCACGCTGACGTCACGATCACGGGCAACCCGCATGCCATCGCTTCAGCCACCACAAATCCGAAGCCATCCTCCAGCGTGGGCATCACCATAATCTCGGCTTTGCGATAAGCGGGTAACGGGTCTCCCGGGGCGGCTTCTACAGCTAGATTCCTGCGTTCACGCAGAAACAGCTTAGAAAACGCCCGGTCGCCCGTTGCGCCGACAATTCTCAGCTGCAATCGGTCTCGTTCGAAACGCCGCATGGCGCGAAGCAAATAATAAACACCTTTTCGCAAGCACACGCTTCCGACGAAACAAAGCTTAAGCGGACCGTCCCTTTCAGGGAGTTCGTATTCAGAAGGTGCGAATCGGTCCGTGTCAATACCGTGCGGCGCTACCAACAGTTTCCCCGCCGGGATGCCGAAATCGACCATATTCTGTTTTGCCCAGTGAGAATACACGCGGATGTAGGTGGCTAACTGGTACTCCGCCTCCACCCGCGCAACCATTTGAGAACAGGGATGACCTCTGAACGGGGAGTGACAAAGCTTTTCAGACTCCTCGCAATAGACTCTTCGAAAATTCCGAATGTGCCCATTGGGATTCTCAAGGATTGTCGGAATGCCGGCAGTCTTTGCCCAGCGCATTGCATCCAAACTGACTTGCGTAAACCCATATAGAAGCTTCGGTTGGACTTTTTCGATTTCCTTGGCGTGCCACGCCGCCAGTGCCGCGTCGCGGAAGTGAACATAACGACCGGTTTGCCACCGGTACCAAAGCCGATCTATTGGCGTCATCGGCGGATCGGGGGCGGTCCGCCAAACGATTCCTGCCTTTCCTCCCTCGGCGAACCATTTTCCGGTACGAGTTGGACCGCATGCCCAGACGTCTGGAACAATGGCTCGTATCCCATCGAGCGCCGACGCTACAGAATGACCAAGTCCGCCGATGCCCGGGGCGGAGCCGTAGACGACTGCGACGGGCGAGTTCTCACGAACAACGTGGTGAAGCAAATGCCAATCGGTCTCTCCATCTAGGGAGTCGAGCATAAATTCAGATTTTGTGAATATCGAGGATTGTCTGGCCGAGCTCAACTTCGATGCGCGTTCGTGTCACGTGCATGCATGCCATCGAAGGCTCTTTGGTAACAGGCGGCCGTCTCCGAGGCCATCCGGTCAATGGTAAATTGCCGCGCCCGCTCCCGCGCTGCCCCGCCAATCCGTTCGCGTTCCTCCGGACAGTCCAGAGCATGCCGAATTGCTCCTGCCAACTCGGCGGCATTCGCCGTTTCCACCAAAAGACCGGCTGAACTGACGATCTCTGCCATCGCCGATGCATTTCGCGCGATAACGCAAGCGCCCTGCGCCATCGCCTCCAGGATCGGCAGGCCAAAACCTTCGTACATAGACGGAAAGACAAACACCGTGCTGCGGCGATAGAGCGCGCGTAATTCAGAATCGCCAACGAACCCAAGCCGGACGACCTGGCCGCGCACTCCTGTCGTGTCGAGTTGCGACTCGAAAAGCTTTTCTCGCGCTGGCGTGCAAGCCGCCCGTCCGAACAGCACCAGCCGCAGTTTGGGAAAAATCGGTTTTAATATTGCCACGGCTTCGAGTAAAGTTCGAAGATTCTTGCGCGGTTCCAGGTTATACGGTGATAGCAGTGTCGGGCTAACGTCCGCCTCCGCTTCAACCCGATTCTCAATGACTTCACCCGGTACCGATGCGAAAACCGTGCCGTGGTACACCACATCGATCTGGCGAGGATCGATCTTGCGCAAAGCTGTAAGGTCCCGCGCGGTGTTCTGCGAGATGGCAATGACTCTCTCAGCCTTACGCAGGCTCCGGCAGTACCAGCGATACGGGCGGCTCCTTCTGATGGATGCATATTCGTCAAAGAGGTCGAACATCAAATCATGTTCCGTCACTACCACTCGGCAGGGGCAGAAGCGGGGAACGAAACTATGTAAAGCGTGCAATAAATCGATGCGCCATTTGAGTAGTGCCGTCCCGAATTTCAAATGATCGACAAAATAACCTCCCCGGTATGTGGCGTGCGCCAGTCTCCGATATTTCCAGTTCGGATTCGTCCGAAAAACATCGGTTACTTCCGGAGGCGGTTCGGGTCTTGATCCCAACAAAACGAACTGAAAGCCCGACATGCGGCTAAGCCCGCGGATTAAGTCCACCCCATACCGGTACTGCCCATTTGAGATCTTCAATCGATCCAGGCTCGTGAAATCTAAGGCTATAGTTCGCATGCGCTTTCACGATTTGCCAATTTGCCACTAAGTGGCAGGAGCCACCAGGACCGGACCGCCGGGAAATGCGTATGAATATATTGTCCAATTGGCGGCCGTCTTAGCGTCGGGAACATGACGAATCCGTAGGTAACGCATGCGCCACAGCTGGTCACAGCAAGCCAAAAAGGCCCGCGAGGCACCCATCGGGTCGATACGAACCACGCTGCTGCAAGGAGAATCGCTTGTCTCCAGATTACCGGCCACACAGGCTCAATCAGTTGCCAAACGGAGACCTTCAACTCCCTTGCCAACGCCCTTACTTGTATCGGTAATGCGACCAACAGTGACGAGAGTATGGACCCGATCGGAACTCCAATCACGCCGAATCGGCTAACCAGGATAAGTACGACAGCAAGATTGACAAGCCCTTCTGCCACGGCGGATATTGTGGTTAGTTTTTCATGACCGAAACAAAATAGGGTATATCCGATGGTATGCGCAAAATGGCTAGCGACCATTGCGGCTACCAGTGCAAACGTGAGAGTGATGCCCCCGAACTGAGGATCCCCAACCCACCAGCGCACGAACCCTTCGTTAACGGACATGATCACAACCGCTAACAGTCCACTCGCGAGAAACATTGCGAAATTCAACGCTGAGCTAGCCGCCAGGATACGCGGCGCCGGCAGACTCTTCTTCATCTCGCTCAGGCCAGGCAGCGCGTTTTGCACAATCATATGCGGCTGGTTCTGCAGAACCCGTGTCAATTTGCTGGTACACGAGTAGGGAACGATAGCCGCCGCTCCGAGAACTCGCCCGATGACAAGTACGTCGATGCCGCCCAGCAGCACGGTTTGCAGTTGGCCTAAAGCCACCCATGTCCCGCGGGTGAAATCACGGGCTTTCAGACGGTTTGGAGCGATTAAGTGCGGAAGGAATTGCGGATGTACTTTTTTTAGCCGCCATGCGGCGGCGGACGACATGATGAACTGGTTTAGAACCAGGCTAAGCGCCAAAGCGTTAAGCCCAAACCCGAGCGCCACCAGAACGATCACTGCGGCAGTGGAGATGAGCCACGAAACCATTCTTGCGCGTGCATTAAAGCCTAACTCCTGTAACCCCTCGAGAATGGCCGGAAAGACTTTGAGCGGGTAACTTGCCGTGCATCCCAGTAACAGCAGACCGAGAGGCGTTCGGAATTTCGCCCAATCCGCCGACATGTAAAACCAAATGGCGCCCGACGCGGCGGCAATGACCAGTGTCTGCACGCAAACCACGGTGGTCGTTCCCCCGAGAAGAAGGTTCAGATCCTCGCCGCCCCTCGCTCTCGCATACGCAACATCGCGTGGTAAAATCGCGAGTACGCCAAAGTCCAGGAGAGTTACATAACTCGTCAATTGTAGACCGACGATCCAAATCCCATAGTCATGTTGGCCTAGGCGGTGAAGCAGAAAAGGCGTTAGCCATATCCCCGTCAGCATAACGGCCGCTTGATAGAGATAGCCCGACACCATGCCGTCCATAAAACTTTTTGTTCTGCTCATGCGGCGATGGCATTTCGATTGACTTTCAATATCATTATTTCGGCCTTAATCCTTGACCTAAAAAGCCAGCAGCGCTTCGCTACTGACGGCTCTTGTCTCTTCGCTGCTCTCTCGCCTCAGTTCTTCGAGGTCATCCGGAACTTGTCTTTGTCTGACCGCGATCCATCCCATGCAAAGTAGAAGAAAGGGCGTTTGCGGAATAGAGGTCATGAGTCCCGTTCCCACGGCTGCGGCAACACACGAAAAACAGAAAGATACCCAGGCCAGAATGCGGCCTGATCGAAACGGTCCCCGCTCGAACGCTCTTGAACTGGTCAGAAGCCACCCGAAGAATACGCCCCAGAGAAGTAATCCAGGAATGCCTTGTTCGAGCATGATCCGCGCGTATTCGCTTTCCATTCCCACTGGTCTTTTCACAAGATTTGCCAGAAAGAACGGGATGCTCGTTCCTCCGCCGCCCAAACCGTTCCCCATGGGATACTCTTGTGCGATCTGCCAAAAGGTACGATTGACGCTCCCGCTCAGCCGGTCCGTCACTACTTCCCCATTTCCTAAGGACTTGAAGCGCGAAAGGCGCTGATTGCCACTCGCGACAATGCCCACGATCACGAGACCGATAATGAGAAGTACCCGGTTTCCGGCACGTATGTTCGCAGTCAGGATGGCGGCCAGTGCGACTAAGGCGGCATACAAGAAATTGACTCTTGTCGACGACATCAAGACGCCTACGAGAGCCGCGACCATGCCGCTTACGAACAATAACTTTTGTATTCGCCCGGCCCCGGGGTGTGCCCATGCCCCGAATAAGAACGGCAAAGTTGCTACCATCGCTCCTCCATAGGCATGCGCCGTCACAAAGGTGGATGGAATCCGCAGATACTGATATCCGGCTACATCGTTGCTGTTATAGATGATTTGAGTAACAGCGTTAAATGGGAAGAATCGTTTGACTCCCAACACGTATTCTGCTGAGCCAAAACCGATCGCAAGCAAGTTCAGAACGGCGACACCACCGGCGAAGATCAGCAGGTCCTTTGTTTTCAGGCGTGCTCCGACTAAGATCAGTGGCAGGAAGAATATGTTGCCCCGCAATCCAACTAATGTCACCAGAGGGTGTTGAAACGGAATGATGGCAATCAACAATGCCCAACCAATCAGCACCACTAACCAAGTGCGAAGCGTGCGGAGCCGTTTCCGCTCATCTGGGGTCAGTTTCCAGCCGTACGCGCAGTAGAAGGCTATTAGGCTC
This sequence comes from Bryobacteraceae bacterium, assembly GCA_049802535.1. Classification (GTDB taxonomy): domain Bacteria; phylum Acidobacteriota; class Terriglobia; order Bryobacterales; family Bryobacteraceae; genus Bog-105. Next base: position 6,938 of record JBARMQ010000340.1, on the reverse strand, counting down.
GCGTCGAAAATGAAATGAGCAAATGAATCGAGGTAGTTAGCGCGTAAAATTCCATAAAGAAATCCCCACAGAAAAACGATAATCAGGCCGAACCGCGCGCTGCGCCCCACGGCAAAATATGTCGTTATCGCGGCTAACCCGCAGAGTATCGCACCCATTTGAGAATTGAAGAAGCCTAACGACGCGCGGATTCGGCCCTAATCGCTATCGCGTGTTAGCGCTGAGCTGCGGGAAAACGGTGGCCTCGATCTTGATTCCCGCCGCTCTTGGCCGTTTCGACGAGCCGACATACGATCCATCTTTAGAATTTCGAGTAAGTCGCGTAACCGTTTTCCTGGATCACAGATTTCCTTTGCCCGGAGACGCGCTTCGATGCCGAGTTGACTTCTTCGAACTGGGTCAACGATTAAGGTCCGCAAAGCCTCCGCGAGTGCTGCCGAATCGTTCGGCTCAACCAAAATGCCGCAATCGCTGTTCACGATCTCTGGCGCCGCACCGATTCTTGTCGTCACGACCGGGAGCCCCGCCGACATGGCCTCGACAAAGGTGAGCCCAAACGGTTCCGGACCAATATTGGGCTGGCAATGGATATCTGCCGCGGCTAAAATGTTGGGAACATCCGAACGCTGGCCTAAGAAATGAACATGGTCTTCTAGTCCGAGCCGGAGAACCATGTTTTGCAGTTCTTCAAGGTAGCTAATCTCACACGAACGCTGTATACCGCCGACGAGCCACGCTTTCCAGCCATTCAAGTGCCGTAGTTTGGCAAGAGCTTCGATATGGAGCTTTTGTCCCTTGTACCGTTCCAGGCGGCTTACCTGGACGATGACGACGTCTTCCGCGGCTGTCTTGAGACTTTCTCGAAGATGCCGGGTGACCGTTGGCTCTCCATTTTGGGCGGAATCACATACCGGCGGGTGCACGATTTGCGGTCGCGCCGCGCGGTAAATCTTAGAAACTGTGCTGGCTGTGTACGCGCTGTTAGCAATGATCGTGTCCGGCATTTGCAGCCGGCAGATTTGCTCGGTCAGGTGGACCTGCTGGACCGCATCGTGGAACCAAAGCGCGGTGCGTGCTCGGCTTCTTAAACCCACTCCTAATAACGCCCATGACCAAAGTGAATGATAGACGATAGTCTCAACTTTTAGGCTTTCCTGCAGCTTGCGAAGACGCGTCCGGTTCGATATTACATGCTTCAGTGTTCTGCCGCGCATGTCGTTTAATCGATGGCAGCTGGCATTCGCCGCTCTAAGGTCATCTAACAGCCGCCCTTCAAAACACGCTACGAAATGCGGGGTCATCTCCGGACAATATCGGGCTGCCCGGGCAAGCGTCAGCAGGTTTTGCTCGACTCCGCCAAACATGTTTCCGGTGCCTACATGCAGAATGTTCATTTACGCTTCCGGCCTAGCAACTGGGTACTGGCTGGCCCTCAAATAATGGCGCCTTTACAACCGAATCGTAGGTTCGCCGAAAACTCGAAGCCATGTCTGACTGCCGGAAGCGGCAATTCACAGCCAAGCACGCCTCGCGGCCCAACGCCGCTCGCCGCGAAGGATCCTTCGCAAGGAGTTGAATTTTCTCAGCTAATTGGTCGGCATCGCCGGGACGATGGCCCATCGCCGTTCTGTTCTCTTCAAAGAGTTCTTGCGCGCCGCCTAGGCTGCTCACAATCACCGCCTTCCGGCAAGCCATCGCCTCTACGATTACCATTCCGAATGGCTCCGGCTGTGTACTCGCGTGTACAACAATATCCAAGGCTCTGACCGCGGGGGCGGAGTCACTCAAAAAGCCAGTGAAGCCGACCCTATCCGCAACGTTCAGCCGCCTCGCCTCACACCACAATTCCTCGATCGAGTATTGACTGCCTGACGTTCTATAAATTGGTCCGCCGATCACGTATGCGCGAACCGGTAGTTGCCGGTCTAACTTGGCCAGCGCCTGCAGAAACGTTACATGGCCCTTCCATCGCCCAAAACTAGCAACTAAGCCAACTCGCACCGTTCCAGATGCAGCTTGGGGCAGGCCACACTGCGCGTCGAGGTCCAGTATGGCGCCTTCGGGCGAAAAACGGTTGGCATCGAAAGCGTTGTAAACAGCTTCAACGCGGTCGGTTCTCAAGAACCGGCGCAGGTCCTCGGCGACGCTAAGCGAATTTGCAATAAAGCGCGAGAACTGCGATGCAACAACCTTGAGCCCAATACCGGCCAATGGCCGTGAACTCACATAGTCGTGGACATGGGCAACCAACGGCGTACTTCTAAGGCGGCGCACTCCGTAGCGCGCGCAAGCACCGGCTAAATGCATTTTGAAACCGTTGGTATGGATCGCGTCCGGGCACTCGCGTCTTAGTAGTCGTCGTAGACTCACTAGATACTCGCACGTCGGTTTTACAGTGCCGGCAACGGCAGCAACCGAACTCATTGTTCCGCGCCACGTACGCCCGTGACGGGAGTCGCCGATTGTTTCTAGCGCCTTCGGAAATGGAAGTATCTCTGTTGCGATTCCCAGCTGACGGCAGTGATCTGCAAGAGGACCATCTTCGGGAATTACAACGCACGCAGTGAAGTCAGGCTGTTCTAGGAGGCCGCCTAAGAGTGTTAGTAGACTCCATTCGGCGCCGCCCATTTGTCCGGCGGCGTTCAAATAGACCACCTTCACTTCCGATTCATCTCCAGTTGCGCGTAATACCGGTAGTAACTCAGTGCGTTTGCGGAGCCCGACGGCGTCCAATCATTCAAGACGGTCCCTAAAATCGGAATTCCGTCTTCGTGCAGAATGTTGACGGCCGAGCGAACGTTTTCTTTTGCCGTGTATCCGGAGCGAATAATGAGAACCGCTGCATCCGCCAGTTGCGCCACAACGCGCGCGTCGGCCGGGAAGAGGATGGGCGGAACGTCTATCAGGACCAAATCGTATTCACGCCGCAAGCGAGCTAAGATCCTTGGCAGGCGTTTCGAATAAATTAACGTCGGTATGCGTGTGCTCGAGCCAGTGCTCGGTAAGACATCGAGACCAGGGAAGTTACTTTGAGCCGCCAGACTGCTTGCCGGATAATCTTCAATCGGACGGCTCTCTTCGAGTATCCGTGTCAATGAGACCGGCGACTCGATGCCGAATACTTTGCTGAGGCTCGGCCTTCGAAAGTCTGCATCCACGACTACGACCCGCCGTCCCGCTTCGGAAAGGGCGATCCCCAAATTGGACACTACGGTCGTCTTACCCTCGCCTGGTGTGCCACTTGTCACCATAATTACCTTGGCGTTTTGTTCCTCACCAAGTTGTCTGTGAATCGATGCCAGCGTGGCGCGAAACGAATCCGCCAAAAACGATACCGCTCCGTTTGTCCACGCCGCGTGCGCCACGATCCTGCCTCCGTCGGCGTCCACATCTCCTGTTGCTGAAAATAGTGCCGCCTTTGCGCCTCCTTTGCCAATCAAAGACAAGCCGCCGATTTTCTTGATGCTCCAGTTCGACGGCGCGGCCGGGATAACGCCTAATTGAGGGACGCGCACCAATCCTTGCAGTGATTCCGGCGAGTGGAGACGATGGTCGAGCTTCTCTTTTATAAAGGCAATTGCGACCGCTGCCGCGAGGCCGCCCATAATGCCCAACATCAACGTTGACGCCGGCTTCGGTTTGTACGGAGTAGTCGGCGGGGCGCTCGGCGCTACCAGCGAGACCGGAGTTACTGGCGCCGACTGCGCAACCTGCGTTTTATTCAACTCCTGCATGAGTGAGTCGTACATCTTTTGCAGGCCATCTACTTCACGCTTCAAAGCCGTATATTCCGTCGCCTTCGATGATTGCGAACTGACTCGATCGCTCTCGGCTTCATACGCCGAATACAGTAGACGCTCATGATCAAGCGCACTCTCATATTCACTTTGCAGCCGCGCCACTAAAGTGCCTTCCTCCTTCTTTAAAGAATTCTCGAGATTCCTTTCCTGGTCTTCGATGGCGGTTACTTTGGGATTTAACGGAGTAAGCGTTATGAGTAAAATTGCTTTCTGTCTCTCGAGTTCGGCCAATTGACCTCTTATCGTTGCGGCGATCGCATCAGTGGATAGCTCTGGAATCGCATCCGGGCGGCTCTTGAGCGCCGTCTCATAGGCCGCTCTGCGAGCGATCTCAGTCGCCTGCGCTCCGGCCAGCTCGCTTTGCAGTTGTTTCAGCTTGACATCATCGACCGTCGTATCGGACGAGGCGAACTCGTTGCCCGAGCGCATCACAAAAGCCCGCATGCGGGCGTCGGCGTCTTGGAGCTTCGCACGGGTTTCGTCCATGTGGCTTGTCAGCCAGGCGGTCGTCTTCTCTGATGCGTCCATTCGCTCATGGATCGAATCTTCTACGAATTCCTCAGCAAAGGTATTCAAATAACTCGAGGTAATCGCTGGATTTGAGGACTCGCAATCCAGCTCCAATAATCGAGTTCCATTGACGATCCTTGCATCAAGCGACCCAGCGGCGGCTTTCAATGCTTCATCTTGCCCAGCTCCCTTCGTCGACTCCGGCCGCAGGCGACTCCGCAACTGTGCGAACAATCCCACTTCTGGCGGCGGGGCAACGCGCGGCAACGTTGCCATGCGGGCCAGTACGCGTGCTTTAAAAGGGCCGTTCTGTAACAGCGTGAGCTCTGTCTGCAAATTAATCGCGTCGACGTCATGCAGGGCCGAAAAGGGATCCATCGTCCCTTCTAAATTCTTACTAACGGGTTGAATCTCGAGTAACACCTGAGATCGGTATAACGGCATCTCAAAAATAAGCTGGGCCAAAGCGATCAACAGGCCTAGCGCACCGAGTGCGATCGTCATGGGCAAGTGGCGCCGCACGAGAGATCGAAAATCAATGATCCCTTCGTCGCTTGGTTCAACAAATGCCGCCGGGCTGCTGACCCGCTGCATGAGGCGCCGCGCCCCAGAGGCCTTCGTAAGCGGATGCTCAAAGTTTTCGTGATTGTTTTGCACAGATAACTCTCGGCGAATCTTACTCAGCGCGCAGTTACCAAAATGCCGGTAAGCACGCCAATTGCCACGCCCGATGCCTTAGTCAGAAAGGCTTTGCTGGGGGAGCGCGGTACAAACACTGAATCTCCGGGCTGTAACGGAAAGTCCGGTTCCGAGCCTTTCAAAACCGCCTCTAGGTTTACATCGATTTCTTGTTTCTGCGTCGAGTCGGGCAGTGGCCGGTAAATTTTCACATGCCGCGACGCATCGGCTGTAATTCCGCCCACCATGTTGATCACTTGATATAAACCGAGAGTTTTGTGGTCCCCTAATTCGACAGGACCTATCCGAACCACCGCGCCGCTAATCGAGATCGGGTCCTGCGGTACGGCCTGAATCACATCGAAAGCCTTCAACACAAAATCGTCTGCCGGATTCCTCTGCCCCACGACGATCGATACATCCAAGCTTGCAACATAGCTGCTTCCATTTGCCTCCAGTCGGCCATTCGGTAAGGCAATCGGGCCTTGTTCCTTTTGGCGGGCAACGCGCAATATCCGGCTGGCGTTTTTTGACAGGCCCCCGGCTGCTGCCAGCATCTCGGTCAGGGTATGTCTTCCGACCAGATCGTATATTCCCGGCGTGTTGAAGTCGCCCGATAACGTCACTGCTTGCGTTCGAAAGAGTAGAACACTGATATTTACTTGTGGATCCCGGACATATGTGCGGAGACCATCTCGAAGAGCCGCTTCGAGTTGTTCGACGGTCTTTCCTTCCGCGTGCACTGCGCCAAGCAGGGGAATGTCGATTGTCCCGTTTGTCTCGATCCGGTACGGATTCTCCCCGATCTGATCCGTGTTAGTTACGTGAATGGCGATTTGATCGCCGGGCCCTAACACGTAACTCTGGCCGGCGCTCAGCGGGTCCGGAGATCCCCTTACCGCGCGACCTTGTGCGGCCATCTGAACGGCCAGCAAAAAGATCGCCGCAATCAGTTTCACAAATGCTCCTCCGCTACCGCCGCCGCCAGTGACGGATGTGGCATCGGCTGCCGGGCGGGTTCATAATCCGCCATAGCCTGGACCCTTCCCTGCAGCCGATCGATAAATTGATCGATCTGCGACAGCTTAGCCTTCAACATCTCGCCGCCGTCTTCGGTTGAGTTAATCAACCGAATTGCGGCCGTACGCGCGAAGTCGGAAATGCTCCGGGCGCCGACCGTATCACAGGCCTTCTCCATGTTTTGAAACTCTTCTTCGGATACTCGAAAGAAGACAACTCTCGTTCTGGGTTTATGTATGCTCAAGACGACCTCACTCGCGGATTAAAAAAGTAAATCGGGATGGCCGCTCACCGTGACGTCCTCGTCTCAAGAACGTTGTACGTCGGCGGAGCGGGCCTTGTTGTATCTTGGCGCACAAAGATATCGTGAATCTTTGTGCATTTTGGATGGAACTGACTTACCGGGATCAGTTGCGCTTCAAAGGTGCTTTCGGACAGAGCTGCCGCTCAAACAGTCCCAAAAGTGCTTTCTTACTCGCGCAGGAGCCGTGAATCAAAGATGCCACAGCTATTGACAAAGGGCAATAGTCAGAAGGTACTTTGAGTAATGAGGGGCTTACTCTTATTACGGTGTACCCACCGTTAGGTCTACTGCCGAAACTAACTGCGAAAACCCTGTAGGATCCACGGGTCTAACAAAGGAAGGTAGCGGCGTCGATAACTGCGTTTGAAATGATGCACGCACGGCCGTCATAAGTTGCGGCAAGGGTATCGGTCGATTAACGCGCGACAATCCTGCCAACACCAATACGTGATCTCCGCTTAGCGGTATGTGTACTTGGCAGTTATCCATTGGGTAATACGATGTCCGCGCCGAATGCGGCCTAATGCTAACTTCGGAGAAGCCTAGGTCGTGACAGGTTCGCATGACCGCCTGCAATGCCTCTGCTTCCGACTTGACATTGATAAGTGACTTGCTCAACGTTGCTA
>JBARMQ010000339.1:0-1663 GCA_049802535.1 Bryobacteraceae bacterium | reverse complement strand
CGGAGCCTACCGGCTCGAAGCAGGCAAGGGCAACAGAAAATAATATGCACAACGATTGGCGCGACCTCCGCACGGGACGGCGGTGTTGATCTTTAGGCGCGAGCGTATTGTGATTCAGCGGGCGGCTGGTAACGTATCTCCAACTGCGGCGTCTCCAACCGCTGGTTCAAGCGATGCCTGGAACGCAGGCACGCCTCCAGCAGGCCGGTGGTCAGCAGGGCGCGCGCTACTGGATAAGGCGCATTCCCGGTCTGAAACATCTGCTCGATCTTGGTTGCCAGGCAGGCCGAGTAGGTCTGATTTGGGGCCGGCGGCATGAAGAACTGGGTTGAAACCATGCCGCGGCCTGTCACCCGCGCTGATATGTTGAAATCTCTGATCGCCCCGTTGAGCATGAGCAGTGTGGCGCGAGTTCCATCGTTGTACTCGATGCAATACGCAGCCGGATCTTTTACCAATTGCGGCAGGACGCCGGGAAGGGCCAGGTCCTGAGTGCGGCCATCGAGCACGGTCAGGCCCAACGGCGTGTCGCTGCGGGACAGGGCAGAACTCATCAGATCTTCCGACCAGCGCCCGGCTTTCCTGGCCGCCCAAACGTCGTCGCCCTCGAGCAACTGCACCGCCTTTACTCCGGTTTCTCCGCCCTTGCGTCGCTCCAGCATGCACTGCATGGCGTCGAGCGCATCGAAATCCATGCCGTCGAAGCTGCCTACGCCAACCATCACCGCCTCTTCCACCGGCGCGCCCAGCGGTACGTCCACGTCCGGCAAGCGCCAGGTAACGGGCATGGAAGAGCCGGCCAGCAGCGGGAATTTCATCCGCGCTGCAGTTTTCACCATGTTCTGCGCTTCTGGATAGCTGAAGGAGAGCTGTTTGTGATTGAAGTAAGGGACAACGTGGTTCTCGTCTTCAAAGACGTGGACGCACTGCTGAAACCAATCGTAGGTTGGCAGCAGGATTTGGCCCATTTCATTACTGGAGTACGGATAATCGCCGCCTTGTTCGGCGATGGCCAGCACGGCGTCGACGGCGATTTTACTGCCGCCGACACGCAGCGCCTCTGGAATATTGCGGCACAGTCGAAAACCGAACTGCTTCGAACGCGATTCGCTCAGATCGGTCGCGAGCCCCAGATTCTCCGGCTCAGCAGCCGTCCCCGACGGATGGGATTGTTGCGCGCTATGCGCGATTGGCGGGTGCCCGTGGCTCGCCTTTAACCTGTTGTAGTCCGTGACCTCCCCACTCATGGCCCGCTCATATCCCGTCGGCGCGGCGTCGGACTCCCGCACTCGCTGGTCCACGTACACGGAAACCACCTGCACATTCGGCATGTGCCAGTCACCTTCCTGCGGATAGCCAACCAGAAAGCGGTCTCCAATGGTCTGCAAATTCGACCCGAGATGGTACACACTGCCGAGAATGGCCAGGCGCAGCGGACGCTGTGCGGTCCCGGATGATGTTTGGCCGAGGGCGGAACGCAACCAGGAGGGACAAGCCAACATTGCGGACGACAGCGCGGAATAACCTACAAAACGGCGGCGGCTCAGCATTAGCTCCTCCAGAAGGTGGACTCAGGGTTGGGTTGGTAGTGAACGGCGGCCAGGTTCGGCGTCTCTATGCGCTGCAGCCCCTTGTTGTTGCTTTCAACGCCTGCGATCAGCAG
>JBARMQ010000338.1:0-1611 GCA_049802535.1 Bryobacteraceae bacterium | reverse complement strand
GCTGGAAGATACTTTTATTGGGATAGGAAATGACGGCGGGAAAACTGGTCTATTCACCTGAATTTGATCTTGTGCTGGCTTGCCTGCGATGGCCGCAGGAAACGGTCGACGGTGATCGTATCCAGTCGATTGCCCGGCAGCCGATCCGTTGGCCTTACCTGCAGGAAATTCTCCAACACCACAAGGTGGCTCCGCTATTCTTACGCAACCTTGAAGCCTTCGCGCCCGGATGCATGCCGGAGGAAGCGGCGGTAGCTCTGCGCGCCGCCGGGGCAGCCAACGATGAGACCTGCGCCCGCCGGACTTCGCAAGTGCTGCAGCTTAATCGCCTCTTTCGCGAACAACAGATCGACCACAGGATCTTCAAGGGTATTCCTTTAGCCATCACAGCTTATCGGGATCCAGCGTTGCGCGACGCCGGAGACATCGATTTACTCGTAGCGGAAAGAGACCTATTCACGGCGGGAGAGATTTTGCGCGCCCAAGGCTATGTGCGTCTCGATCCGCAGGCGCGGCTCACCCGACGCAGGCTGCGCTCCTACCTGGCGCATCAAAAAGATTTTTCTTACGGCCACCCCTTATCGGACGTAATGATCGATCTTCATTGGCGGCTTTTCCGACATGCATATCTGCCCGCCAATGCGGGCCTGATTGACGTTGGCGAAGAATGGGTAGAGATTGGGTCCGAGCGCATAGCGACGCTTCCCTCACCCCGTTTGTTGCTTTACCTCTGCGTACACGGTGCTTTGGACGGCTGGTTGCGCCTCAAGTGGCTCACCGATATCGGTGCTCTGGTGCACGCGATGACGCCGGAGCAACTTGCGTCCACGGTAAACATGGCGAGGGACCAGCAGGCATTACCACAGCTCAACGCGGCGATTCTACTTTGCGAGGAACTCCTCGGCCAGGACTTGCGGAGCTCTGCCGAAGCACTATCGGAAGCTCTCGATCGCAACGATAAGGCAGTTGCGCACATACTGCGTTTCAGCAAACAACTCGTCACCTCTAATCAGTTTCGTCCAATACGCGAGGAAATACCGTCCACGCAATGGTTTCTAAACGAGTTCCGCCTCTACGACTCACCGCGCTATCGCCTGGATCTGATTTTGCGGTCGCTGTTCCGGCCTCGTGTCTGGCGATGGCTGAATCTACCCGATCAGCTGTTCCCGCTTTACGCGCTGATTAGTCCATTTGAATTTTTGAATTTTCATTTCCGCAATCGCTGGCAAACATTCCGGCAAACTCACTTTGCGCGGCCCGTTGCCCCACACCAGCCGCGAATGCGGCTGAGTTTCCGTCGCATCAAGCGATTGGCGCCTGCCGATATTGCGCTGGCGGCGGAAGCAGCTTGCATGCTCACCTTCTTCCGAGCCGCACTTAATTTTCTGCCCACGCAGCGGCTGACGAGGTGGATGGACCGATACGATCGCAAGCGACCATCCATTTCGCCGGCGATGGCCCGTGAGACGATCGGCCGCGTTCAATGGTCGATTGAAGCGGTAACACGTCACGCTCCTCTCACCTTCGTATGCTTTCCTCGTTCGCTGGCTGCTTACTTTATGCTGCGACGCCGCCATATTGTGAGCAAGCTTTTCTACGGGGTGGCGCGGG
>JBARMQ010000337.1:0-22620 GCA_049802535.1 Bryobacteraceae bacterium | reverse complement strand
ACCCTATAATGACAAGTTCGGAAAAGGTTCAATTGAAGCGCGCCGCCGTCATCTATAACCCGTTTGCCGGCGGCGTGTCGCGAAGTGCGCGTTCGCTCCACCGTACCACTGAGTTGCTCGCGCGTCAGGGGATTGAGGCGGTGCTGGTTCCAACTTCCGGCCCAGGAAGCGCCGCCGAGCAGGCCCGCCATCACGTTGAAGATGGCTGCGACCTTGTTATTGCCGCGGGCGGAGACGGAACAATCAACGAAGTGGCGAATGGACTTGTCAATAGCCGAACCCCATTGGCCATTCTGCCGGGGGGGACCGCGAATGTACTGGCGCGTGAGATGCGCATGCCCATCAGTATCGAAAAAGCTGCCGCCCAAATTTCGACCCTGCTGCCGAAGCGCATCGCGGCCGGTTTGCTGACCCGCGAAGGCGTGGAGCGGCGAGCCTTCCTGCTGATGGCGGGAGCTGGCCTGGACGCCGAGATCGTATACCACCTCGATCTGGACTTGAAAGCTCTAGCGGGAAAGCTGGCCTATTACGTAGGCGGATTCTTTCAGGCGATGCGCCCGCTGCGGGAATTTGAAGTCATCGCTGACGGAAAGAGTTACCAGGCGAGTTTCGCGCTCATTAGCCGCGTACGGAATTACGGCGGAGATTTGGAAATCGCCAGAAACGCGTCTCTATTGCTGAACGAATTCGAAGTAGTGCTGTTTCGGGGAACTTTTAGCCTTCAATATGTGCCCTATTTGATGGCGGCGGCTTTGAAGTGCGTCGAAAAGATGAGTGGCGTCACCGTTTTGCGGGCCCAGTCGGTGACTTGCAACCGGCCGCTGGTGGGCGACGTTTATGTTCAGGTGGATGGCGAGCTGGCGGGCAAGGTACCCTTCTCCGTCGAAATTATGCCCGACGCGCTGACTCTATTGGTGCCCCCAGAATATATGGTTCGCGAGCAATCATACGCGGCCATTCCAGTCTGCGTCTGATTCGGCCAGTCTCTTTCGGAGATGGACAATGTTACCCACTCGCTAACGGGCCTCGCTTTGGCGAGGGCAGGCTTGGACCGCATTTGTCCCCAGTCAACTCTTCTGCTGATTATTTCTGCGAATATTCCTGACTGTGACATCGCCAGCTTGTTAAACGGCCGGTTGGCGTACTTGGAAGTTCATCGCGGATACACGCATTCGCTGCTTTTCCTGCCGCTGATGGCGGCATTATCGGTAGGGATTGTGGCATTGATCTATCGTCAAAAACTGCAGTGGTCGCGCGCGTGGCTTTTATGCTGTTTAGGCGTGGCCAGCCACCTGCTGCTCGATTGGACCAATAGCTACGGTATTCGGCTGCTGTTGCCGTTTTCGTCAACTTGGTTTCACCTGGACCTAGTCGGACTGTGGGACTTGGCCATCATGATTGTGCTGTTGTTTGCGGCGCTCTGGCCAATCTTGGCCTCGCTGGTGAGTCAGGAGATCGGAGCGCGCAAAACCCGTGGCCGTGGGCTGGCGATGTTTGCGCTGTCATTCTTTCTCCTATGGGATCTCGGTCGTGCTTACGTCCACGCTGTCGGAGTGGCGCAACTCAACACGCGGCTTTACGGCGGCGAATTTGCAGCGCGTGTTGCCGTCCTGCCGGAATCCATAAATCCGTTGCACTGGCGCGCCATCGTCGAGACGAGAGCAGCCTATCGCATTTTCGAACCGTTCAATCCCTTTCAAAGCTTTGAACCTGAACTCGGCGAGGTCTTCTTCAAACCCGCTACAGGCGGTGTCCGGGCAAGTGCCATGCAGACCGAGCCGTTTCGCTATTTAGCCTACTTCGACCGATTTCCGCTGTGGACAGTCTCACCTGCCACTTTGGATGAGAAAGAGGTCACGCGGGTGGAGCTGACGGACCTGCGATTTGGAAACCCAGGCCAGACTCCCTTCCGATGCGTAGCGTTTGAAGACGGTCATGATCACGTCCTGCAGTCGGGTTTCTAGGGCGAAATCCCGAAACGTATGCGGATGCCCATCGGCAGATGTCAAACCCCGCGGCCGCGAGGAGATCTTGCAGTAGTCAAGTTATCCCTCGGGACTCAGGACGCAGATGTCGCTAAGATTGCGGTAGTCTTCCGCGTAGTCGAGCCCATAGCCTACGACGAACTCATCGGGAATTTGGAAGCCGACATACTTCACGTCAACCGGGCGAATGCGGCGCTCGGGCTTGTCGAGCAACGTGGCAATTTCGAGGGATTTGGGGTGACGCTGCTCCAGGAGTCGAGTCAGATAGCTTAGCGTGACACCGCTATCGATGATGTCTTCGACGATCAGCACGTGGAACCCTTCAATATTGACGTCCAGGTCGCGGGTGACCTTCACCTGGCCAGAACTGGTTTTCTCTTTGCCGTAACTGGAAATGCCCATAAACTCGATGCGCACGGAGTGGCGATGGATGTTACGGGCGAGATCGGCCATGAAGATAAACGCGCCCTTAAGAATGGAAACCAGGTAAATCGGTTCGTTGGGATAATCGGCGTCGATTTGCGCACCCATTTCGCGCACGCGCTGCTGAATTTGTACGGATGGAATCAGAACACGGGTTGTGGCGGTAGCCATTCCAGACAGTGTACCTTCGCCGGCGAGCACTGATCGGGCACCGCTATACTGCCAAAGGTGAGTCTGGGAGCGAATGTTAGCAGAATGATGGAACGCAGCCGAGCTAGCGCTGGGCCAATTTCAAACGCGTGCTCTCCGGGCCAATGTGGATGTGCGGAGCGGTTGCGGCTCCGGTGACGGCGCTCCGGAAAGCGATGTACGGGATGTGCACCGACTCAAGGAAATTCCGCAGCCAGACACCTTCCGGCTGATCGGGGTTTAACGCAACGTCGACCCGATTGCGATGATCTAAGCCAAGAGCCTGATGAACTAATGTCTGGCCTAATGCGCTTACGGGTAGCGGCGTGTGGAAGCGCTTCTCATATTCCTTTGAAATGGTGACAAGGTCGTTCAAGTTGAACAGCCCGTTCCCGTCGTAGCGGATCATCACGGACTTAGCCGAGAGGGATTGAGCAGCGGCGGCATTCTGTTCCGATTCGCGTTCGACCGCTGCCATTTGGTGGAGTTGATCCAACAGATTGGCGCGCGAGCGAGCCAGATCGAGGGTCCGCTGGCGGCTATCCAACTCATCCTGAAAAGTAGCGAACTCGGATTTCGACAAGATACCTTGATTCAGCAGAGTGCGGCGGTTGGCAACTAGCTTCATCTGCCGATCGACGCGGCGCTGAGCGGCCTCAGTCATCAACTGTACGTCGGCGGCCGTCATTTCTTGCACGATGGTAGTTCCGTACAGCGTTCGGGCCAAAACCGCCGCATCTCTGGCGTCGGCGACAGCAGCTTCAGCCTGATCCAGCCGAGACTTGGGTAAGGTGCCGTTATCAACGAGAACTTTGACGCGGGCTACGTCGGATTCTGCCCGCTCCAATAAAGTGTTTGATAGCGCGCTGTAAGTATTTGCGGACGCCGGAACATCGGCGGGGGCGCCGAACGCCGTAAGACTAAAAAAACACGCGAAAAGGCTGAAAAACAGCCCTTCCGTCAGCCAATTTGCGCATTTACGCATGAACCTATAGTGTAGTACGCTAGGCGCAGGAGATAGGCCCAACGCGTTTGACAAACGTTTCCACTTTCCCACCTGCATCCTTCCACGAAGTTAGCGACGAAATTGAAGATTGGCTGATTGCGGCCCGGGCGGCCGAGGCTAAAAAGGCAATCGGGCTGAAAGTCCTCGACCTCCGTGAAATTACTTCCTTCACCGACCATTTTGTAATTTGCTCGACGGCCAATCCGCGCCAGGGTCAAGCAATTTGCGATGAGATTGGAATGCGGTTGAAGGAGGCCGGACGCCGTCCGGTTAGTGTGGAGGGTTATGAGCGGGCGGAATGGATTTTAATCGACTACGGCGACTTCATTGTGCATGTGTTTTCGGAGCCTGCACGGTCATTCTACGACTTGGAACGGTTGTGGCGGCACGCCACACCGGTACACCTCAAGACAGAACCGCCATTACCGTAAGAGTACGAATCGCACTATTGACAAAGGCGCTGCAATCTAGCACCCTTTATAATCAATAGGAAGGGCGCTGTACTGCGTACTTCGGCGGACCGAAGCTGCGCGCCAATCTAGTCTCGTTATGGCGAACACCGATTTCGGGATGCTTACTCCGCGTCATTTTGACGTCTTGCACGCTATTGTTCAGAGCTACATCGACACGGGTGAACCGGTCGCTTCACGCACCATTGCCCGCCGGTATCCTCTCAGTCCCGCGTCGATCCGGAACATGATGGCCGATCTTTGGGAGATGGGGTATTTGTCGCAGCCGCACACTTCAGCCGGCCGCGTACCGACCGATCGCGGATTTCAAAGCTACGTCAAGACCATCTTGGGAAGCCGGATCGTGCTGGCAGAATCGGAGCGCCTTCACCGGGAAATCCAGATGGCCGGGACGGTAGAAGGACGCATCGAACGATCTTCCAAGCTGCTGACTGAGATTACGCGCCACTTTGGCATTGCGGCGGCAATTCCCACCGAGAACCAGACCCTCGATCAAATCGAATTGCTGACGCTGCCCGAACGGCGAATTCTTATGGTGGTGATCACGCGCGATGGAATGGTTCGCAACAAGCTGATCGCCGTGGAAGACGCGATATCTCAAACCGAACTGACGTCGATACGGAATTACATCAACTACAATTTCGGCGGTTGGGTCCTGAGTAATATTCAGCGGGAACTGAAGCGGCGCCTGGATCTCGAAAGTGCGGCCTATGACGAGATCCTGAAGCGAGTCAACGTGTTGTACTCGATGGGGCTGCTGGAGCTAGGACTTGCTCCGGAGATCCATTTTGAGGGCGCGGGCAATTTAATTGGCTTGGATTTGCACATCACCCGCGAACGTATGCGCGAATTGTTCCGCACGCTGGAGGAAAAGAAGCGCATCCTTCAGCTTTTGGAACGGTTTCTTGAGGAGCGGGATGGCGAAGTCGCGATTCGGGTCGGCTTGGCCGATGTCCATCCCAGCATGGGCGAGCTATCCATGATTGGAGTGCGGTTTGCCCTGCCGAATGGCATTGAGGCCCATGTCGCGGTGCTAGGTCCGATGCGCATGAATTACGCGCGCGCTGTATCGGCAGTGGCTCACGTGAGTCGAGCCTTTCGTACTGCCACCACTATGTAGTGACTAATGCTGTTCGTTGGTCCACCTAACTTTTCTTTACTTGACATCTTGTGGCGGCCTCCGTTTGTGCGTAAGATTGGAGTCGCCGAACCTAATGCTGGCAAGCGATTTGCCGATCTCTGTTGTCATGCGCCCGTTATTGCGCGCCCTCGTCCTCCTGGCTCTGACGCCTTGCTGTTTTGCTGGCCTACGCGATTCCGTTGTTGTACAGCCGCGTTTACAAATCAGATTAAAGACGCATCTGACCAGCTATAAATCGCGTCCAGGCACTCCCTTTGAAAGCGTCGTCATCGCCCCATACATCCTTGGCGGGCGAATCTTGATTCCAGAAGGCAGTATTGTCTACGGCACGGTGCGGAAGGCACAATCGGTCCGGCTAGGACTACTACGGGAGCGCGCCGGGTTGGATCTCGCTTTCTCTCGCTACGAAACGCCAGAGGGCAAGACTTTCGGATTGTCGGCGCAACTCGCCTCCATTGACAATGCCAAAGAAGTTGTGGGGCGCAACGGTCATATTAAAGGAGTACTCGCCGCAGCCAGTCCCGAAGAAATGTTAAATGGCATTTGGGATAAGCCCGCGTTGACCGTTTTATACCGGCCTTTAATGGGCATAACGGGCCTGGGAGGCGCAGTCCTACAAAAAATACCGATCGGACCGATAGGACCGGGCGTGTTGTTTGGAGTGCGCTGCCTGCTGATGCGGTTTCCAGAGCCGGAAATCCATTTGACGCCAGGGACCGACCTAGCCTTACGCGTGGATGCCGCTGGTTCGGAGTTTGAGCCAAAGGCAATTACGCCGGCGCCCGATCTGCCGGTGGGATTCGCGGAATGGCTGGCGAGCCGCCCCTTTACGGTGGAAACACCTGATCGGCGGCCGGCGGATGACGTTATCAATATCGCACTTGTCGGGTCGCGCGACGACGTTCTCCAGGCGTTTGGTGTTTCGGGATGGTATCCGGCGGATGCGACAACCTTCAACACCTTTTCCCGTCTGTGTCTTGCTTATAACGGCAAACGGAGATACGATACGGCGCCCGTTTCGAAACTGCTGTATCGAGGTCAACTCCCGAGCATGGTTTTCGAAAAGTCTTTCGACACGGTTTCCAAACGCCATCACATCCGCATCTGGAATGCGGGCGTATACGATGGTCAGCAGGTTTGGCTAGGCGCGGGGACGCACGACAGTGGTGTCTACTTCGATCGCCATGCTTTTCGCTTCTCACACAAGATCGATAGAGATATGGACGTGGAACGATCCAAGATTTCGGTGGATCTTACCTACAGCGGGTGCTCGCAACCGGCAATGTACGCGGCCCGGGTCGGCGAGCATAGCCTGCTGTCGCGGACTTCAACGGCTTTGACGGACGGTGAGGTTGCGGTGCTGCCGCTTCAATCCTGCAGTGTTCCGGCCGACGACGGCGCCGATCCGGGACCGGCACTTCCAGGCAATAAGGTCACCCGGCTGATCCGGCGGGTGATATTGGAAGCGCGAACGTATGTGCTGCGCGAAAACGTGTACTACTTTGCTTTGGAAATCATTCGCCACAGCATTCGCCCAGCGGGAAGCATCGAGGCGAATTAAGCCTCCACGAAAAACACTTCGCACAAGTACCGCACTGACTAGCCACCGACGCGGGGTTTTGGCAAAATGGAGGGCACCGCCCCAGCGCAGCAGACCCGAGCCGAGCGGAGATCCAGAATGCCGAAATTTTGCAACAATGGGCACCAGATGGAGGATAGCTGGGAGATCTGTCCCTATTGCCAGAAGACTGGTTATCAGCCGCATGTTGGCGGGAGCGGTCAACTGAAGCCTCGTTTGGAAGCCGATACTCAGCCCGCGATTCCAACGGGCGCAGCCGCTGCGCGGAAGACTATACTGCTCGCCGATCAAGCGCCCCGCGGGACGTTGGTAGGCTGGTTGGTCGCGATGACCGGCGCTCAACGGGGTGAAGACTTTCGCGTGCGTGAAGGCCAGAACATCATCGGAACATCCAACAATTCCGATATTATTTTGAACGACTCGTCGGTATCTGGAAGGCATGCAAGCATTCGGTATCGCGATCAGAAATTTTTGCTGACGGACCTTGATTCGCTCAACGGCACATTCGTGAACGACGAACGTGAATCCGGCGCACGCGTGGAGTTGAAGGACAATGATATGGTGCGCGTGGGTGGCGTCAGCTTGAAGTTCAAAATATTATGACCGCGTCTTCGATGCGAGGAGGCGCTGGTACATGAAAATTCGATCGGATGTCGAGCTGGCAAACCTGACAGACGTCGGATGCGAGCGCAGCGAGAACGAAGATTATTACTGCTATGTGGAACCGCAAGAGGAGGAGCAATTTCGCCGGCGCGGGCGGCTAGCGGTCATCGCCGATGGAATGGGTGGCCACATCGGCGGCCAGGTCGCAAGCGGACTTGCGGTCGATGCGTTGAGGGATGCGTTTCTCGACGACGATGCACCAAACGACCCACAAGCTGTTTTGGTTGATGGCTTCACCCGAGCGCAACAGGCCATCGTGGACGCCTCTACCGAAAGGCCCGATCTAAACGGCATGGGCACCACTTGCACCGCGGCGATCGTTCGCGACGGCGAGCTCACGTACGGTCATATTGGCGATAGCCGTTTATACCTGCTGCGCGATGGCTGGTTGACGCAGTTGACAGAAGACCACACTCTGGTGAATCACCTTGTGAAGTCGGGGGCGATTACGCCGTCTCAGGCATCGAAGCATGAAAAGCGAAATGTGTTGACGGCCGCGCTCGGCATGCGTAGCAGCGAAGTTGCCGCGGATTTTTCAAACGAGCCGGTGCGCCTTCGCGCAAGCGACGCGATTGTGCTGGTGAGCGACGGACTATATGGTTCGGTGACCGGCGAAGAGATGCGCTCCACCGTTCAAAACCAAAGTCCATATGATGCCTGCAGGAGTCTGGTGAATCTTGCACGCGAGCGGGGCGGCCCCGACAACATCACCGTTCAAATCATTAGAATCGCCCAGTAGCCCGGATGACTGGCAATTTCGTTCCCGCTAACCTGACAGGTGTGGTGCGTCTGCGCCAAGCTGTGGTGGGCGGAATTTCGAAGTGTGGCGGAACCGCTCAGTACCGGCGCGGGGAGGAGTTGCGAACGGATGGTTGGAACCGAAGTTGGCGGTTATCGGATCGAATCGAAAATCGGTGAAGGCGGCATGGGCACCGTCTACCGGGCGATCGAAACGAATTTGGAACGACGCGTTGCCGTCAAAGTGCTAAACGCCGACCTGGCGCGGAACGCCACGATTGCCGAGCGGTTCCGTTCGGAGGCGCGTGCGCAAGCCAACCTGAACCACACCAATATTGCCGTCCTATACAGCTTTCTAGTGCAGGAAAACCTCGCCATGATGGTGATGGAATTCGTCGAAGGCGAAAACTTTCAGCAGATGATTGAACGCCGCGGCCTGATTCCGAGCGATGAGGCCATTCCGTGGTTTAAGCAGGCTCTCTTGGGTGTCGGCGCCGCGCATCGTGCGGGCATCATTCACCGTGACATCAAGCCGAGCAACCTAATGCTGAACACCCACAGCATCGTGAAAGTGATGGACTTTGGGATCGCGAAGGTAGTGGGTGAACGCGGTCTTACGCGCACAGGCTCGCAGGTTGGCACCGTTTATTACATGTCGCCCGAACAGATCAAGGGCGAGCACGTGGATGTTCGATCGGACATTTATTCGCTGGGCGTGACGCTCTACGAGATGTTGACGGCGCATGTGCCGTTCGCGTCTAATACCGACTTCCGGGTGCTGACGGATCATGTTCAAACTCCGCCGCCGCTGCCTTCCACGTTCTATCCCTATATTCCAAAGGGCATCGAGAACATCGTTTTGAAGGCGCTTGAGAAGAATCCGGACGATCGTTTCCAGAACGTGGAGGAGTTTGGGTCGGCCTTGGAACATCCGGAATTGTGGGAGAGCTATATTCCGAAGTTCGCGCCAGTGCCAGGCGCGGCGCCGGCCTTAGGATCTACGCCCGTACCGTATAACCCGAGTGCACCAACATACGCTGGCGCCGGACAGACCTATCCCGGCAACACAACACTGCTACCGACTGGTCCCTTGGCCGATACGACTGTTCCGCAGCCACCAACAATATCGGGAGTTCCGCTTGCGCAGCCTCCACAGCAGGCGCCACTCGGGCCAGCGCAAACGATCCCAAAGAAACTGATCGCAGCGGGTGGAGTCCTGTTGTTAGCCATTGCGGCGCTGGGTTTCTTTCTCATGCGTTCGAAACCTGGTGCACCGCTAAGCACTCCGGCTGCAGCGGAAAAGACCGTCGCGACCAGCACTGCTCCGGCGTCCGCTGTGCAATCGTCCGCTACAGCCCAGGCCGAACCAGTGAAATCTGCAACGACTCTGGCAGCACCTTCGAGCCCTGCATCGTCAACGCCCTCCTCCCCAGCGGTCGCTCCGCAACCTGAGCCTATTGCCATTCCTATAACAATTCCAGCTGGCATATCGATTGTCGTTCACACCATCGGCCCAATCGATGCGAGTGAAGCGAAAAAGGGCGATACTTTCCAGGCCAGCATTGATGATCCGGTCTACGTCGACGGGAAACTCGCAATTCCCAAAGGGAGCTCTGCATCGATCAAGCTGGTGAGCGAAACAAAAGGCGGTAGATTTCGAGGATCGCCCAAGGTGGAATTCGAACTTGCCAGCTTTACCCTGCATGGTCATCCGTACGGCGCCAGCAGCAGCAAGGAAGAGGTGACCAAAGAGGGCAGGGGGAAACATCCCGGAGCGTTTGGCGCTATCGCCGGAGTCGTAAGCGGAGCGGTCGAACGTGTTGCTCATGGCGATAAGGAGGCTTCAGAAAATGATGCAACCAATACAGGGACGGAGCCCCCGGGACTCGTCGGTGACAAAAGCATGACGGTCCCACCCAACTATCAACTGATCTTCAACTTAAGCCATGCGATTACAGTGACACGGTGATTTCTCCCGGCGTCGCAGTTTATCGGCGAACCCCGTCTATAGGCCGTGAATCTGAACCGATCGTGCTTTATCGTCTCCACGATTTTGCTGACACTGGTATTCCTGCTGGCATCATGCCAGTCTCCGACCCGGCACAATAGTGAAGCTCCCATAAGCAATGCTCCGCCGATCGACTACTCGCGCAAGATCGGAGTGGCGGTGCATACAGGGAGCCGCACTTGTGTTCAGATCGCGAACAGCAATTTAGCCCCGGATAGTCCGATCACTTTGGTCGTTCCCAGTGCGCCGCAAACATTTACGCCGGCGCAAATCAAAGCGCCCAGTAATAATGCGTGTCCGATCACCCAGGACTTAAACGCCAGCGCGTCTAGCTATGAGATCAGCACGCCTGACGATTCAAGTGTTCCCAAACTTGTCCCTATGATTGCCGTTGCTGGGACGACCGCGCCGTTCGCGATGCAGGACAGCAACGTGACCGCCGATCTCGATCAGAACGGGCAGCATCGCACGTTCCGCGAATGTTCCGCAAACGACGGCATCTATCTCACCGTTTGGAGCGGCGTGCCACTGGCGAGCCCTCTTCTGTGGCACCGGCACTACTATGAAGCCGGTAATCCGTCGCTGGGCCCTCCGTGCACGCCGCGAGAGACCGCACGTCCTTAACAGCAATTCCGCTCTCCTGTCTCGGTCGAGAGGGAAATGTTAAGCTACTGGCCGCGTATGCCAAATGCGAAAACCGTTTTCTTGTTCGACGTGGACAACACGCTACTCGATAATGACCGGGTAACGGCCGACCTTCGACGCCATCTTGATGCGAAGGTTGGAACGCTAAATTCGAAACGCTACTGGGAGCTTTTCGAGGAACTACGGTCGGAGTTGGGCTACGCCGATTATCTTGGCGCCCTGCAACGCTATCGCATCGACTATCCGCATGAGGCGCATTTGCTCGCCGTTTCTTATTTCCTGATGCGTTATCCGTTCGCAAATCGCCTGTTTCCTAATGCGCTTGATGTTGTCGAGCGGACACAGCAATGGGGAACGGCCGCTATTCTTTCTGACGGTGACGTGGTCTTTCAGCCGCACAAAGTATACGGCTCCGGCCTCTACGAGATTTTTAACGGCAATGTTTTGATTTACGTGCACAAGGAGCAGGAACTGATGGACGTGGAGCGCCGATTTCCGTCGGAACACTACGTTGTCGTCGACGACAAACTGCGCATCTTAGAGGCAATTAAGGACAGTTGGGGCTCCCGGGTCACCACCGTGTTTGTCCGTCAGGGCCATTACGCTTACGATCCCGAAGTCATTGCGCAATACCGGCCAGCCGATGTCTCATTGGATCGAATTGGGGATCTGATGGCCCATGACCACCAATCGCTGCTGCGCGCCGCCGCCACCGCCGGTTAAGCCACGAGTTTACCCAGCAAACTATAATGACGCGCAGGGGAACACGTGATTCAATTTACCTACGATTCGGATAGAAGGCTATTCGAAGACGCCCTCGGATTTGGACAAAGTCAGGTAAAGCGTCTGATCGAAACCTATCCGGATTTTTATCCGATGTATACGGACGGTGGCAAGTGGAAGCATGACAAGCCCGCCTGGACCCATTGGTGCGACGGTTTTCTGCCCGGTATGATGTGGATTTTCCATCGCCACGTAGGTGGCGACAAGCCGGAAGCCAAGTATTGGATTGAACAAGCAATTCGCTACAGTAAGCCGCTAGAGCATCGCAAGATGGACCGCGACGTACACGACCTGGGCTTTATTTTTCTTTCTACGTATCATCGTTGGCATCAGGTAACAAGGGATCCGGCGCTTCGAGACGTAGTCTTGGAAGCCGGCAAGACGCTGGCCTCGCGTTTCAACGAGGCGGGCCAGTACCTACGATCCTTCGTGGCCGAAGACTCTATCTTCATCGACATCATGATGAATGTGGGTATTATTTTCTATGCGTCGCGAGAACTAAACGATAAGAAGCTGCGCGACATCGCCGTTCGTCACTGCACCACAACGCGACGAGTTCTGGTGAGAGGCGATGGATCCACCGCTCACGAGGGAATATTCGATCTTGAGACGGGCGAGTTCTTACGCCAGACGACCCAGCAGGGATATCGCGGCGATTCATGCTGGTCGCGAGGCCTGGCTTGGTCGCTATATGGCTTCTCGACTTCGTACGAATATAGCCGCGATCCGAGATTCCTTTCGACGGCCGAAGCATGTGCGGACTATTACGTCACCCATACGCCGCCGGATGGCGTGCCGCCATGGGACTACAACGCACCGATCGAAAATCGAATTTTGTTGGACACGTCAGCAGCCGCAATAACAGCATCTGGGTTGCTGCGCCTGTGCCGATTTATTTCAGACCCTGTAAAAGGCCACTTCTACTGGTCCACAGCGATTCACATTTTGCGGTCGCTCTGCATTAAGTACTTGGCCATCTCAGATCCTGGTTGGGAGGGCATCTTAAAGGGCGGCGTTTATCATATCCACAAGAGTTTGGGTGTGGACGAATCGGTGATGTGGGGCGAATACTTCTTTATCGAGGCTCTCGAAGAAGCTCTGCGAGTGATGTAAGAGCCCAGTGGCGGCTTCTTAGCTGCTAAAACGCGTGATCACCCAGCGGCCGGCGGCTTTGTCGTATCCGAACGAAACTGCGGCATCGAACATTTTTGGTGCGGGCCGACCGCCGCACGTAACTGCATGATCGATATCTACGGTGTCCGGGTGACTGGCTTGATCGGGAAGGGGGATGGTGTACTGGCACGACCCGCCTTGATTCTGTATAAATTTCATCCAGTTTTGCGCCTTGTTGTTCTGGTTTAACAGCTCTTGCGCCTGTAAGGGTGTAAGGCTAGGTATTGTCGGCGGAGGCGGACTACAGGCAGCGCCGGCAAGCAGCGCGGTGACGGCGACGAAAATGAGATTTGGGCTATTCACTTATCGGGATCCTACCACTCTAGAAGATGCTTTTGCTGTGGTAATGCTTTCATCTGATCGCAGATATACCGCTGCTGTATTTTCGATCTGGGGGTACTTCATTGTATGTTCGAGAACGGATTTACGTTTGTCTCGTAAGACGTTAGCTTCGGCGGATAAACGTCGGGCTCAAGCAACCAGACGCGACGGCCGGGGAAATAATGTTCGAGCTCCCGGTTCTGACTGACACCGAGATCGTTCGCCCAGACGACGCGTGCTCCATCGATATCCGCGGCATTGTGGATCCATTCGTGGTACTGGTGCTGCGGGCTGTAGCGGACGAAAACCAACTGCTTGCCAGGCGCGCCCGCTAATTGATCGTTGATCGCGATGCGGCCTTCCGGATCATCGAAGTTGATATTGTCGCCACTCTCGTAAGGCGCAATCGCCACAAGCACATTCTCGTTTCCAAAAAGATGCAGGCCATACCAGAAGAGGAATTGCGCAGCGCATAACATCAAGATCCAACGGGCGGCGTCAACGCCCACGGCAACTCCTCGCAGACGAACTTGACTGAGACGCTGCAGCCCGGCTACGCATAGCAACACAAAAAGGCAGGTCACAGCAGCGATGTAATGGGGAAAGAAATAGGGGTAAAAATTTGAACCAAGTGCAAAGATGGCAAGCGTCACGATAACCCAGGCGTAGCGAAATTGCCTTGCACTCAGTAAGCAGAGGGGAAGGACAAGGTACAACGGCGGAAGAAGGAAGAAGCGATATGCTCCGACGCGATGCGAGAGACGCATCAAGTAGCGAGCCGGCGTTTCGGTTTGTTCGCCGTGCGCTTGGGCTTGTCCCAAGGCATAGAGTTCCTGATCATTTGTTAGGCTGCCGTGCGCCATCGCGTTTGGCTGAAACGTAAAGGTGGTGGGCACGGCGTAACGATAACGGCTGAGCTGATACGGCAGAGTGGTCCACGCCCCGGTAACGGCTTTGTTTTGCAGCAGTACTAGAACTACCGCCGGGACGATGGCGCAAACCGTAATCGCCATCGCTTTGGACAAGCGGCGTCTCTCGCCGGCGTCGCGCAGCGCAGGAGCGAAGAAAAGCAAAACGCTGAAATCGAGAAGCAACGACTCGTACGGGCGAGATAACATCTGAAGGCCCAATCCGCAGCCGAGGAGTAGTGCAGTTCGCGCGGGATACTCTTGGCGCAATCGAGGGAGAGCGCCAAACACCAGGCATCCCGCTAGCGCGGAAACTGCGCCGCCCCAATAACAATTCATCGCGTAGCAAAGCGGTCCGAATTCGAAAACCGCGAGCAACCCTCCCACCAGTGCCCAACTCGACGTTGTCCATCCGCGGAGCATCCAATAGCAGAACCCCGCGACCATTCCTTCCGAGAGCAACACCCCCGCCCACGGGATTCCAAAGAGCAGCTGGCCGAACGCCAGCGGGAGCGCCGGAACAAGCGGGTAGATGGAGCTGTAGGATGGCTGCTGTAAGACAAAGTTGGTCTCGAAGAATTGGTGGAGCGCGTGAACCGGATTCGCCAGCCGAAAATGGCGCAACGTATCGGCGAGCAGGAGATAGCTGAAGTCGTCCGCGCCACTGGGCGTCGGCGCCGGATGGTTACGCAGCAGGGCCAGTCGCAGGGCAATCGGAAGCACGGTCAAAACGAGCATGCACCAGCCGGTTCGTTCTGAAAATTTCCTAAAGGCAGTTTCGCCTCTACGATTACTAAGCAGCGCTAGAGAGCCCAGCAGAATCGCGAACGCCAGCAGCACGAAGTCACTAACGCCGAACCCTATCGGGTTGTGGTAGGGCAGGAACGACCGGAAGAGCTCAAACAAGTACATGAACGGACGCTGCGGCTACCGCTCGGCCGTCTCTCCGGGAAAGGCCTCCACGTGGCCTTTGCCATATCTGAGTTCACCGGCCTCAATCGGGATGGGTAGTGTGTTTTCTCTCGGCGGAAGCGGGCAGGTGGCATATGGCGTAAACGTGCACGGCGGGTTGTAGGAATGATTGAAATCAAGGTCAACTTTGCCGTCGTGAGGAAGCGGTGTATTCAGCATCCGGCCGGCTTGGTAAGTCTTGGTTTTGTTGGTTGGATCTTTAAACAAGAAGAAAAGCGTCTGACCTTCAAAGATGGGGCGAAGCGAATACGTCTTACCCTGATAGACAAACTCGACGATTCCAGGGCTGTCTTGTAGAGATGACAGTCCGAGAACATCAAGAATCGGAATCTTTTTGGCTTCCGGAACGAACTTGGCATCGAAGTGGAACGCGGGATTAATCGGAAAGTAGGTCATCCCCCTGAAGTTCTTAAGAACCGGGCTCTGCGAATCTTTCGCGCGCAGACCGAGTTTACCGTCGCGTTCGATGACGTAGAAGGATATGCTGCCAGCGCTCACAATGCTCGAGTTGTCGTCGGCGTCATGCTTCAATTCGACGGTGGAAGTAACTGGCTTGCCATCGACCTTGACCGCAGGTCCGTCCAGCGTAGTGAACAGAACTTTGTTGCCGTCGACGTGCAGACGCCCGATTCGAGCGGGCGCCGCGCCTGCCTGAACGACGAAGTCATTCGATGAAGCTGTGCCGATGGTATTGTCGCCCTGCTTCAACCAGAAGAGTCCGGCGAGCGTCAACCAGCTATCCGCCGAACGCAGCTTGGCGTCACGTTCGTGCTGCCATTTCTGGATGGACTCGACATAACCGGTGCTTGCTGCCATAAGAATGAGAGGCGCCGTCACCAGTGCGCCGACGGAGAAACGTGGCATACCGCAGAGTCTACCAATTTGTATTTAGTCGCGAAGCTCTACATGTTACTCGCGCAGCTCTGCGATGGTTGCCCCTGTACCGCCTTCCGACGGGGGCGCCGGGTAGAAGCGGGCAACGTGCGCATTAGTGCCTAAGAATTCGGCAACGGCTCGCTTCAAAACTCCCATTCCGTGGCCGTGTACGATCCGGACTCGATCTACTGATGCGAGAGTAGCCGAATCGAGAAACTTGTCCAATTGTTCGACGGCTTCTTCAGCGTGCTGGCCAATGATGTTGAGCTCACGATACGAGACGTCCCAAGTGGGTCCGGCCTCGAGACGGACATTCTTTGGCAGGTGATGCTCGTTTCCAGTAGCAACTATCTCGACGATGTCCTCGCGTGGAACTTGCATCTTAAGGAAGCCCGCCTCGACTTCGATCATGCCGTTCTTTAAAATGCGGCGTACCGTTCCCGTACCGCGCACATCTCTCAGTTTTACTTTCACGCCCTCTTCAACAACCAGGCGGGGGACTGCTTGGGCCACGGCTTTTGGAGGCGCAGTCAAGTCGGCGGCTTCTTCCTGAAATTCCCGGCGCGTCTTTGCCACCAAACGATGCGCTTGTTCGGCAGCTTTCCGCTGACCTGCGGTCTCGGTCAGGCGATCCATCGTGACGCGAGCCCGCTCCTCGAAATTGGCCACCAGTTTTTCCGAAAGCTCTGTCCATTCGCGCTGGCGTTCCTTCTCGCGGCGCAACGCCTCCTGTTCGAGCTCGGCTTTCCCCTGCTCCACTTCGGCCTTGGCCTGATCGAGAGCAGTCGCGCGCTGCTTATTATCCTCCAGTTGTTTGTGAAGTTCCGAAAGCAGTTGTTGAAAATCCGCTTGCATGCGCGGCAGCACCGCGCGGGCGTGAGAGAGAACGGCGGCAGGCATTTCGAGGCGCGTGGCGATGTCGAGTCCCGCGGACTTGCCGGGAACGCCTAGCTTTAAAATGTAGGTCGGCTGCAGAGTTGCTTCGTCGAAACCCATTGAGGCATTCAGAACCCCCGCGGTTTGAGCGCCGTACAGCTTCAGCGGAAGCAGATGCGTGGAGGCCAGACAGAACGCGCCCGACTTTCGAAATTCATCGAGAATCGCCACTCCGAGAGCACCGCCTTCTTCAGGATCGGTTGCGCGGCCTAACTCGTCGAGTAGAACCAGGCTGTTTGCCGTTGCGCTTTCGAGCATCGATTTCACGTGAAGCAGATGGCCGGAAAAGCTTGACAGGCTTTCCGCAATCGATTGCGCATCGCCGATATCGGCAAGGACATCGTCCAGCAGTGGGAACTCGGCCTCTGCGCAAGTCACAGGAATCGCGGCGTGCGCCATCAGTGCCAGCAGCCCAGTGGTCTTCATGGTGACAGTCTTACCGCCCGTGTTGGGGCCACTGATCAAGAGGCAGCGGCGCTGCTCATCCAATTCGAACGAGAGCGGCACGATTGGCTTGCGATGCTTCCGCAGAATCCCCTCAAGCAAAGGATGGCGGGCTTCCCGCAGCACTAGCCGTCGAGTCTCCGCGCTGAAACGGGGAACAACAGCGTTGTAGCTTGCCGCAAACCCAGCCTTGGCAAAAATACAATCCAATTCGGCCAACGCTCCAGCGGTCTCCGAAATTTCCTCACTATGCTGGCGTAACACGCCGGTAATCTCAGCCAGAATACGTTCAATCTCACGGATTTCGTCTTCGCGCAAACGAACGAGCTGATTGTTCAGGCCGATCGTTTCAAGCGGCTCTACAAACAGCGTGCGGCCGGTTCCGCTGGAACCATGGATGACACCATCCACCCGGCCTTTTTGGCCTGCCACGATTGGCACGACATAGCGTTCGTCCCGGATGGTGACAAAGTCTTCCTGCAGCATGCCATCGTTGCGATGCGCGCGCATGAACTTCTCGAGAGATTCGTTGATCTGACGCTGTTGCCGCTCAATGTCGCGCCGTATCCGCCCGAGAGCGACACTCGCCTCGTCCGCGAGCGAGCCATCGGGAAGAAAGGTCCGGTGATACCGCCGCGCCAGTTCGCGCAGGTCCGCAAGTTTGCCCCCGCGTCTTGCTAAGCGCGGATATCGTTCCGATACTCCGAGCAAAATTCCTCGGTATTCGCCGGCCAGATGGAGAGTATGAAACAGATCGAGAATTGCCGGTCCATCGAGCGACGCTCCTTCGACGCGCATCAGCCGAACTGAGGCATCGATGTCCCGCATTTGATCGAATTTCAACCGAACCGCCGCACCACGGCCGATTTGTTGCGGAGAACTCACTTCTCGTAGATACGCGATGGCTTCTCCCGCCTCTGCGAGGCTGGCTTGGAGTTCGAAACGGTTGCTGGAAGGCTCCAATGCGAATACCAGTTCCCGGCCGGCGCCGCTCCCGGCATACGAGGCAATCAGATCCAGTAGTTCATCGAATTGGAGGATTTGGATACTGCTGAAGGACATAGGAACAGAGGCTACGGACGCATAATAGCGCTTTGCGTGACTGCCCTCTCGAAGCACGTGCGAATCACCTCGCGCGTGCCCGCAGTCATCACCACGCTATCTAATGAATCTACGGCGAACCAGGCGACCGATCGGGAATCATCGCCTGGCCGCAGCTCACCGCCTTGAACCGAACAGTAAAAGTCAATGAGGACGTAGTGATATTCGCATTGGCCTCCCGGATCGGGCATAATGCGTTCGAAAACCAACGCCAAGGAATCGGCGGAAACGTTAAGGCCGGTCTCTTCCAGAACCTCACGGACAACCGCATCCTCAAGCCGTTCGGCTGCCTCTACGCCACCGCCAGGCAAAGACCATTCGCCCATCAGTGGCGGTCGGCCGCGCTCCACCAGCAACACCCGTTCTTGCTCAAAGATCAACGCGCCTACACCAAGAACAGGCCGCACGGGATACCGGCGGTTGTCGTGAGAGGTCACTTCACGGCCGCAAGAACTTCCTCGGCGTGACCTTCCACTTTGACCTTTGGGAACACCTTCTTGATGTGACCGTCGGGACCAATCACAAAAGTCGTCCGTTCAATGCCCATGTACTTCTTGCCATACATACTTTTCTCTCTCCAGACCCCGTAGGCTTCCGCAGCTTTGTGGTCAACATCGGCGAGCAGCGTGAATGGCAGGTCGAATTTGTTCTTAAACTTCGCTTGCGCTTTCGAAGCATCCGGCGAGACGCCGACGATAACGGTGTTTGCCGCGCTGAATTTCTTCGAGGTATCGCGAAATTCGCACGATTCCGCAGTGCAACCGGGTGTATCGGCCTTTGGATAGAAATAGAGGACTACGTTCTTTCCTTCGAGCGATGAGAGTGTGAAGTGTTCTCCTGAGTCAGTATCCAGACTGATTGCCGGCGCTTTGTCACCGGGCTTGAGCAGGCTTTCCATTGCTTCCGAGGTCTTGGGCATACAGCTAAGAGGATGACGCGCAGGGGAAAATGCTGCACGTTTTGTTTCGGAGCGGGCCGTTAGGAAAGCTTACTGGCCCAGCGGAATCAGAGGCCAGGATGGTTAAAGTCCCGGTCGCCCTAAGCGGGGAACATCGTATTGCGTAAGGCTTCGCCACCGTCGATCAGCCATTTATGAATATCTGAGAGCGTAGAATGGGCATCGCACTGGGGCTTCCATCCGCGAACCGACGAAACTCGCGAATGGTCTGTGATGTAAATCCGTACGTCGGCCGGGCGGTTTTCCGGTATCGAACCCATGGGAATTTCTTTGCCTGTAATTTGCCGGCATAGTGCCGTTGTTTCGAGAAGCGACAGAGAGTTTGCTATGCCGCCGCCCACATTGAATCGCTGGCCCTTATAAGTGTCGAAATGTTCGATTTGGTCTAGCAGCAGGCGGCAAAAGTCCTGGATATGCAGAAAATCGCGGACTTGCTTTCCTGTACCACCAAAACCTATGTAGCCAAGTTTACGTTGATACGTGTGCGCCGCCACCCAAAGCGCGATGACACCCTGGTCGGATTTGGCCATCTGGCCCGGGCCCGTCAACACTCCGAAACGGTCGATAATGAATCGGAAGCCGTAGGCATCGGCATACTCTTCAACCAGCAATTCGGCGGCTAGTTTTGTGGTCCCGTACAGCGAGCGCGCGCCTTCGAGCGGGAATGACTCCGAAATCCCGCTCGCGGTGAGTCCTAAGGTCTCTCCGGAAAATGCATAACGAGTGTCCTCTTCTTGAAAGGGAAGCTCGTTCAACTTGCCGTAGGGATAGACCCGGCTGGTTGAGATGAAGATTATGTCGGCCTTCGACAGCCGCGCCAGTTCCAGACAGTGGTACGCGCCGGTGAGGTTTGTCTCCATCAGAAATTCCGGCGATCCGCCATAACCTGCTTGGGCCGACGGTTCCGCCGAGCACTCAATAATAAGGTCGGGATTGAGCGAAGTCGACGTAAGGTCGCTGCGAACGCGAACGTCGCCCTGCTCAAATCGCACTCCAGCGGCGCTGAGCTTAGACAGGTTCAACTCAGAGCCTCGCCGGTGCAGGCTATCCAAAGCGGTTACCTCAATGCCGGGGAATCGTTCCTTGATTGCCAGGCAAAGGTTCGTGCCGACGAATCCGGCACCCCCTGTGACCAGGATGCGCCTATGCATGCGCGATTGGTTCACCAGCGGCAGAGTTGTCCGCTACGGCAACCGTCTTCCGGTGATAGTCACCCCGCGAGAGTGTCTTTTCAAGCCACAGGTACAACACGATAAATAAGTAGCGGCTGCCCATTTCCTTAATCTTGAGCTTTGATTCACCAGCCTTCCGGTTTTGCCAGGAGATTGGGACGACGGCGTAGGTATAGCCGCGGACAATGGCCTTTAGCGGCATCTCGACGGTCAGATTGAAGTGCGGCGAGATCAACGGCTGCATGGCTTCGAGAACATGGCGCCGGTACATCTTGAACGCATTGGTCGTGTCGTTATACCGGTAGCGGAACAAAGAGCGCACGAACAGGTTTGCCAAGCGGTTGATCCACAACTTGTGTTTGGGGTAATCGATGATGCGGCTGCCGGCGATGAATCGTGATCCAAAGACACATTCGACGCCTTCTTCCATCTTTCGGAAGTACGTGATCAGGTCTTCCGGCGAGTCGGATCCATCGGCCATCATGATCGCCACGGCGTCGCCTTGCGCTTGAACCAACCCGCATCGAATGGCCATCCCGAAACCATGACGGCCCTGGTTCTGAAGAACCCGGACCTCCGGCCGCGCAGACACTAACGCGCACGCAATGCCGAAGGTGTGATCGTCGCTGCCGTCGTCTACCACCAGTATTTCGTGTTGGATGTGCTGGCTACGGAGAGCGTCTGACAGCGTGGTCAGCGTTTCCGAGAGGCAGCCCTCTTCATTGCGAGCCGGAATGACTACCGACAATTTCATGATGATCGCCCAACCTTAGGTTCATTATGCCAGCGGCAGACGTTAGGCGGCAATTTTGCCGTCTTAGGAGCGTAACACTTAGCGGTTACCCACCAAATATCTTGACAAGCAGACGCGCATATTTTATACTGAGGTCAGATCCATATTGGAGGATTGCTAAACATGCCACTAATCAAATACAACCCTTTTAATACCGAGTTCGATGAGTTCCCGGCTGGCCTCCGGTTGTTCCAAGACTCTGTGTCTCGCTTGTTGAGCGACACGAACTCGCGGCCATGGTCTCCCGCAGTCGACATCTTTGAGACCGCTAACGAATTGATTCTAAAGGCTGACGTTCCTGAGGTTGATCCCAAGAACGTTGAGATTAAGCTAGAAAACGGGACCCTCACCCTAAAGGGTGAACGGCAGTTCGAGCAGGATAAGAATGGAAAGGGCTATCACCGGATTGAGCGCGGCTACGGGTCGTTTGTGCGCGTATTCACATTGCCCGATACGGTAGATTCCGAAAACGTGAAAGCCGACTACAAAAACGGCGTCCTGACGGTTACCCTCCCCAAGAAGGAAGTGGCGAAACCGAAAACAATCGAAGTTCACGTCAACGCGAACTGACGCTCTTCGACCTGGTTATTAACGAGATGATTAATGAGCGCGGGATGGCCAAAGTGCCGTTCCCGCGCTCTTCTTGTTTAGAATGGTGTCCGAGGATTTATGCGTCTGCTACTTCTTGGAGTTTGTGCAGTTTGCTTTTCCGGGTTGCCTGGGACCGCACAGAATCTTGTAATGGAGAAGTTGCACGTTGATGCTTTCAACGTCGTCGGCGTGTCGGTACGCACTACCAATGCAGCGGAGGCATCCGGCAATGGTGCGATCGGGGCGCTGTGGGCTCGGCTGCGGGATGAAGCTCTGCTGAACCGAATTCAGCACCGCGCAGATGATCATATCGTAGCCGTTTACAGCGATTACGAAAGCGATAAGGATGGCCCCTACACCTACACCCTGGGATCGAAAGTGACTTCCACTAAGGATGTACCGCCGGGAATGGTGGCGCTCCGGACGGTTTCCGGCAACTACGCAATCTTCACGGGCCAGGGCGGTCCAGCCGTGCAGTTGGTGATGAGCTTGTGGCAGCGCATTTGGTCACTTGAGAAAGCCTCACCGGCGTTGCGAAGAGCCTACCGCACGGATTATGAGATTTATCTAAACCCCGCTGCCGATGATGCCAGCCGCAAGGTCGACGTCTATATCGGATTAGCGGGAAAATAGACATAAAGACCGGCCCGTAAACTGGTAGCGGAATGCCAATCGTATGCCGGCGTGTCAGGTTGGCGCCTCCCCTCCTGATCTTCTTCATTGCTTGGCCAGTGAGCGCCTATTC
>JBARMQ010000336.1:0-3370 GCA_049802535.1 Bryobacteraceae bacterium | reverse complement strand
GGTCTGGGTTTGCGCCGGCCATAAGAAACTCGCCAGCATAGCATCTCAGCCGTTGCCCTGCTTGGACAATCAGCAAATCACCAGTGCAGAAATCGGTCAATTTGGTGTCCTATGGCATAATTTGGCTCTTTTCAACATCCCCCGAACGTGACATACTGCAGCCAGATTATCTTCCGGTCAACCCCTAT
Organism: Bryobacteraceae bacterium; assembly: GCA_049802535.1. Classification (GTDB taxonomy): domain Bacteria; phylum Acidobacteriota; class Terriglobia; order Bryobacterales; family Bryobacteraceae; genus Bog-105. Next base: position 3,182 of record JBARMQ010000336.1, on the reverse strand, counting down.
GGCCGAAAGATGTTCCTATCGAAAGAGATCGTCATGTCGAACTTTCTATGGAAGTTAACTCCTTCGCGTACCTGGCCCACCACGGATGGAACTGTAGATTCTTGTGAATGGGTGCGGCTCCACGACCATCTAGGGGGCATTACGGGCCACTATCAGATTAAGTTCACCTATCGAACGGACGATCGGCAGATACACTCCGGTGAATTCTGTCATCACGGCACGCCGCACATTGCTCCTTACACGGTCGGCGAGCGGTTGGCCATCCAGTTCGATCCTAAAAAGCCGTCCCGCTACCACTTTAGTGGTGCGGGCTCGAACTACGAAAAGCTGGAAGCCATCCTGGTGATGACGGTCTTCGCACTGCTTGCCGGCTACGTGCTTTATACCTTTTAAGTTCTCCCCCGCCACATCCCCCGCATACGCCTTGCTCTTCTTGCGTCTTTCCACGCAGCGGCGGTGTGTTGCCCCCTGCCCCGCCCGTTCGGGCTCCAGGCGGTTTTGCTTGGGTTCTCCGCGATTGCGCACTAGGATGGGTTCGCGGTCATCGCCCGAGAAAACACGAAACATGCAATCTCATCGCACTCGATCCCTGGCTCTGATCCTCGTTTGCAGCGCCTCCCTCCTCTGCCCTGCCCAGGTAACACCGCGGGAAAGCGTTTCGTCCGATGACATCAGCGTGGCGGAAGGCCTCCAGCTCCCGACTTACGGACATGTATGGGCGCTTGATACCTGGAAGGGCGTGCGCGAATTGGTGCGGTTGAAACCACCGGACACCACAGCAGATGACTCCGGGTTCTCGCTGAAGCTGCGGCGCTCGATTGAATTCAAAGGCGAGGCGGCGGCGGTCCGGGTGCATGATCCCGCTCCTCAGTTCTTTTTGCGCGGGGTCTCCGGCAATGACAATGGCCGCTCCGACCTGGTTATAGTCCGCGTAAACATAGAGGGGGAGCGCCGTGAGGTGACGAAAGATGTGATGGCGCAGCTCAAGCAACAGGCAAAGCATGGGGACGGGCAGTATCCGGACATCATCAGCATCAAGCAGCAACGCGTGGGAACTACGGACTGGTATCGGCTGTCTCTCAAACAAGCGCTCGCGGCCGGCGAGTATGCGCTTGTTCCCTTGCCCGCCAGCCCCGGCTTCGCCGACGGCGAGGTCTTCGACTTTGCCATCGATCCAACGGCGCCGGAAAACGCCGATCCTCTGCGTTCGGAACAGTATCGCGGCGCGCAATGAATCACACCCGCCAATAACACGAAGGTGTTAACGCGAATCGTTGCCGGCGGTGCGGCTACGCAGGTAAAAAAGAACTAAGAGTGAGGCGCCTGCAAACTCGAAGGATCGCGCTTTTAAAAGGCTCCGGCTGCGCCCACCGAAAGAACATTTCTCTTCCCGGAAAACGAATGCGTGCGCTTCACTGCTTCGCCTATGGGCAACAAACCGTGCGAGAAAATCTTCAGCACCGCGGCGGAAAGAAAGTTACGCGTCGCCGATAACGAAATTATTACAGTTACATTTACGGCGGGTTCGCGTGCTCCGTTGCGGCCACTCGATCAAGCGGTCTCGCGCGCCAAGAGAGAACAAAATCACGATTGCGTTTGGGATGAGGAAGCAGCCGCGCCATCGAGTCCCAACACTCCGGCGGAACTGCGCATCGCGGCGATACAAAACGCAATATGGACGTCGAGTTCGAGCCCCAGTTCCTGCGCCCCCTGGATGATGTCCTCACGGTGGACACCGCGCGCAAATGCCTTATCTTTCATCTTCTTACGGACACTGGCGACATCGACATCGCAGATCGATCTGGTCGGTTTTACCAGCGACACCGCGGTCAAAAAACCTGCCAGTTCGTCGCACGCAAAGAGAGCTTTAGCGAGATGCGTTTTTCGCGCTACACCGGAGTACTGTGCATGACCCATGATGGCTTCGCGAATCTCCTCCGGCCATCCTTGCTCGGCGAGAATTTTGTTTCCCACAAAGGGATGTTCCTCCGCGCTGGGATATTTTTCGTAGTCAAAATCGTGCAGCAAACCAGTGATGCGATAGGTTTCGCGCATGCTTTCGGCGGCATCTCCACTCAATGCGTGCGCGGCCGCCTGTTGTTCGCCATGAGCACTCATGCAGGCCTCAACAGCGAGTGCGTGTTTGATCAAACCAGGTGATTGTGTGTACTGGTTGAGAAGAGTCCAGGCTTCGGTTCGCGTGTATTTTGTTCCGGTCATTTCGTATTTTTTGGCACAGACAGACCGTCGTGCTCCGTGTTTCTTAGGCTTTCTTCCGAAATTCGTACCACGTTTTCCGCTTTGGCCCTACTTTTTAACTTGACATTGAGAATACCCTGCATCACTGTAATCATGAATCAGGTAGGGACCGTCGCTAAACGAATACTTGGCACGACAACGTGCAAGTGATCTAAAAACGGCGCTTCTTACTGGGACCGCCTTGCTCTGGCGCTCCGTAAAAAAAATTATGGCAACTACCCTAGCAACCGTCGAGGCGCGTGAGGTTCTACGGTGCGAACGCTGCACTCTGGTTCAGTTTCGCACAGCGAACTCTCTATGTAGGCGCTGCCACAAACCGCTCGAAGTCGAAGAACCGGAACGGCTCGTTCCGCAATTCGCCGGAGAGCCGGAAGAAGCCGTGGCTGAAGATAACGGCCTTCAGGTGGCGCGTGCGGTGCGTGATCTTCGCAAAGGCCGCAATTTGAGTCAACGTCAACTTGCCGGCCGCATGCAAGTGCCACGTACCTATATTTCCAAAATCGAGAATGGTAAAGCGATGCCAACGCTGTCTTCGCTCGCACGGCTGGCAGCGGCACTGGAGATCGACATTTGCAATCTGCTTCGTGACGCGCGTAGCCGCCGGCATGAAGAGACTGCGTCGATTCTCGGCGATCCGTTTCTCGCAGAACTCGCTCCGTATATCTCGCAGATGGATTCGCTGCAGCGCTCCATGTTCCTGAACCAGGTGCGCGACCTGGCCTTGGGCCGCCGCAGAAGCGCCTGAGCTGCGGCCTTCCACGCCCGCAGTCATTGGTACGAACCCCCCGCCACGGTTGTCGCTGAGCGGTTTTGCGGGGGGAGGGGACCATGTGCTACGGTCGTAAGGAAAGGCAATCCTTTTGCGATTCCTGCCACCGAGCCGCATAGCTGAACTATCCCCCGAAGAGCAGGCTGTCTACCGC
>JBARMQ010000335.1:0-1586 GCA_049802535.1 Bryobacteraceae bacterium | reverse complement strand
GCCTAGTACCTCGGCAACGTGATTATGACCGGTTCAAGCGGCGACCGAGTCGGCTTTGGTTTCTGAGCTGATCTGCGGATAGGCGTGCCGCATTTTCTTGCGTGCCCTTTCGCAGTCGAACATCCATTGGATTTTCTCCCGGCTCGCATTGCGAAGACGCTCCCAGGTTGCGATCTCTGATTCCAACTCCGCGCGCTGCTCGATGCGCCGATCCAGACACATCGTGCGCAGCACCCCGATCTCGATTTCCACCATGTTCAACCAGCTGGCATGCTTCGGGGTGTAGTGGAACTCGATCTTGCTCATGATCCGCCGCGCCTCTGGCGGCGCGAAGCTGTTGTACAGCGAGGCGGCCGAGTGCGTGGACAGATTATCCAGCACGACACGGATCTTCTGCGCCCGTGGATAGTGCTTATCGGCCAGATCGCGCATGCAGGCGGCAAAGTCTTGTCCCGTGCGCTGATCCGTGACCTTCACATGTCGCCACGGCCGATGGGCATCGACCATCACAAACAGATTCGCCGTGCCATTTCGGCGGTATTCGCTATCGTAGCGCTCGGCTTGCCCCGGCACCGCTCGGATCGGTTGGCGAACCTCGCCGATCAGTTGCACTGGGCTCTCATCAAAGCTCACCACCGGATAGTTCGGCTTTGGCTCTTTGGCATATAAATCCAGTACATCCTCCATTCGCGCCACGTACTCCGCGTCCACCTTCGCGATACACCACATCTTGCGTTGCCAGGGTTTCAAGGCATTCTCATGCAGCCGTCGCCGGACCGTCTCGCGTGACAGGGCCGCGTGCTCCGTCAGCTCAATCATGCGTCCGGCCAGCAATTTCAGCGTCCAGCGCGCGCACCCCGCCGGTGCCTTCGAACACGCCGTCGCCACCAGCAGCACTTCCTCGTTCTTTGATAGCTTGCGCCCGTTCCCGGGCCGAGGCTCCTCGCTCAAGGCGCCTTCCAGGTTGCCTTCCACAAAACGCCGCCGCGTCCGATAGACCGTCGATACCCCAACCCCCAAGGCCTTGGCTATCCTCTCCTCCCCTTGGCCTGAGTCGGAGGCCAGCAAAATCTGCGCCCGTTTCAGGCGCCGCACTGCTTGCTCCCCACCGCTCAGCATCCCCTGCAACTCCAACCGCTCCGACTCGCTCAATTCCACCCGATACCTTACATTCACTACTCGGTTCCTTTGCCGAAAGAGTTGCAGTGAAGCAATTTGCATGCCTGAGGATCGCCCGTCGCAAACGCCTGTCTTTACTGCCCTCCAAGGTCAGTACCTGGCTTTCCTTTACGCCTATACTCAGCTCAATCGCAGGCCGCCGGCAGAGCGCGATTTCCAGGAATATTTCCAAGTTACCGCTCCCTCCGTGCATCAAATGATCCTCACCCTGGAACGTCTCGGATTCATTCGTCGTACCCCGGGTGCCGCTCGCAGCATCGCGCTCCTTCTTCAACCAGAATCTCTGCCCATCCTGCGATGATTCGTCTTAAGTCAAAATTTTGACTTCCAACCGGTCAAAATCACCGAGCCGAGGTACTAGCACCGATCGTGCCCAACGCCATGGAAGGTTCCGGTCAGTAGGGGGA
>JBARMQ010000334.1:0-8933 GCA_049802535.1 Bryobacteraceae bacterium | reverse complement strand
GGTTATCAATGGAGCAGACGCCTCAACAACGTGCCGAAACGCTGCAGCGGCAACTGGAACACCACGAGTACCAGTATTACGTACTCGACCAACCGGAGATCACTGACGCTGAATATGACGCGTTATTCCGCCAGCTACAGGCACTTGAATCAGAGCATCCAGAGCTGCGCACCCCGGACTCCATCACGCAGCGTGTCGGCGGCCAGCCACGTGAAGACATTGCCAAAGCGCCGCACAGCTCGCCGATGTTGAGCCTTGACAACGCGCTGAATGAGGGTGAACTGCGCGAATTCAACACCCGAGTTCAGACGCTGTTGGGATCGGCATCGTTTGCGTACGTTGCAGAACTAAAGCTGGACGGCCTTTCTATGGCGGTCCGCTACGAGGCTGGGCGTCTGGAGAGGGCGCTTACACGCGGGAACGGAAGCGTCGGCGAAGACGTCACGCCTAACGCTAAGACGATTCGTTCTTTGCCTTTGCGTGTGCGGCCGAATGCTATGGGCAATGAACCATTTGAAGCACGGGGCGAAGTGGTGATGCCGCGCCGGTCCTTTGAGCGGCTTAACAAGAAGAACGAAGAGGCAGGTCTTGCCCCTTTCGCCAATCCACGCAATGCTGCCGCAGGCGCCTTACGCGCGCTCGATCCGGCCATCACGGCTGCCCGTCAACTCGACTATTTCGCCTACTTTCTGCTCCGAGACGGGAGGCCGTTTTTTGAGAGCCATTGGGATTCGCTAAACACTCTCGAGGCCGCCGGCTTTAAAGTCAATCCGAATCGAGCCAAATGTGGCGGCCTTGAGGAATTGCTGACTTTCATCCGGTCGTGGGAGTCGAAGCGAGACGATTTGCCCTATGAGATCGATGGGGTCGTCATCAAAGTAGATTCACTTGCCCAGCAGGCACAACTCGGTTGGACGGCGAAGGCGCCGCGCTGGGCCATCGCGTTTAAATTTCCTGCGCGCCAAGCTACGACGATTCTTGAAAAGGTGGACGTTCAGGTCGGCCGCACGGGTGCTTTGACGCCGGTGGCTCATTTGAAGCCAGTTGTCATCTCAGGCGTGACCGTTTCGCGCGCGACGCTGCACAATGAAGACGAGATTGTCCGGCTGGGCGTAGAAATCGGCGACACAGTTTTGGTGGAGCGCAGCGGGGACGTGATTCCCAAGGTGGTTCGCGTTGTTCAGAATGGCGCAGATCGCCGCCCGTTCCGCATGCCAAATGCCTGTCCGGTGTGCGGAGGGCACATCGTGCGCGAGGAAGGTGAATCGGCCCGCCGGTGCGTGAATACTAATTGTCCGGCGCGCCTCCGCGAATCATTACTGCACTTCGCATCCCGTGGCTCAATGGATATCGAAGGAATGGGAGATGCGCTGGTCGATCAGTTACTGCAGAAGGAGCTAGTGAGTAACGTCGCTGGGCTCTATAGCCTTAAGGCCGAACAGTTGATGGAACTGGAACGCATGGGCCAGAAATCCGCCACTAAGGTAATTCACAACATCGACCACTCCCGTTCCCAGCCTCTTCAGCGTGTCCTAAACGGCCTCGGTATTCCTTTTGTGGGTGAGCGTACGGCCCAAATTCTCGCCGACCATTTTGGTAGTCTCGACGCTCTTGCCGCCGCGACCGACGGGGAATTGCAGACTGCTGAAGAGGTCGGCCCGAAGGTCGCCCACTCCATTCACCAGTTCTTTGATGAGCCACGAAACCGCGAGCTGATCGAAACGCTCCGCGCGGCTGGCCTACAGTTCGCAGGGACCAAAAAGACGAAGCGGCAAGGCAAGCTGACCGGTATCACGTTTGTACTGACGGGTACGCTGCTAAATCTTACTCGGGAAGATGCGAAAGCGAAAATTGAGGCCGCGGGCGGAAAAGTGTCCTCTGCGGTGAGCCGTAAGACCGGCTATGTCGTCGCCGGAGAGGAAGCCGGATCGAAACTCGACAAAGCCCGTGAATTGGGTGTCGCCGTTCTTGACGAGTCCGGTCTCTTGGAGTTACTAACAGGTCCCAAATCGGCGATCCATCGAGAGGACATGGAGTAACTCCTGAAACACATCATCCAGGTCTTGATTTCGTGGGGACCCCTCGGCCTGTTATTGTTGTCCGCTCTTGATTCCGTCGGCGTCCCCCTAGTGGGTGGCGTCGATCTTCTTCTCATCACAATGTCGAGCATCAATCATGGGCAGGCCTATCCCGCCGCGATTTGCGCCATTCTGGGATCAATCGGTGGAAGTGCCGCTCTTTTTGGTATTGCGCGGAAGGGTGGCGAAGCACTGCTCAGCAAACATACTTCGAAGGGACACGGAGTCCGTCTGCGCCGCTGGTTTGAAAGCTATGGACTGGCTACGGTTTTCATCCCGGCGCTCTCACCTATACCGATGCCGATGAAGGTGCCCGTGTTCTGCGCGGGCGCACTCGAAGTGCGATGGTCCTTTTTTCTGGTGGTGGTCGCGATTGCAAGAACCATTCGCTATTTTGCGCTGGCTTACTTAGGCGTGAGGTACGGCTCGGGCGCTTTCAGGTTCATCGCACAGCATTGGCAGGTGATGTTGGGTGCGGTGGTGATTCTTGCGGCCGCGACTATTTTGTTTGTCAGGCTAGCGCAGCGGCGCACACGCGCGATGGCTTAGCGAGTCGGACCTTCGTGCGCGGAGTCAGTAAAGATGTCGAAGGCTTTCTCCTCCTCAAAGGTGTGAATAATATTTTGATCAAGCGTGGCCAAATAGACCGAGCGAAGGCTCGCCTGTGACATGAGCAGCCGATCGAATGGGTCTGTGTGAAAGAAACGCATTTGATTGAGCCCGCGAATGTCTCGATAGTTAATGGGTAACTCCGTGCATGAGAAAGCCTTCATCGTCTGCTCTAAGTGATCCAGGGAAAAGTCGAATCGGGGACCGTGCTTTTCGTGCTTGATCTGAATTTCCCAAGCAGTGACGTGACTGACGTATCGAATTTCCATGGTTTGAATGGCCTTCAAAAGCGAGATTGGTAACCGTTCCGGCGCTGTGGCCATCCAGATGACTATATGGGTGTCCAGCAAAAGAGAATGCCCAGCGATCATAATCGGGTGAAGTCGTCGAGATCCTCTTCCGAATCGGTGAACAGAATAGAATCGGAAATGTTTCCGACTTGATCTTTTAAGAACCCGAAAGGGAACTGGCCTTTGAGTACGGGCACGATCTGAGCTACCAGCACCCCATTCCTTTTGAGATACACCTGCTCTCCCCGTTCGGCGGCTTCGACTAGTTGCGAGAGCTTAGTCTTCGCTTCGAGCATGTTGGCCTCGATCATAGATCTATCTTAGCTAGGATCACTAGCTAAGTAAATAAGCCGGTCGGTGCCCGCTTCAGAGGTTACTCCGAGGCGCCGGGAGACGATTTGGTGTAGAAGGCCGCTAAATCAGTTTTCAACTGCTTTAGCGCGTCTACATTTAGATAAATCATGTGGCCGGATGGGTAATAGGCGAACTGCACATGATCGCGAAGCTTCGGTTCCAGTTCCATGTGCGATAAGTCGAACTCGGTCATGAAAAATGGTGTGGCCAGGTCAAAGTATCCGTTCACGGAGAACACGCGCAGGCCTGGGTTTTTTCGCATCGCATCGGCTAGATCTCCCGCCACATAGGCTTCACGAAGCGGGCGGTTTCCTTGGCCTTCTCCTCCCGGAGCACGGTGGCTCTGGTCCCAGGTTTCGTTCACATGGGGGCCGTGTGGGAAGTAAGTCTCCTGTGTCGTGTACTTCAATTCGCGGCCAAGATAATCGTGGAAGGCCGATACGAAAGCGCCGGTAATGCCGGTTCCTGATGGATCATAACCGGGTACGTCGCCAGCGGCATCGACGTCCGTTCCTTCGAATCGCGCATCGTAACGGCCGAGGATTTCGCGATCGTCGCGCAACAGTTCCTTGCGGAAGCGCGGTGCGCTAATTCGCAGATTCGCATCCTTGATGTACTGCGGGCTTAAGCCGATATAGCTGCTGAGTTTCGTAGCAATCGCGTCGACCTGTGCCTGGGGCAAATTGTCTCCCTGAGCCAATGCATCCGAATACGGTCCGCGTGCAAAGGCGCGCACTTCGTTGAGGAAGGCTTTGAGGTCTTCGGGCTTATTCGGGATTTTATTGTAGTGCCACGCAATCGCGGCAAACGATGGTAAATATCCTATATAGACTTGATCCAGTCCGGGACTGCGTCCGAAATAATTGAGGATGGTCGACATCAGAACAACGCCATTGCAAGAAATGCCATCGTTCTCAAGCGCATCGACCAACGCGGCCGAGCGCGTGGTGCCGTATGATTCGCCAAACAGATACTTGGGCGAATTCCAACGATCGTTTACCGTCACGTAACGCGTGATGAAGCGGTCAAACGATCGCACATCCTGATCGGTGCCGGAGAAATCCTTCTGCGTCCCTTTCCCGACTGGCCGGGAGAAGCCGGTTCCTACGGCATCCACAAAGACGAGATCGCTCTTGTCAAGCAACGTGTATTGATTCGGGACCATTTGATACGGTCCCGCCCCAGTCGCCTCCGGGCTTGACGTTACTACGCGGATCGGACCAACCGAGCCCATATGAAGCCAAAGGCTGGCTGAGCCGGGGCCGCCGTTATACAGGAACGTCACTGGACGTTTGCGGCCATCTGTCAAACCGTCCTCGCTGTAGGCCACATAGAAGACGCTGCCGTACGGTTTGCCATCGTCGCCGTCGATCAGTAGCGTTCCCGCCGTCGCCGTGTAACGAAGCGTTTTACCGTCAAGCGTCATCTCGTGATGAGTTACGGAGTTGTGCTCGGGCGGGATGGGGACGGGCTTTTCTTCTTTGGCGTCAGCCTTGCCGTCGCCGCCTGACCGATCTTCCCGATTTTGCGCTTGGCTAAAGCCAAGTGCGGTGGTCATCACGATCAAGATGACAAAAAACACAGACATCCGCATTGGGCACTCCTTTAAAACATGTTCCAGAGGAACTGGTTATAAACTTCGTGATGATACTGCACTTCAGGCGCTTTGACAAACGTTCCCAACGCCCGAGGACAGCGATCGGCAGCGGCTTCCTTCAAGTCGGCGAAGCGTTTCTTCACATCCTCACCCAAGAGCTGCGTTGCCCAGTCCGACTCGCGGAAATTGGCAAGGGCGTCGTAGATGTTATCTGGCAGATAGCGCGCCGCCGAGCGCAGATTCTCAACCGTATCGATGTTGCCGTCGATCCCCGTCTTGAACACAGAATAGAGGACCATGTACGGATTGGCGTCGGGCGCGACCGATCGCACTTCGACACGGGCGCTCCGTTCGTTGCCAATTGGAATGCGCACCATCGAACCTCGATCGGTTGCCGATGCCTTGATCTGGTTGGGCGCCTCAAAATGCGGATCCAAACGACGATAAGCATTTACGCTTGCGTTCAGCAACAGGCAGATATCATTGCCATGGGTCAGAATACGATCCACAAACTTCCAGGCGCAAGGGCTCATCCGCTCTTCACCTTGAGGATCCCAAAAGATATTCTTTCCGTCCTTTGTGATGGACACGTTCGTATGCATGCCGTTTCCGTTTACGCCCACCACTGGTTTGGGCAAGAAGCACGCAGTTAGGCCCATCTTCGTTGCAACCTGGCGGCACAGCAGCTTATAAAGCTGAATCTGATCCGCCGCCGTCACTACGTCAGCGTAGCTGTAATTGATCTCAAACTGGGAAGGAGCTACTTCCGGATGGTCTTTCTCGTTCTCGAATCCCATTGCTCGTTGCACTTCCGCCGCCGCGTCTATAAACAGCCGCAACGAATCGCCCGGCAAGGAGTGATAGTAGCCGCCGGTATTCGCGTATTCGAACTTGGTGGTTTGATAATAATGGCGTTCGGCATCAACACCTTGAAACAGAAAGCCCTCGATCTCATTCGCGGCGTTTAAGGTGTAGCCATCGCGCCGGTGAAGGCTGTTTGCGTAAGACTTCAATACGCCGCGCATATCAGCGGAGTATGGCGAACCATCCTTATCCACGACTTCGCCGAATACCATGACCTTGCCGCTACCGAACATATCCGCCGGTACCCAGTAAAAGGCGTTCCAATCCATGCCTAGCCGGAGGTCGCTTTCACGCTGGGCAGTAAAGCCTCGGATGGAGGATCCGTCAAACGTGAGGTTGTCCCAGCTCTTGACAAGAAATTTCTTGTCGTAATCGAGCATGTGCAGCCGGCCTTCCAGATCGCTGAATAAAACGGTGACCGACTTAATACGCTTCTCGTCAGTCAGGTATCTGAGCCGTTCTTCCTTTAGCGTGTCCTGAGCGACGCGATTTTTGCGCTGCTCCTTCGCTGCCAGATTCAGTTCTTCCAATTCGGAATACGGCAAGCTTAAACGATCATGCAATTCGTTTGACATTCATCTCCCTAGGATTGGCGCGAGCAAAAAAGCACGTTCACTAGACGGAGCCGGTCAAAGTATCCCGGTTGCGCTTAGCCGTGGCCCAGCAGGACGAGGCGGGGTGCCGTGCACCAATGCTAAATTATAGCGGGCTTACATCGCGGAACGGACTATTACGAAATGATGACTGTCGAGTTTGGGCCCTATCGGTCGAAGGAGTTCGATTGCGGAATGATAGCTAAAACTCGGCGACGACGACGGTTAGCTCAGCCGATAGATCGTCACCCCACTCATATCGCCCTCGCTTGAGGCCCAGTTCTTCCGGCTGCGCTGGCGACACTGCATCGAGGTCGCGTGCAGTATACGAGCCGCACCGGAAGAATAACGAGTTGGGCTTCACCAGGAATTTGTAATTTCCGTGGATCGAGACCAATATCGGCATCGGTCCGCCGTGCCATGTGCCTACTGGCCGCCACGCCGCTTCGACGATCAGTCTTGGCAGCGTATATTCGCTATTGGCGAGCGATTCCACCTGGCCACCGGCGGCGAGTCGTTTGTGGGGTGGAAACATCTCTACTGGATAGGAGTTTGGCACGATCAGGCAAGGATTGATTCGTCCTTCGCCCTTCAATTCGACCTGGCAAGGAATGATGGTTTTGGAGAGTACATCTCTGAGAAGTCCTAACCGTTTAGCCTTTTCCAAAAAGGTCTCTTCTTGCGGACCGCCAAGAGTCAGGCTGAACTTCCCGCGGAGTTCCGTGAGTGTTGATTGCGTTCTTAGAATCATCTCAGCGCGCGCCATAGCCTTCTTTCCTTACCATCGATGGTGTACAAGCATCTTTATGCTGCGGCCGTAAATCGAGTCGATCGCCTCGTGTTGCGCTTTGGTCAAGGGTTGCCGTTCGGAAGCGGCAGCGTTCTGCCTTACTTGTTCTTCGTTTCGCGCACCCGGGATCACACATGTCACAGCAGGCTCGTCGAGAATCCAGCGTAGCGCGAAGTTCGCCATCGTAAAGCCCTCCGGCACCAGTTTGCGAATCTCCTCCACTGCACTAAGTCCCGCGTCCAAGGGAATTCCGGAGAATGTCTCGCCCTTGTCGAACTGCTCACCGTTTCGGTTGAAGCTGCGATGGTCATCCGCCGCAAACTGCGAGTCACGCCGAATTTTTCCTCCCAATAGGCCGCTCGATAAGGGCAGACGGGCCAGCACGCCGACTTGTCGTTCTTTGCACAAGGGAAAGAGGAGCTCTCGTGCGCGCTGGCGAAAAGGATTGAAAATAATTTGGACTGTCTCGACGTTTGGGTGTTCGATCGCGATTAGACCTTCTTCTACTTTTTCCACGCTCACGCCATAGTGCAGGACTTTGCCGTCCCGTTTCAAGTCGTCTAAGATTCCGAAAACCTCCGGCAAATAATAGACTTCGGTTGGCGGACAGTGCAGCTGAACAAGGTCTAGCGCATCCCGTTCCAGGTTGTGGAGGCTGCGCTCGATGAACGACGTCAGATTTGGACGATTGTAGCCATGTGCAACGTGCGGGGCCAGACGTCTGCCGGCCTTAGTCGCCACATAGACCTTGCCATTATGGTCCCGTAACGCCTGCGCAATAAGATGTTCGCTGCGGCCATCTCCGTACACGTCCGCCGTATCAATGAAATTGATTCCGCTGTCGAGGGCGGCGCGAAGGACGCGCAATGCATCTTCTTCTGAGACCGTTCCCCAGGCTCCGCCAATCTGCCAAGCCCCCAAACTTACTTCCGACACTTCGAATCCAGTACGACCCAGGTGCCGGTAATTCATCCCCCGTGAATCCTCCGCCTACTATTTGCGCACACTGTGGCGGTTTCTACGGACACGGAAGGTTACGTGGTTTGGCTATTGATATTGTCGGCCAAAGATGCGGCCTCAATGGGCTTCTGGATGTGTGTCTAGGCGGACTGTTCGACCTGGTCGACTCTCAACCGGGCACCAGTGGCCTTTGCCCCGCGCCTGCCGCTATGCGACGAGTTGGGCGTTTTGTTCTTGAAATAATCGATCGTATATTCCAGGCCCTCGTCCAAACCAATCTTGGGCTCCCACCCTAAGATGCGCTTGGCTTTTCCGATGTCGGGTCTGCGAATTTTGGGATCGTCCATCGGAAGCGGTTTAAAATCAATACCGTTCTTGTTGCCAAATCGGGTGCGGATCTTATTGGCAAACTCGAGGATCGTCATCTCTGTCGGGTTGCCCAGGTTCACAGGGTATGCTTCGTTCGATTCGACCAGCAACAGCAAGCCTTCAACTAAGTCGGAAACGTAACAGAAGCTGCGCGTCTGAGAGCCATTGCCAAATACAGTCAGATTAAGGCCCCGCATGGATTGATCGATAAACGCCGGCACGACCCGCCCGTCATTAAGCGCCATGCGCGGACCATAGGTATTGAAAATTCTTGCAATGGTCGTCTGGCAGCCATACTTTCGATGAAATGCCATCGTGAGCGCCTCTGCGAAGCGCTTGCTCTCGTCGTAGCAAGATCGCATGCCTACCGGGTTGACATTGCCCCAATACGTCTCGGCCTGAGGATGCTCGAGCGGATCGCCGTAACAT
>JBARMQ010000333.1:0-2415 GCA_049802535.1 Bryobacteraceae bacterium | reverse complement strand
GAATCAATGGGACGGCTCCGGGAGTGAGGAGCGTGAGCTGGTTGAATTGGCGTCCATTCAGCGGCAGCTCTACGATCGCCGTGTTGCCGACGACCTCAGCCTGTGTCGCAGAAGTGGTATTGATTTGCGTCACGTCGGCATTGACCGAGACGGTCTGCGTAGATGCCGAGACGGACATCTTGAAGTTGAGTGCCTCGCTTTGGTTGACCTCAAGATGGACGTTCGTCATTTTCTCGATTGCGAAGCCCTGTTTGCTGACCGCGACATCGTAGACGCCCGGCTGCAGCTCGGGTACAGAGTAGTAGCCGCTACCGTCGGTGGTTGCTTGCCGCTGCACCCCGGTGGCCTGATTGGTCAGTTCCACCCGGGCGCCGGGTATCACCGCACCGGATGAATCGGTGACGGTGCCCGTGATAAGTCCGGAGGTCGTTTGAGCGAGGGCCCCACCGGCAAGTGCCGATACAACGATTCCGACCTGGAGCAGGAAAACAAACAGTCTCTTCGGCATGCCACCGACCTCACAAATGAATCGAGATTGAAATTTAGGGAAGCCATTCACTTTCGTGTTTGCTTCCACTGAGTGCCTGGCCGTGAGCCTGCGGATGGTTGTCGATGTTTTGAAGCAGGTGCACGGGTATTCGTTTTCGAAACAAATTGAAGCACTTAAACGAAGAGCACACTAGATAAAAATATTTGCCTTTGTCAAGATATTTTTTGCATGCATTTATTTTCAACAATATACAAGGTGAGCAGGTTTGACTTCCAATTAGAGATTTCTATTATAAGTGCTTAAACTTATCTCGAAGACAATTGAGCAACCATGCGCGCTCGCTGTTGAGCCTCTTGGCTCGGATTTGGAATTGTCCATCAAGGGCATAGGGAATGCGACGCGGACAGCTGAGAATCTCGCCGCTCCGCGGCCTCTGGGAAGGGCTGCTGATCTGTTGTAGGCGAAGAGATGCTATCAACGGGCGGATCAATGGCAAGAAGTTCAAGTGCTCCAAATGTTATTGACAGCCAAAGCGAGCAGCGCTTAGGATGACGCTGCGTCCGTTTAAGCACTTATATTCATGCCGACCCCTTCCTCGCTCGCGACCAACGGCCTCGTCAAGAAGACGCTGGCGGAAAAGCTCTTGGCAGAGATCATGAACGGCACTCTCTCCCCAGGCACGCGCATTATTGAGGGCAAGTGGGCAGAACACTTTGGCGTGGCGCAAGGAACGATCCGCGAGGCTATCAACCTTCTGGAGCGTGACGGGTTCGTCAGCAAGGAAGGGGGCCGAAGCGCCCGGGTCATACATCTGGCCGAGCAAGATGTCGTACAGCTCTATCAAATGCGCAGCGCGGTCGAGGGGCTCGCAGCAAATCTTGCAGCTCAGGCGCAGCCCGACTTTTCCCATCTGCAGTCCATTGTGGATGGAATGCGGCGGGCTGCCAAGGCAAAGAGTGCGGCGAACATGCTCGACTGGGATCTGAAGTTTCATCTGGAGCTCTGTAACCTCTCCGGGAACAAACACCTTTTCGAATACGCGCAACGTATGCTGACGCCGTTTTTCGCTTTCGTGCGCTTGCGCATGATTTCCGGGCGACGGGGCACATCGGTATGGGATAAAGACCTCGATTCGCATCAGAGGATCGTAGATCTGCTGCTCGAGGGCGACGGAGAGATGGCCGAGCAATACGTGAAAAAAGCAATGGTCCGGTTTGCCAAAACCGCATATGACAACTGGGTCGCGCATGGGAAACGATCTTGAGGGCAAGGTAATTCTGCTGACTGGCGGAGCCAGCGGAATAGGCCGCGAATGTGCGGTCGCCTATGCGCGCGAAGGAGCTACGATAGCGATCCTGAATCGCAATTGCGAAGAGGGTGGAGGCGCTGCGAAAGAATCAAGCAATCGGAATACCGCGTATCACGCGGATGTTGCCAACGGAGCAGAGATTCAATCTCCCGGCGATTGCCCTCATGGGACGTCATCGCAGATGCGGCCGTATTTTTACTTTCAGCGAAAGGCCGGTTTATCGCAGGATGCATTTCGCGGTAAACGGCGGCGCCGAGCTTGGTTACAGACGCTAACTGGAATGGGATATGCCCGAATACAAAATTCACTCTATCTCTACGTATGATGCCCGGTTTGCGCTGCCTCCAGGCGCGGGTACAGACTCGATTCACGCAACCTCGGAATACTGCCTGGCGATGACGCTGTTGTCGACGCAGGACGGGGTCCGGGGATCAGGTTTCGTCCTGACGCTGGGCGACGGCAACACACTCGTTTGCAGAGCAATCGAGATGTTGGCGAAGCCGCTTGAGGGGATGTCCATCGAAGCGGTCATGGCAGATTTCGGGAATATATCCCGGAAGATCGCGGATCACGCCGCATTGCGCTGGCTCGGGCCGCACAAGGGCGTTGTGCAATT
>JBARMQ010000332.1:0-6729 GCA_049802535.1 Bryobacteraceae bacterium | reverse complement strand
GTCATGGGCAGCGGCGACGATGTCCCTTCCTCTCTGGAACATCTCGGTATTCAAGTTACTTCCCTGGGATCTTCAGACGTCGCGACCGGCGATCTAAGTAAGTTCGACGTGATTATTCTTGGAGTTCGCGCGTACGCCGCTCGCCCGGACTTGATCACTTACAATAGCCGCATTCTCGACTATGTTCATAATGGCGGCGTCGTCATCGTCCAGTACAACACTCCAGAGTTCGATCACAACTACGGCCCCTATCCATATGTCATGGGTAGAAATCCCGAGGAAGTGACGGACGAGGCATCCAAGGTCGATATCCTCGAACCCTCTAACCCGGTCTTCAATTGGCCGAACAAGATTACGGAGGCCGATTTCGGTGGTTGGGTCGAAGAGCGCGGCTCTAAGTGGCTGCAGTCGTGGGCTCCGCAATATCAGGCTCTCCTCGAAACGCACGATGAAGGCCAGGCGCCGCAAAAGGGTGGCTTCGTCTACGCTAAGTACGGCAGGGGAATCTATATGTACAACGCCTACGCCTTCTATCGCGAATTACCCGAAGGCGTTCCCGGCGCTTATCGCCTATTCGCCAACATGATCAGCGTGGCCAAGAACCCGCAGCGTTAACGCGTGACGCTATAAATAAAATCGCGGGTTATCGAACACCAGGAACGCGAACAGGATCGGCACATAGATCACCGACGCCAGTAGAAGGGCGCGGGCTCGTCCAACGGTCCGCTCTCTGGACATTCGCACGCCGAACCACAGAAACGCAAGATCCAATACAAATGCGGCAAAGAAGTAAACTTTGCCCGCCATGTGCAGAAACGTTGGAGCCATAGTGACCGGAGCTAACAGTAAAAGAGCAAAGACGATCTCAATCGCCAAGCCACGTCCGTGCGGCCGAACAGCCGCCAACATCTTGATCCCGGCCTTCTTATAGTCCTCGCGATAGATCCAGGCGATCGCGTGGAAATGCGGAAATTGCCATAGGAAAAGGATGCCGAATAGGACCCAAGCTTCTATCGTCAGATGCCCTCGGGCAGCGGCAAACCCAATCAGTGGCGGCATCGCTCCGGGCAGCGCTCCAATCGTCGTGCAAATTGGACCAATGCGCTTCAACGGCGTGTACGCAAACAGGTAGCCTACCGAAGTCGTCAGCCCGAGAAGCGCGGCTAACGAATTAGTAAAGAACCAAAGCTCTAAAACCCCGATCACCGACAACGCAATGCCGAATAGCAGTGCATGTTGCGGGAGAATCGTCCCCGCCGGAATAGGCCGTTTGCGCGTGCGATTCATACGCGCGTCCAAATCGCGCTCATACCACTGATTCAAGGTCGCCGAGCCGCCCGCCATCAAGGCAGTCCCCAGCAGAGCATGCACCAGCGTTACCAGGTTGGAGCCCGCAACAGTGCCGTAGCAGTATCCGACGGCGGTCGAGATGACGATTAGTAGAGCGATCCGCGGCTTAATCAGCTCGACATACGCCTTGACGGCATGGCTCTCGCCAACTGCCTCGCTGGTCCCAGAAAGCCACTGCGGTGCAGCTTGCTGCCCCTCACCCGCTGAATCTTGCACGTGAACTCCCATTGGTCATAGTAGCAGTGCCTTTCATGTGGTGAAGATCGTCAACGGCGCGCTGTCGAAGTAGGTCGGCGAGTGCGTCTGTTTGGCCAAAGCCCGAGCCACGAGCGAGAGCATTTGGTAGTGACGTAGAACTAGGATCTGTCTTAGGATGACTGAAAACTCTGATTGACCAATTGTCCTGCAACACAATCGCTCCTACACTCGCTTAGCGAATTCGTCCAAAACGACCGAATTCGAGCCAGCAAGGGTGCCCTTTCGAAAAAAGCTCCGTGGCGCCCGAAAAATTTACCACATCATCGTATGATTGGCGGCCTGCCTGATTAACGGACCCTTACCACACCTCGAGATTGCCCTCAGAGATTCAGTAGCATTGTCGATCTGTCTTTATGTGACGGCACGTAGACTACCGACCGTAAGTATCCGCACGAAAGTGCACCTTGGCTTCGCCCTGGTACTGGTTTTCTTAATCACCATAGGTTTTATCGCGCAATACCGTCTTCAACGTTCGATCGAACATGGGGCTTGGGCCTCTCATACTGAAGAAGTCTTAGGCGAATTAATAGGCGCCGCCGGGGCGTTGGGCTCTGCAGAAAGCAACGAGCGGGGCTTCATATTAACGGGAGAGCAGACGCTGCGGGAACGATTCCAGGCGGCGAAACAGCAAACCTTCGTTCACCTAGCCAAACTTCGCGCACTGACGGCTGACAATCCACCCCAGCAAAAGCGACTGGATCGCCTCGAACCGTTAATGCGGCAAATGTTAGTAGAAGAAGAGGCGGCCATTCGGCGAGAGGTTCGTTCGCCGCCGGGCCAATCATACAAGCTAACGTCAATTGGCGACGAGGATCTCATGAAGCAGATTCGCAGCTTGTACGTGCAAATTGGGGGCCCAGAGGGACGGCTGCTGCGCCAGCGTTCCCAGGCTTCACGGCAGAGTTCGGCAGTGGCTCGGGCGGCCGTTGCGATCGGCAGCATCTTGGGCGCGATTTCAGTCTTTCTTTGTTCCTTGTTAGTTGCCCGCCACCTGCGCCGCCGCGAAATAGCGGAAGCAAGGCTGATCGAGATGCAACAAGGGCTTGAAGAGCGAGTAAAGGAACGAACGGGCGAGCTGGCCAGCTTGGCAGCCTCGCTTCAAAGGGAAATATCGGACCGGCAGCAAGCCGAAGAACAGTTGCGGGAAAGCGAACGGCGGCACCGGATGCTTTTCGAAGACAGCCCGGTGCCGATGGTAGTTTACGATACCGAAACCCTCGCCTTCTTGGCACAGAACCCGGCTGTGGAAGAACTGTTCGGCTATACGCGCGAAGAGTTGGGAAGTAGGACCCTAAGGGATCTGCAGGCTCCGGAAGGGCTTGCGGAGTTCGAAGAACAATTAAAGGACGCAAAAACACTAGATCCTTACCGGAGGGTCAATCAGGTTAGCTGTAAAGACGGAAGCAAACTGACTGTCGAGTCGAGGGGACGCACCGTTCAATTCGGCGGCCGCCCCGCGCGGCTTTCGCTCATAACCGATATCACGGAACAAAAGCGCCTCGAATCACAGTTACAGCAATCGCAAAAAATGGAGGCCGTCGGCCGGCTCGCTGGGGGGATTGCGCACGATTTCAATAACCTGCTGACGGTCATTCTCGGATATAGCGATACTATTCTGCGGAAGTTAGACCTCAACAATCCAATGCACAGCCGGGTGTCCGAAATTCAAGCCGCCGGCCGGCGCGCGGCTGATCTGACGGGCCAGTTACTGGCTTTTAGCCGTAAACAGATCCTTCAGCCGCAGACCCTGCAGCTAAACAGCGTCGTCTCAAATATCAGCCAAATGCTGCGAAGGCTCCTGGGCGAGGATATTCAGGTCACTTTGCATCTGGATGCCGCGTTAGGCCAAATTCAGGCAGATCCGACCCAGTTGGAACAGGTTCTGGTCAATCTCGCCGTCAACGCGCGCGACGCCATGCCCGACGGGGGAAAGTTGGTGATCGAAACTGACAACGCCGAGATAACCGAGCAATCCGCTTTGCTCCAGGGCATTCCCCGAGGGAAGTACATCCTCCTGGCGGTCAGCGATACCGGCTGTGGGATGGACGAATCAACTAAAGCCAAGATCTTTGAGCCATTCTTCACAACCAAGGAGGTGGGCAAAGGCACGGGCCTGGGCCTTTCCATGGTTTTGGGCGTCGTCCAACAGAGCGGCGGGACCGTTACTGTTTACTCAGAACCGGGAGTCGGTACTACGTTTCGGCTCTATCTGCCACGTTGTGATAGTCCTGTGTCGCAGCCGGAAGAATCAACCCCAAAGGCGTTCCCCGCCGCGAAAGGGGAGAGGATTCTGCTCGTCGAGGACGAGGACCGCGTGCGTGCCTTAGCATGCGAGATTCTGCAAGATGCCGGTTATCAAGTGCTGGAGTCAAGGAACGGGCTGGAGGCGCTCGAAATCGCAGCGACTTTCGCCGAAGCTCCCGCCTTGTTGGTGACCGATGTCGTTATGCCGAAAATGAGCGGACCACAACTCGCCGATCGGCTTCGAATCAAATGGCCGAACCTGCCCGTCGTGTTGACTTCCGGTTACACCGACCGCGCCGTACTCGGGCGTGGCAGTCTGCCCGAGAATACGCCCTTTTTACAAAAGCCCTATACGCCGGCATCCCTGCTGCAGCAGGTCCACGCGACGCTTGAACGCACCATTCGTCCAACCGTGCTTGTCATCGACGATGAAGCGAACATTCGGCAACTACTCCGCACAATTTTTGAAGAGGGCGGATATACCGTGATCGAGGCAATAAACGGCCGCGAGGCTCTGGCTAAGATGTCCGGCCACGACATCAAGCTGGTGGTCACGGATCTCGTGATGCCGGAACAAGAGGGTCTAGAGACTATCCAAACATTACGCCGAAGATTTCCCGAAGTGAAAATCCTCGCCATATCGGGAGCGTTTGCGGGCAGCTATCTTAAAATGGCGGGTCAGCTTGGGGCGGACCGAGTGTTGCCAAAGCCTTTCCAGCGCGAGCAGGTCCTAAAGGCCGCCGAGGAGTCGCTGGCATAGAGTTATGGTTCGTCCAAGATTACTTCTCGTCGAGGATGAGCGAGCAATCCGCGATTTCGTCCAAGAGCTTTTCGAGGAGGCCGGCTATGAGACACTCACTGCCAACAACGGCCGCGAGGCGCTGGCGGCTCTTGGAGAGAGGGCTTTCGACTTGGTCGTATCGGACCTCCGAATGCCAGAAATGGACGGACTCCAGCTGCTCGCAGCTCTCAAAGAGAAGGCGGACAAAACTACCGCGCCGGTTGGAGCCGTCTTGGTGACGGGCTGCAACGATACCGCTTTAGCGGTGCAAGGCATGCAGTTGGGCGCCCTGAACTATATTCTGAAACCGTTCGATCCGCCATCGCTGCTTGCTTCGATAGCATGCGCGCTTGAGCAATCTCGGGAGATGGCCAAGAATTGGCGACGGGATCAGGAGATTCAGCAGGTGGTCGAGCTGCAAAGGGTGCAGCTTGCACGATTATCTGGAGAATCCGGGCGGCCCGGGCCGGCCGCGCCGCTAGTACGGCATCCGGCTGTCCGAGCGAAGGCCCATGAGGCCAATCCAAAGCCAAAGGAAGGGGCGCCCATCCCCGACGGTTTGACGCTTCCGCCGCGTGATCCCGCGAGCGATCCAGAGAACCTTTCGTCCGGATTCGATATCCCGGTCACGATTCAGTTTGACGACGCCGAAGGCGCGCAGAGAGACGCAACCATTTGTCGCGTGAATGCCGGGTTCCTTGTTCTGGCTTCGTCCGTCTCTATAGATCGCGGGAGGCGTTTGGGAGTGTTCTATCAAGGGCGAAGGATGGACTCGGAAGTGGTTTACTGCAGGCAGCAACCGAATAGCAGTTTCCGCGTAGGAGTTACGATCCTGGCCGGCCAATACGGAAACTTCAGAACAGAACAGCGAATTCCGATGAATATGGCAGCGACAGTAACAGTTGCGGGGCAAAATACGCCTGTTGCGGCGACAATCACGGATATCTCAATAAACGGTCTAGGATTTACAGCGATTCAGCCAATCGGGGCCGGCGAGATGGCCTCCGTAGACTTGGGAGCGGGCCTCGCTTTCGGCGAGATTCGTTTCTGCGATCAGGGCGCCACGCACTGTCATTTTGGATTCCGCATTGAGGAGTATATTCCGCGCGAGACGGTAGAACCGCGCCCAGTCTCGAAGATCTTCCAAAAGGCGCGTAGCGTGTTTTGGGGTCATCGTCACGTTTAATGTTTCCGCGCAGGAGACGCGCCTCTACTTGGCCGGAGTCGCAGTGAAATCGCCGTCGGCCGAGAATTCAGGAACATTTATGCTTCCGTTGATTTTGTTATCTGAATTTACCGTTCCCTCATAGTTGACAGTGAGCGGGGTGCCGTTGTAATCGGACTTGTACGCCCACGTTACCTTCTTGCCGTCGACCTTGCCGGTGATCGTCACTGGCCCTGAATCCGAGGAGCACGTGCCAGTCAAATCGGTGTCTTTCTGTGTGAACGTGCAGGTCTGGTCGCTTTCATTACCGGCGACGTTGTTGTGAACCTGCCATTTTCCGCTCAATGATGCATTGTCGGCAGCGGTTGCCAGAGCAGCCGCGGAAATGAAAAGAAGCAGTATTTTCAAGGGGAATGCCTTTCGTTGCGATGAAAACCCAGAGCGAGGTGCTCTGAAAACAGTATAAGTGGCACCCAGTGTCATGTCAACACCGAAGCTCACCGCCATTCGCGGCCTAAACTCTTGTCCCATGGCCTTTAGTGCCAAATCGACACTTAGGGGCGTAGTTGTCCCTGAATCGCACAGCGTGCTAAGGTTATCCCAGTGCTGAAGACCGTCTCACGATTGGAGCAGCAAGAGACCGTGCAGACGAGTGCCGCGGTTCCGAGTCTCCAACAGAGGAAACAAGCGCTGGTTCGAGACACCATTTGGGAGGCTGCCATCGACCTTTTCGCCGAAAAGGGCTTCGATGAGACGACCGTCGACGATATAGCAGAGGCCGCCGGAACATCACGACGCTCATTCTTTCGCTATTTCGAGTCTAAGAGTGATTTGATGGCGCAAGGAATTGTGAGCTATGGAAGTTCACTTACCGACGCGATACGAAAATGCCCTCCGGCTTACTCGGCGCCTGAGCTTTTGAGACACACGG
>JBARMQ010000331.1:0-8226 GCA_049802535.1 Bryobacteraceae bacterium | reverse complement strand
ACATATACAGCAGAGCTAAAGCGCGTTTAGCGCTTTATGAGCTGAGAAATTTGCGGTGGGTTGCGGCTATACAAGATTCGTGAGGACGGGAGAATCCAGCGGATCCACCGGGAACACGAAACTTTCGAAAGACTGATGAAGCTGCGCATCGGCCCCACGCACGCCAGCGAGGGCGTAAGTCTGAGGAATTTCGAGCCCCAGTATGTGGAAGATGGCAATCATATCAGTTTCCTATTAGCCATATTATAGAACCCGAATGGCGGCGTCAAGGAAGTACTGGTTAACAAAGCTAAGATGATAACTGGGAGATAGTACTAATGCGAAGATGGCCGATTTACGGCCTGATTATCGTTGTGGTCATCCTTGTTGCCGCGTATGTTGGAGCAGACGCGTATGTGAAAACTTTAGGACCACGCGTGAAAAACCGAGTGATCAAGGCGCTTTCGGCGCGGTTTGATGCCGATGTTACTCTCGACGACCTAAGCGTTTCGCTGCTCCCGCAGCCTACGGTTGTCGGGGACGGCTTGAGTATCCGGCACAAAGGATGGGGCGACGCACCGCCGCTAATCCGAATACAACGGTTTACCGCACAGACCGACTTAGTCTCGGCGCTGGGTGTGAAGAACGAGGTGAGGCTGGTTACTTTGGAAGGTCTTCAGATCGACATCCCGCCTCGTGGTCGAAGGATCATGTTGCATGGCTCGGCGGATGAGCCGGGGGAAACAGAGACGGCCGATCCGGAACCGGGCCATGACAAGACGCGATTGAAATTCAACATTCAAACGATCGTCGCCGATGGGACGAAGCTGGTGATCGAGCCCGCAACGCAGAAGAAGCTACCGCTGGAGTTCGCAATCTCCAAATTGACGATGCGAAGCGTCGGTCCGAACAAGGCGATGGCGTTTGTGGCGACATTGACCAATGCGAAGCCGCCCGGCTTGATACAGAGCAAGGGCCATTTCGGGCCGTGGCAGCGAGATGAACCTCGGAGCACGCCGCTGGACGGCAATTACCAATTCAGCGACGCCGATTTAGGGGTCTTTAACGGCATTGCGGGGACACTGGCGTCTAATGGGCGCTACGGCGGGGTGTTGCAGCACATTCTGGTTGATGGCGAGACCGACACACCCAATTTCGAGGTTAAGCGCGCTGGGACGCCGGTGGATTTAAAGACAAAGTTCCACGCCATTGTGGATGGAACCAACGGCGACACGTTCCTGAACCCGGTGGATGCATCGTTTCTTGCGACGGAGTTAATCTGCAAAGGCGGTATTTTTGGAAAGCCCGACGAAAAAGGTAAGACGGTTTCGTTAGATGTAACCACCAAGCGCGGGCGAATAGAAGACTTACTGCACCTTACTGTTCGCGAGAAAAAGCCGCTGGTGACGGGATCGGTGGATTTCAAAACGAAATTAGTCATTCCACCGGGCAAAGTAGAGATCTTGGATAAGCTGCAGTTACATGGCAATTTTGGAATCAAGGCCGTGCACTTTACCAATTCGAACATTCAGCAAAAAATTCAAGACCTCAGTGAACGGGCCCGCGGCATTAGTAAGAAGAAGGCCGAACACGAGCAGCAGCAGACGGTAGCGTCGAACTTTGTCGGCAACTTCGATCTACGGAATGGCTTCGCACGACTGTCCGATTTTTCGTTCGAAGTGCCGGGCGCTCATGTGGCGCTGGCTGGAACGTATAATCTGGACAGCGGAGCAATCGACATGGATGGATTGTTTCGGATGCAGGCGACGCTTTCGGATACGCAATCCGGAATAAAGCAGCTACTGTTGAAGCCGTTTGACCGCTTTTTCGAGAAGGACGGCGCAGGGTTTCAATTGCCATTCAAAATTGGGGGCGATAAGGATCATCCAGACTTTGGTTTGGAGTTCCATCATCATTCGGCCAAGCCGTAGCCGCGCGGCATGTACACTGTTTGCATCGCTATGAAACTATGCTCCGTTGCCCTGCTGGCAGCTTTGCTAGCGTCGGCTGTTCACGCCCAATCGCCTAAAAAAATGTCTATGGAAAATTTTGGAACCATGCCGGGTGGCGGACAGGCTCACCGATATACGCTGACGAACGCGAAGGGGATGGTGATCAAGATCACCAACTATGGAGGGGCGGTGACGACGATCATGGCGCCGGACCGCCGTAACCACACCGACGATATCGTCTTGGGTTTCGACAGCCTAAACGATTATCTGACGCTTGCCAAAACGGCTTACTTCGGAGCGTTGATTGGGCGATACGGAAATCGTATTGGAAACGGGACGTTCACGTTAGAAGGGAAGACCTATCACATTCCCACGAACGACCATGGGCAGATGCTCCATGGGGGACCGGATTCTTTCAATACGAAACTTTGGGACGCGAAAGATGTATCGGGACCTGACGGGGAAACCCTGGAGTTGAAATACGTCAGTCCGGATGGGCAGAACGGCTTCCCGGGCACTTTGACCACGACGGTTCGGTATACGCTTCCGGCGAACGAGAACGAGTTGCGGATCGAGTACAGCGCCACGACTGATAAACCCACGGTTCTGAATCTGACGAACCATTCTTATTTCAATCTACTGGGTAAGGGCAAGGGCGATATTCTGGGCCACAAAGTAATGATCGACGCGGACAAATATACACCTGTGAATGACGTGCTTATTCCCACGGGAGTGATTGCGCCAGTGGCGGGCACACCGCTGGACTTTCGTAAGTCGACGGCAGTGGGCGCAAGGATTAACGACAAGTTTGAGCAGCTGAAGTTGGGCAAAGGATACGATTTCAACTATGTGCTGAACCATTCGGCCGGCGGCACTCCTCACTTGGCGGCGCGGGTGGAAGAAACCACGACGGGCCGTGTGATGGAAGTTTTAACGGATCAACCGGGGCTACAATTTTATAGCGGGAACTTCCTCGATGGACACCCGTTTCCTTATCGTTCAGGGCTGTGTTTTGAAACGCAGCACTTCCCGGATTCGCCGAATCATCCGAACTTCCCCAGCACTGAGCTGAAGCCGGGCCAGACGTTCAAGAGCACGACGATTTATCGTTTCTCGACAGAATAAGTGTTATTTCGATTGGCGCCGTAGCGTGAGCGCGTCCGGGCGAACGGTCGAATTTTTCAACTTCTTCCAATCGTCGCTGACGTGAATCAATTTGCCTGTAATGTGATTGGCGCCTTCCGAAGCGAGAAAAGCCGCGTGTTGCAATTGCAGGTCGGGCGACGTGCCCCCGGTGCGGCGGGTTTGCTTGGCATCTTCTACGATTCTGGCCTCCAGGCGGCTCTCGGCGCGAATTAGTTCGTCCGTCAAAGTGGTATAGGCGGGTCCAGGATCAAGGCAATTGACCTGGACGTTGTCATCCAGCACCTCAGTGGCGATGGCTTCAACAAAACGGACGACTGCGGTTTTAGAAGTCGAATAGGCCGAGAAATTGCTCACTGGCACTTGATCGACGCCGCAGACCAGAACAAGGATCTTGCCGGCGCGCCGTTCGATCATGGCCGGCAAGACAGCTCGACAGGCATGAACAACGCCTAGAAGGTTTATTTGCAAAGCCTCACTCCAAGCTTTGAGAGGAGTTTGCAAAAACGGATAGAGGGGCCCGGGCGTGGCGGCGGCGCACACGAGGATGTCGATGGGCGAGCCAAACGCGACGCGAGCGCGGTCGACGGCGACAGCCATTTGTTCGGGATCGGTGACATCGGCACGAATGCGCAGCGCATTGCCGCCGGCCTGTTCGATCTCAATATGGGCCAGATCGATCTCCGGCTTGCTTCGTCCGACGAGGGCGATTTTTGCGCCCATACGTGCAAAGCCAAGCGCGAGACGTTTGCCGATACCACGGCCACCGCCGGTCACCAGAACGTTTTTGTTCTGAAACTCTTTATTGGGTGCTGTCACAAGACGCCGCCATTCTTCTCCAAGTACAGGCTCCGAATCAAGGGTAAACCAGCGATGGCGACATAGCGCATTTGCGGTATTATCGGAGTGCGGGGGCTGCGCCCGATGTAGGCCCGCATACTCAACAACAAGGGGCGAATGAGCAAAGAAGATAGCATCGAAGTCACGGGAACCGTAGTTGAAAAATTTCCGAGCGGTCTGTTTAGCGTTCAATTGGATCAGGACCGCACAGTACTCGCCCATTTGGCAGGCAAGCTAAGACGAAATCGCATTCGAGTTCTGGCTGGAGATCGCGTCACATTGGAGATGTCGCCATATGACCTCACCAAGGGACGAATCACGTACCGGCACAAGTAACCTCCGGCTGAAACCTCCGCAACACATTCTGGTCATCTTCGGCACCCGGCCCGAGGCGATAAAGCTGTGTCCGCTGATTGGCGCATTGCGGAAAGAAACTGGTGTGAGGCCGGTGGTATGCGTGACCGGCCAGCATAGAGAAATGCTAGACCAGGTGCTGTCGGCCTTTCGCGTAACTCCCGATTACGATCTGAATGTAATGCAGCCTGTTCAGACGTTGCCGCGTTTGACTGGGCAGTTGATGACGGCAATTGAGCCCGTCGTCTCGCAGGAACGTCCTGCCATGATCGTCGTCCAGGGCGACACCACAACAACATTGTGCGGAGCTCTTTCAGGCTTTTATGCGAACGTGCCAGTGGCGCACGTGGAAGCCGGTTTACGGACTTTTGACTTTCAGGCTCCATTTCCCGAAGAGATGAACCGTGTCGTCACGGGCCGCCTTGCAACACTCCACTTCGCGGCGACCGAATGGGCGGCCAGCAATCTGGTTCGCGAAGGCGTGCGGCGAGAGGCGATTGAGGTAACAGGAAACACGGGAATCGATGCGGTCCTTGCCATCCGCGACGCATTGAAAAGCGGCGAGCTCACTTCGCCGCCCTTGCCCGTTTCAAGCGATAAGAAGCTGATCGTGATCACCACGCACCGGCGCGAGAGCTTCGGCGAGGGACTGGTCCGCATTTGCCAGGCAGTGGATGAACTGGCGGCTCGACCGGATGTACAGATTGTGTGGCCGGTTCACCCGAATCCTCAGGTTCGCCAAACCGTTGGTTCATTTTTTAAGGTGGACTCACCGATAAAGTTTCTAGAGCCGCTGGACTATATATCGTTCGTCGATCTGATGGCGAGATCATACATTTTGATTACGGACTCGGGCGGCATCCAGGAAGAAGGCCCCTCCCTGGGTAAACCTATCCTCGTCTTGCGAGAGAAGACCGAACGGCCTGAGGCCGTCGAGGCAGGGACGGTTCGGCTGGTGGGCACAGACCGCAGGGCGATTGTGAATTCGGCCATGACCTTACTAGATGACGCGCAAGCGTACGAGGCAATGTCCCGCATACACAATCCCTACGGCGATGGCCGCGCCTCAGCCCGCATTTCGCACAAGATTGCAACTTATTGCGGAGTTGGCGGATAAAGTACAGCGGAACAGAGGCCGCCTGTGCGATACTCCTAGTTACAAAAAAATTTTGGGAGTGCTGCGTAAGCAAAATGTAGCATTCTTCTGCTACAAATCCTTGTGTAGGCCGATAAGTACTATTAGTATGTTTGAACGTTTTCTTGAACCCCGTGCTCAGCTTGCCTTGATGTGCCTGCTAACGGCATTTCTTTTCTGGAACAATGACGTGTTGTTTTTTACGTTCGGCCTTCTAGCGGTTTGCACTTACGTGTTGCGATAGTAGATCGCATACTTCGGTAAGAGCGTGAATGGCGGTTTCGCATTGAGCGCGAGACACATCGCAATGGGTGACCATCCGGATGTGGGTGGGATTAATGGGCCCAGCGAGAATGCCGCGCCCCCGAAGCGCGTCACTTAGAGTCGCTGCCGTTTGGCCCGGAACGGCGACTCGAAAAATGACAATGTTCGTGACAACGCTCGCCGGGTCGACTATGATGCCTGGCAGCTCGTTCAGGCGGTCCGCAAGAAAACGCGCGTTTGCGTGATCCTCTGGCAAACGTGCCGGCGATTCCTCTAAAGCGATAAGGCCGGCGGCCGCAAGAACACCCGCTTGCCGCATGCCGCCACCTAAACGTTTGCGATAGAGACGCGCGCGGGCGATGTTCTCTGCCGTCGACGCCAGCATCGACCCGACTGGCGCCCCAAGGCCCTTGGAAAGACAGAACATAATGGAATCGGCGTCGCGAGCAATGCGCGACACAGGAAGGCCGCATGCCGTGCTGGCGTTAAAGATCCGCGCGCCGTCCATGTGAACTTTTATGCCGCGTTCATGCGCCTCAGCACATACAGCATCGATGGTGTCAACTGGGTAGACTGTACCGCCCGCCATATTGTGGGTATTTTCAAGCGAGACTAATGTGGTTGGCGCGTTATTAGGCCCGTGACGGCGTAGGGCAGGCTCGATCAGATTCCAATCGAGAATGCCGTCTTCGGACGCTACTGGGCGTGCGAGACATCCGGCGAACCACGCCATCATGGACAGCTCCCAATCGAGCACGTGGGCGCGAGACTCGCAGACAACTTCCTCGCCGTGATTAGTGTGCAGTTTGATCGCGATGGTATTCCCCATGGACCCAGTGGGCACAAAGACGGCAGCTTCCTTGCCGGCAATTTCCGCGGCGCGTTCCTCCAAACGGTTTATCGTGGGATCTTCGCCGTAGACGTCGTCGCCTACAACGGCTGCAGCCATGGCTTGCCTCATACGGGCGTTGGGACGAGTAACCGTATCGCTGCGGAGATCGATGATTTCTGGAGTCGAGTTAGACATTAATGAATTCCTGTAAGATTTCGTTTGAGACAAGAACGCCGCGATCGCTAAGGCGCAGGCGAACGCCTTCTTGAATCAACATCCCATTCGAAAGCCACTTGCGAATGGGGCGATGAAAGCGAATCCACTCGAGCGGTTTGGGCTCAATACCGGCCGAAAGCCGCAGCCCGACAAAAAAATGCTCCTCATCGGGGTCTGAAGGCGTACGTTCACGATCGCCACCGGAGTGATGCATGAAATCGCGCAGCGTGTCCGGCGTGCTCCACCTGGCGTGACCGTCAAAGGAATGGGCGTCGAGTCCGAAACCGACGTAAGGCTCCAGCCGCCAATATTTAAGGTTGTGCGCGGACTCGAGCCCCTGGCGCGCGAAGTTAGATATTTCGTAGCGGGGAATGCCGAGCGCGGTTAGATGATCGACGGCCGTTTCATAGAGTTCCGCAGTGAGATCGTCGTCCGGGAGATCGGACGCACCATAGCGGCTTCCGCTGGCTAATACTTCCTTTCCAAGCCGGCTATCCTCGTCGACTTCGAAGATATACACGGAGACGTGCGGTGGTTGCAGACGGTCCAGCCAAGCAAGCGATTCCGACCACGACTCGCGTGTCTGACCGGGAAGCCCGGCGATGAGATCGAGATTGAAATTGTGGATACCTGCGGCGCGCAGCAGCTCGACGTCATGCTGAACAATCTCAGCCGTATGACGGCGCCCTGTTCGAGCCAACTCAGCAGTAACGAACGATTGCACCCCGAGGCTCACACGATTGATCCCGCAACGCGCCCAATGAGCGGCGTTGGCCGGCTCCACCGTACCTGGCGCGCACTCGAGCGTCACTTCTTTAAGGCGCTCTCTCGGAATGACTGTCATCAAATCTGTCAGGAGTTGCGACGGCATCAGGCTTGGCGTTCCGCCCCCAAAGAAGAGGGTTTCAGGTGGGAAGGTCCATTGATGATCGCGCAAATCATCGAGCAGGATCTGTTCATATCGCTTACGAACGTCAGATGAGGAAACGCCGGATGCGAAATTACAGAAACTACACTTTTGCGAGCAGAATGGGTAGGAAATGTAGACGCCGGCCACTGTTCTTAAAGCGTAACGGGCTCGCCCAGCTGTTGGGCAATGACCGAAGCGATTAAATCGTCGAGTGTTTGAGAAGTGCCAGGGAGGACGAAGGCCTTGGATGCCGAATCCCAATCGAGCTTAAAGCTTTTGGAATGAGCAGAGACCCAAATCTGGCGAACGGGAGAGTTGGGACTGACGACGAATTTACCTTTGGGTTCTTCGAATTCAATGGCCAACGCTCCCGCATTGAAATCGGGCTCGAAGCCATATTCGTCGGCAGCGGCAGAGAGCTTGCGGTAGAGCGATTCGAGGGCGTGGGCGGAGCAATTTTTAAATTCCTGTTCATCCATTCGAAGTTCTCAACTTAAGATTTGGTAACTTTAGCGTGCGGGTGGTCATCTGGTAACTGCGCATCGCGATATGGAGTCGTCGTGTCTTCGCCAAAGCCTTATTCCTGGAACCAGCAAGTTGC
>JBARMQ010000330.1:0-2943 GCA_049802535.1 Bryobacteraceae bacterium | reverse complement strand
GTGTTAGGGGAGGAAGATCCCTATCCAGCCCTGCGCCGCTACTCAGAACCAGCGCCAAGAGCGCGGAGCTACTGAAACATGCATCAAACGCTTTCCTGGCCACAAAGATCAGCTTCATAAATTCTGTTGCGAACATTTGCGACGCAGTAGACGCGGACGTTTCGGAGGTTGCGCAGGGAATGGGTATGGACCAGCGAATCGGTCCTCACTTCCTTGAAGCCGGGTTAGGCTACGGTGGATCCTGCTTTCCTAAAGATGTAAAGGCATTTCGAGCTATCAGTGCAGGGGTAGGCGTAAACTTTGGCCTTTTGCACGAGGTCGAAGTCATCAATGAAGTCCAGCAAGCCAGCTTCCTTGGTAAGGTTCGGCGTGCCCTAGGGGAACTCCAAGGCAAGAAACTTGGCGTGCTCGGACTGTCCTTCAAAGGTGGGACAGACGACATTAGAGAGTCTCCCGCCATAAACGTTGTGCGCTCCTTGATAGCCGATGGTTGTGTTATCACCGCCTATGATCCGGCGGCGATGGAGAACGCGCAAAGAGTGTTGCCGGAAGACAGTGTTGCTTTTGCCGATAACGCGTACGAAGCCATGGATGGGGCGGATGCTCTGCTCGTACTCACGGACTGGGCAGAGTTTTCCGAGTTGGACATCCGAGAGATCAAAGCCAGACTCGGAAGCTCCATCGTCCTTGATGGACGAAACATGTTCGACAGCACTGCCATGAAGGAGATGGGTCTCAAATATGTCAGCGTGGGTCGCCCGGTGGATGCGAGCCTCGCTTCAAGGCAAATTCCATCTGTGGGGAGGCGCAGGATGAGAGCACTCGTAACAGGTGCTGCAGGATTTCTCGGCTCGCATATGGTCGACGCGCTACTCGCCGAAGGGTATTCCGTCCTTGGCGTCGACAATCTATTGACCGGGCGCATCGCGAACATACAGCATCTGGGCACGGATCCCCACTTCCAGTTCTTAAGCAATGACATCACAAAGCCGTTTGATCCCGGCGCTGTGGATATGGTGTTCAATATGGCGAGCCCGGCAAGTCCAGTTGACTATATGATTCACGGCATCGAGACCTTAATGGTAGGATCCGCCGGAACCCGCAATGCTCTTGACGTCGCGATGCGATACAAAGCGAAGTTCTTACATTGTTCCACCTCGGAATGTTATGGCGATCCTAGTGTTCATCCACAGGTGGAGACTTACTGGGGTAACGTCAATCCTATTGGGCCGCGGTCTGTGTATGACGAAGCGAAGCGCTTTTCTGAAGCCCTGATAATGGCGTACCACCGTTATTACGGAGTGGATACTCGGCTCGTGCGCATATTCAACACCTACGGACCGCGTTTGCAGTTGAACGATGGTCGAGTGATATCGAACTTTCTCAGACAGGCACTGTGTGGGGAAGATATCACGATCTACGGCGATGGTAGTCAGACGCGAAGCTTCTGCTATGTCTCAGACGAAATTGACGGTCTAGTGAGGCTAATGCACTCAGACGAGCACGATCCAGTGAATATCGGCAATCCTGCGGAATTTACCATCCTTGAATGTGCAAAGGAAGTTCTGGCAGCGACAGGTTCTCAAAGTCGGCTTGTATTTCGCCCACTTCCGCAGGACGATCCAAAACAGCGCTGTCCAGATATCACCAGGGCAAAGAAGATCTTAGGATGGTCGCCGAAGATTTCGCTCGCTGAGGGGTTGCAGCTTTCGATTCCATGGTTCATAGAGAACATTGGAGAGCGAGTGGTGAGCCGCCATCTCCCGCCGCATAGCGTTCCGACCCTGGTTGAACTTCCTGTTGGTTCTGTGCAGTCGCGCTCAGTGGCTTCGGCTGGGGCTACGTACAACCACCAATCGACCATTGCCACCTAGGGCAAGTCCGTAATAGCTGCAGAGAGAGCCAAGTGTTTGTCTTGAACTTTGACGACTGATCACGTCCCCGTCCGGACACAGCGTGAGCAGAATGATTTCCCGCAAAGCGCTCGCGGCGACAGCTTCAATGCTTTTCCACAACAGTCTACGGGACTGAAAGGGCGAAGCTAGGTATGCCGCCTACTTACAACGACTAAGGAAACAGCCACAATAATGAACACGGCAGATATTCTCGGCGAGGCTTCCTGGTATGCAGTCTCAATTAGGTCGCGACAGGAAAAAGTTGCCGCGTCGATGTTAGAAAGTTTCAGCATTGAGAACTTCTTGCCGCTTGCAATGGAGAGGCGGCAATGGAGCGATCGAAAGCAGATAGTAAACGCGCCGCTGTTTCCGGGCTACTTGTTTGTACGAATCCCGATGGTCCGCGAGCTCCAATTGCGAGTTTTGAAGGTTCCCGGCATAGTCAGGTTCATCGGAAACCACTCCGGTCCTCAGGCAATCCCGGATTCGGAAATCGAAGGCGTCCAGACCGTTTTATCGCACGGGATTTCTTGCATCGCGTGTTCGGTCCCTAAGGTCGGGGATCGTGTCCGAGTCTTCCGAGGAATTCTTGCGGGAATCGAAGGGACGTTTGTTCGTTCCGGTTCAGATAGCAATCTGGTTATTTCTGTCGAGACAATTCAGCAGTCAATTGCAATTCATGTCGACGCTTCCGACGTCGAGTCGGCGTTCTGCCCGTCACCGGCCGTATTTGCCGGTGTGAGATCTACGCTTTCTGCCGGACAAGGGTTGTGAGCAACAAGAGTGAGGTGCAGATTATGATTCGAGCAAATGTTTTCAGCGCAGCAGTGGTAGCACTCCTCCTTGGCGGTAGCGCTGCCGCACTGCAAGCGCAGGGAATACAGAACCCTCCGGCTGCAAACCTCGTGGCGGCGAATACTTTGGCATCTAACCCCACCGGAATATCCTCTTCAGAGCCGCAACTCGAGCAGCGCTATCCCATGTACATCATTCAACGACAAGACGTGCTGAAGTTATCATTCCCGCTCTCTCCAGAGATGAATCAGAC
>JBARMQ010000329.1:0-7820 GCA_049802535.1 Bryobacteraceae bacterium | reverse complement strand
TCCTAGGTATTTGTTGTTTCACGGAAGGCGTACGGGATGACCTCAAAGCGCGCGCCGACAACCTCGGCTCTTCGATGAGCATCTTAAAGAAAGCTGAGTGGTATTTCCGATGATCACATTTCGCAAGGGAAATCTCCTGGACGCGCCGGTTGAAGCGCTGGTAAACACCGTGAATACCGTGGGCGTCATGGGCAAAGGAATCGCATTGATGTTCAAGGACGCTTTTCCGCAGAACTTCCACGCATATGAGGACGCATCCAAGCGGGGCGAGGTTCGGATCGGCCACATGTTTGTGACTGAGAGTTCCCGGCTTGAGGGTCCGCGCTGGATTATCAATTTCCCAAGCAAGAAGCACTGGAGGAATCCGTCAAAGCTGGAGTGGATCACAGAAGGACTGGCAGACCTGCGACGGGTGGTTGTTGAGAAGGGCATCCACAGTATCGCGTTGCCGCCGCTGGGTTGTGGAAACGGCGGATTGGACTGGGCCGAAGTGCGGCCCGAGATCGAGAGCGCTTTGTCCTCCCTGGAAGATGTTGAAGTGATAGTCTTCGAACCGACGGAAAAATACCAGAACGTCGCGAAGCCGACGGGAGTTCAGAAACTCACCCCGGCTCGTGCGATGGTGGCCGAGATGGTGTGGAGGTACTGGGTGGTTGGGAGTGGCTGCACGTACCTCGAAGTTCAGAAACTGGCTTGGTTCTTGGAAAGAACAATCGAGACGTTATCGCTTCCCAACCCATTGAAGCTTCAGTTCACCGCAGATAAGTATGGTCCGTATTCGGACCGCCTGCGACATCTATTGAATGGTCTGGACGGAAGTTACCTGCACTGCGACAAGCGATTAAGCGACGCGGGACCATCAGATATGATCTCGTTCGATGAGGAGCGCCGCACGTTCCTAGAGTTGTATTTGAAGCAGGAGGAGCATCGGTCCATCTTACCTGTACTGGAGCGGACGACTTCGTTGATCGAGGGTTTCGAATCGCCACTCGGGATGGAATTGCTAGCGACAGTGGACTGGCTTATCGACCGGGAACATTGCGAAGCGACCGTGCCGGCGATACGGGCGGGTTTGGCGCACTGGCCGGCTGGTGAGGAAGCGGCCGAGCGCAAATTGCGTTTGTTAAATGACCGCCTGATCGGATTGGCTTTAAGCCGGCTCGACGATGTCGCTTCTGCCTGAAGTCGAGTGGTGCACCAGTTACCGCCACGAAGATGGCGATCTGATCGAGTTGTTCTACAACCCAGCCCTCACTTGCGTCGTTCAGTACGACCGCATGACCGGCTACTTTTCCGCCGATGCTTTGGCGCTGGCCGCCCGCGGAATCGACGCACTCATAGCTAATGATGGCCGCATGCGACTGATCGTCGGATGTACACTCCAACAACCTGAGCAGGACGCCATCGGCGAGGGATACGACTGGCGCGCGCGCCTGGAAACGCATCTTCTTGCCACCGATTTAACGCCGCCCGACAAGCGGGCAGGCCGTGGTCTGGAAATGCTCGCCTGGATGGTGGCGCAAGGACATCTGGATGTGAAGGTGGCCGTTCCTGTCGATCTCGGTGGGCGGCCTGCACACGCACCGGGGCTTTACAACGAGAAGGTCGGGATTCTGACGGATGTGGAAGGCAACCGGCTGAGCTTTTCCGGATCGATCAATGAGACGGCGGGCGGTTGGGTCAACAATCGGGAGAGCTTCCACGTTCACTGCGGTTGGTTGGGCGGTCGGGAGACGGCTCATCTGGATGACGAGGTAGATGCATTCGCCCGGCTGTGGGAAGGGCGCGCGCGGTCGGTGAAAGTGTTCGACTTTCCCGACGCGCTGAGAAAGAAATTGCTGGAGTTCCTTCCTAACGACGATCGTTTTGTGACGCCGCCCATGCGCAGGGCTGCCCCTGAGCCAGAGACTCGCAAGCTGCTGGCGGATGAGTTTCGGCGCATTGTCTGGAAGTTCATCCATGAGGCACGGCGCACGGCCTGCGCGTGGGCGAGATGACAAGCGCTGTCACGCCCTGGCAGCACCAGGTGCGCACCTATACACGGTTCCTGACCCAGTGGCCGAGCCGGGTGTTGATCGCCGACGAAGTGGGCTTGGGCAAGACAATTTCGGCTGGACTAATCCTCCGGCAAGCAATGCTGAGTGGTTTGGCGAAGCGGGTGCTGATCCTGACACCCAAGAGCGTCCAGATTCAATGGCAAAACGAACTGTACGAGAAGTTCAACCTCAATGTCCCGATCTACGATGGCGCGGCGCTTTGTTGGAAGCCGGTTCATGGCGACACGAGCGTCAACGAGAAGTCCATTTCCCGCGACGAGTGGCAGGCTGAGCCGGTCACGCTTGTATCCAGTTTCCTGATGCGGCGAGCGGACCGGCAGCGAGAGTTTCTCGATGCTGCTGATTGGGATCTCATCATCCTTGATGAAGCCCACCACGCACGGCGGCGCGGAGCCGGGAGCACGCAGGAGAAAGGACCGAACGCGCTGCTAGGGCTGATGCGGAAGCTGCAGGCCAAATCCCGGTCGTTACTTCTGCTGACGGCGACTCCCATGCAAGTGCACCCCGTTGAACTTTGGGATCTGATGGATTTGCTCGGATTGCCGGATGAGTGGCATCGGTACGACGATGTCTTCCTCGGGTACTTCCAGCGCGCTTCGGGCAATCCCTCGCCCGAGGACCTGGAATACCTGGCGTCGCTGTTCCGCTCGACTGAGGCCACCTTCGGGGAGATGACCGATGCTGAAGCAACTCAAATCCTGCCGGATGTTTCAAGTCTCAAGCGCAAGAAGGTTTTGAAGGCGCTCCGAGACGTGAGCGCGATACCGCGCAAGACAATGGACGCGGATACCCGCCGCGCCGCCACGCGACTGTTGCAGGCTGCGAGCCCGCTGCGTCACCGCATGGTCCGAAACACGCGCGAATTGTTGCGGCGCTACAAGCTTCCGGTTCCCAAGCGCGATCCGCGTGAAGTAGTTATCGAAATGACTCCGGCGGAAAGCGCCCTTTATAGCGCCGTGGAGGATTTCATCGGCGACGCGTACCGGGCGGCATCGCCTGAGAAGCGCTCGGCCGTGGGTTTCGTAATGACCGTGTATCGTCGTCGGCTGGCATCGAGCTTCGAAGCATTGAAACGGACTTTGAACGGCCGTCTGATGAGAGCTGGAGGCATTACCGAAGAGGACGCGTCACAGAACGAAGTGTCGGACGAGGTGATGTCTGCAGAGGAAGTGGCGTGTCTCGTAGCGGATGCCCAAGAGATTGAGGCGATCAATGAGCGAGATCGGATTCATGATTTGCTCCGGCAGATAGCAAAGTTGGGGACCGACAGCAAGGCACGCCGGCTCAAGGTTGAGCTGGATGCTTGTCTCGCGGACGGATTCGATTCCATGATCGTATTCACGCAATACACTGACACGATGGAGTATCTCCGGGACTACCTGGCGGACCAGATGCCCGGAATGCCGGTGGCCTGCTACTCGGGCACGGGGGGTGCCTGGAGGGACGCGAGTGGCCATTGGGTACCTTGCTCAAAAGAGGAGATCAAGCGTCGGCTTCGCGACCGGCAAGTTCGGCTGCTGGTGTGTACGGACGCCGCGGGCGAGGGATTGAACCTCCAATTTGCGGGAGTTGTGGTGAACTACGATCTGCCGTGGAATCCCATGAAGGTGGAGCAGCGGATCGGGCGCATCGACCGTCTCGGCCAGCCGCGCCCCGTAATCCGAGTGTTGAGCTTTGCGTACAAAGACACGGTTGAGCAAGACGTATTCTTCACCGTCGGCAACCGAATCAATTTGTTTCAGGGAATCGTCGGGCGCCTCCAACCTATTCTGTCCCGGTTACCAGGCCGGTTCGAAGAGTTGGCACTGCTAAACCGCGAAGAGCGGGAGACGGCGCGTCAGAGATTCCTTGCGGAGCTGGAACAGCAGGTTCGGGATGCAGACCAGAGTGGTTTCGACATCGATGCAACTGTTGAAGGTTCGCTGGGCCTGCCAACGCTGCCGGAACCGGCCTTGACGCTGCGTGACCTGGACCGTGCGATTCAGATTGCACGGGCTCGACCGCCAGAGGTAGATTTCCGATCACTCGATCCTGGATCGTACGGGATTGGTCTGCCAGGCAGCGCGCCGATTCGGGTTACGACGGACGCGGACGTTTTTGAGTTCTCATCCGACAACTTCCAGTTGTTCTCTCCCGGTGGCAACGCATTCGGCTCCTTCTCAGTGGACAGCACTGACGAAGGCGGCAATGGACCGGGAATCGCGTGGATGGTCCAGCGCCCGGGCGCGGAAGCAGAGTTTGTAGTGGCAACACGATTCGGGCCTCGCACAGTTCGTAACTTCGACGAACTGCTTGCGGCGCTGGACCTTGTTGGTGAACCGAGCGAGTTCCCGTTCGGGGATTGGCCCAGCGTCACCGTTTCGGTGGTCGCGTGATCACCCAAAGGCGGAACGGTGCTGTATCCGCCACTTCAGTGGCTATGGGGCCGCTGCTTGACCGAGAACCACTTGCAGACGGTGAAGGGTGTCGTGAAACATCGCGGCGCGCTGCCAAACCAATGACGGAGTTACATAGAAATGAAAAAACTTGGAAAAATAGGGGAACTGGCATGCGAGTTCGATAACATGCTTCATCCATTGCTTGGAGATGCATATGATGGCGGCTGCCTGATTTTAGGACGTCATTACGCCCAATCAAATGCGATGTTTCTCGGGCGGCGTTGGATTTGGGGCGGTTGTGTTCGAACGATCCGGTGTGTTCCCACCACTTGGCCGGCGAATGCGAATGAGGCGCGGTTTCTGCAAGGGCGGCTTGTCATGGGTGCGTGCTGATCTCGGAGACGAGTTGTGAGGCGCAGAACGAGTTACTGGATCGGGCACTGGTGGTGAGAACTGTGCATGGGGTTGGGGCGGAGTTTTTCGCTTGAAAACGCGTGCCATCGCGTGAGTTCGAGTCCCATTTCGGAACTGGCTGCCGCGGAGCTGCGGGCCGTCGCCATGGCACTGCGTTCGGGCAGAGTGGCGCTGCCGTGCTCGGTCCTTTCTTTGCGGAAGGTGTTAGGGCAAGGCGTCAAGCACGGAACTGCCGAATGGCTCAACGCCATTGCGATAAGAGGGTGTACCGCGGAAGCTACGGCTTCGTGGCTGGAACTATTTGCGGATAGTTATGAGCAACGGGACGCAACCGACCAGGGGGTGCAAGTTGTATCGACTGCGCCGGTGGGCGATATTGCAATGCATCGGGACACGGCGGTCGTTGCGCAGGACCTGTTTCGGCGCGCAACACACAGTCTACTGATCTCGAGTTATGGAATCTTCGGTGGACGTCAGATTTTTCGCAGCCTAGCGGCACGTATGGAGAGTAACCCTGAACTGCGCGTGCGATTATTCATGAACATTGCCGGCGAAGTCGCTATGCCGGATTTTGTCGCAGATTTCACCACTACCACTGGCCAGAGGGGACTCGGTTGCCGGAGATTTTTTACGACGTGCGCTCGCACGATAAGAAGTACGCCGGAGAGAATGCTGTGCTGCATGCGAAATGCATTGTGATGGACAGCGCGGAGGTGCTGGTGACCTCGGCGAACTTCACGGAGGCGGCTCACCAGCGCAATATCGAAGTTGGTGTGTTGGTACATTCGCATGGAGTGGCGCGACAGGTGACACAGTTTTTCGAGGGACTGGTCAGCGCGGGATGGTGTGCTCCGCTGCGCTTGGGGAATTAGCGTGATGGAGCGCGAGCCCGCGTCTATCGTCTCGATCCGTGTGGGAGAGGTGCGGTCGGCTCTAAGCGAGGAGTTGAAGGCGAGTGCGACTGGGATTCCCTTCCAGGTCGGTTTTGTTGCGTGTAGCGGCGGACTTCTGACGCTGGAGCTTTGGGCGAAGAACCCGGCTAGAGGTCTGGACGACAGCTTTGAAGACGGACGGTTGGGATGGGATTGCGAAGGCCGCAAGGGAAAGGCCGAAATCATCTCCGTGTTGCCCCAGCTTTCCACTTTGCATGCGTGGATGGAGGAGGGAAAGCGCCGCGGACCGGCGACATTGTCTTCGTGAATCCGCCGCGTTACCTGGAGATCCTACACAGGCTTTGGCACCAATCGCAGGTTGGCGCGCGGGCGGTGGCTTGGGAACTCGGATTGAACAGCAATTCTTTCCATCCGGAACTGGCGCTTGACGGAGAGCGATTTGGTGAACTTCGACCAGCGCAGAAAGAGGCCTACCGGCTCGTGGGCTGGGACGCCAGTTACCTGTGGGGTCCGCCGGGAACAGGGAAAACGACCACTCTCGGTTATTTGTTGGCGGAGTATCTGCGGGCTCGGAAGACAAGCAGGATTCTGTTGATCTCTTCGACGCACGTTGCGGTGGATACGGCGCTGCTGAAGACCGACGAGCGGGCCAGGTTGGTATTCCCGAAGGATCCCCGGCCACCTCTGTTGCGATTTGGATCGCGGTTCGACCCCGCGCGCTATGAGAATTGCAAGCATTTAATACCCGTGCGCGACAAATCGCAGATCGGGGTATACGAGCGGCATTTACAGGATGTACCGTCGCCGGGTGATCCGGAGCGGTATCGAATCTGGCGGAAAAAGCTGGACGCCATTCGGGAGAAATTTACGGAGGAGAGGCGATACCACCTGAAGACGGCCCGATTAGCGGCGATGACCGCCACGTATGCGGTGTCGCAGTTCGACGAGCTCGCGAGTAACGGGAAATATGACCTGGTTGTTTTCGACGAGGCGAGCCAGGTTGGGAAATGTCATGCGATGACGCTGGCGACCCTGGGGAGAAACGTGTTGTTTGCGGGCGACCACAAGCAGCTTTCGCCGATCGTTCAGTCGGCCGGTGAGGGAGCAAGAAGTTGGCTGGGCAAATCGGCCTTCGACTGGATTCTCAGGCCGAGTCTTGAGAATGCGACTTGCATGTTGGATGAGCAGTGGCGCATGGCGCCGCAGATTTCTGGAGTAATTAGCGAATTCTTCTATGGATCGAAACTGCGAGTGGCAGAACCGGTGGCGGCTGATCCGGCTTGGCTGGCTGACAGGACTCCGAATGCGAGTACGCTGCTAAGCGGTGGGAATGTCTGTCTGATAGACGTGAAGACCCGAGCCCGTCCGGCCAAAGATTTCGCCGGTTACTGCTGCCCCGAATCGGCGGAAATCGTGGCCGCCCTCGCGGTTGATTTACAACTGAGCTGCCCGGATGAAGATTTGTGCATTCTTACGCCTTTCAGGGCGCAAAGGCGGGAAATCGAAAAGGAGCTACAAGCGCGGAACGCTTCGGTGACACTTGTGTCTACAGTTCACCGGATACAGGGATTAGAACGCAGATCCGTGATTTTCGATCCGGTCTGTCCGAGTTCTGAGTTTGTATCGGACGAGGGCGGCATGCGGCTGATGAATGTGGCGCTGAGCCGCGCAAAGAGCCGTCTCATCATCCTCATGCAGAGGGACTGGATCGAGAACCGCTTGCTGCAGTTCCTTGCGGAGCGCTTCAGGATTGCCGGCATTAGCGAATCGGGACTGTCGAAGCTGTTGAGCGTGAGGCTTGCCGCCGCTCGTCCGACAGTGGCCGTTGCAACATCAAAGCCGCAGAAGGTTGTTACTGCCGTAGTAAGCAAGCTGGAACGGTTCGAAGAAGAACTGATGCGCGCCCTGGGAGGCAAGGCGAATTCGGCGGAGAATCGCAAGCAATGCGTTCTTGATGTCAAGGGAAGGACTGAGTTCAAGAGCTTGACGTATCAGGAGGTTGATCAAGTTTGTGAACGCATCGATCGACTTTGGCCGGTCCCAAACCGGACAAAACGTTAGCTGGGGCAGACTAAGGC
>JBARMQ010000328.1:0-7507 GCA_049802535.1 Bryobacteraceae bacterium | reverse complement strand
TCGCAATCCGGCCATTCAAATCGCGGTGCGGATGCTTTGCTGGATAGGGATCGTTACTCAAGTCCTGCCCCAGCGCGCGCAGTTCCGCCACAAAGATATTTTCTAGCGTCGGCTCGCCTATATGAATCTCGTCTACACTGAGCCCCTCCCGGCCCATGGTGTTGCGAATGATCGTTTCGCCTTCGAACGGATCTTTTGCCAGCAAGTCCAAGCGATCCCCAAAGCGTTGAACATCGAGGATCTCCTGATTTGGACCGGACACGCCAGCGAGAAGGCGCTCGGCCCGCCCCAGATCTCGGGTTCGTAATTCCAGGCGCTTTGCATTCAGGTCGGAACGCAATTCTCTTGGAGTGCCTACCCGTCGAATGACACCTTGATGGATCAACGCGACACGGTGACAGCGCTCCGCTTCATCCAGATACGGAGTGGCCACCAAAATCGTCAGACCGTCGGCGGCAAGGTGCGCCAGCGTGTCCCAAAACTCCCGCCGCGAAACCGGATCGACACCCGTTGTCGGTTCATCGAGCAGCAACACGCGCGGCTCAGGGACCAGCGCGCAAACCAGCGCCAGCTTCTGCTTCATGCCGCCACTCAGCCGTCCTGCAAGGCGGCCCCGAAAACGGTCCATGTCGAACATCCGGAGGTAGCGTTGTCCGCGAGAGGCGATTTCGCCACGCGGGACCCGGCGCAGATCTCCGATATAACGGATGTTTTCGTCAACGCTCAGATCGGGATAAAGGCTGAAGGCTTGAGTGAGATAGCCTGTCGCCGAACGCATGGCACGCGCGGGACGACCAAAGATTTCGGCTGTCCCCGACGTTGCCTCCATCACGCCGCCCAGGATCTGGAATGTGGAGGTCTTACCTGCGCCGTCCGGCCCGATCAGACCGAAAATTTCGCCTTGCCCGATCTCTAGACTGACACCCCGCACGGCGCGAGTACTGTCATAATCTTTCCGCAAATCGGCAAGACGAATGGCCGGCTCGCCGGACGGCGACGGAACACGAATCTCCGCGGAGGATAGTGTCGCCTCCATTCACTTGCTCCGATGCCCGGGCCAAGCGTCGCCTTCAACCAATATTTCGCCATCCGCCGGCATGCCCGGTTTTGCAAATCCAATGGCGCCCTTCAATTGCAGCTTCACGCCAACCACCTGCTTCACGCGGTCGTCGCGGAAGTACGTATTTTCGGGAGTAAACGTCGCTTGCGGGTCGATTCGTCGAACGTAGGCGTCGATTGGCTGATTCGGGCGGGAATCCAGATAGACGTGCGCCGGTTGCCCGATTTTGACTCGACCGATCTGACCTTCCGGAATGAAGCCACGCAAATAAACCTTATTAAGATCGAGCAATGTGACGATCGCCGTGCCCGCCGTAATGACTTCGCCAGGCTCGGCCGCGCGTGTGATCACCGTGCCGCTGAAAGGCGCCGTAACAGTGAGGTCGCTCTGATTAGCGTCCGCCTCCTGCAACTGGTACTTCGCATCCGCTGCGTTAGCTTCCGCATTGGCGATCTCAGCCTGCTGCTGGGCGATTTGACGCCTGACGCCAAGCACCGCAGCTTCTCGAATACCCGGGTTCGACAAAGTCGCATTCGCGGTCGTCAAAGCTCCGCGAGCAGCCTCGACCCGCCGTTTTGCTGCCGCAACGCTTGCCGCTTGTTGGTTGGCAGTCGCTTCGGCCTGTTTGCCTTGGCGTTCGGATACCGCACCGGACTTCGCCAACTTGGTGTATGCGTCTTTATCGAACAGCGCAATCTGATCCGACGCTTCCTGCGCGGCGAGATCCGACTCGGCGGCGGCAATATCCGCTTCCGCTTGGCGCACGCGGCCCTGGGCGTCGCCTTTCGATTGCTCGGTTTGCAATTGATTCTCCGTCAGTTGCTCTTGCAAAATGGCGATCTGGGCTTTCGCCGAAACCGAACGCGCTTCCGCAGCGGTAAGAGCTGCACGCGCTTGTTCCTGTCGCGCCCGAATCTGCGCATCGTCAAGCACCGCGATCACATCGCCGCGCTGAACCA
This sequence comes from Bryobacteraceae bacterium, assembly GCA_049802535.1. GTDB lineage: Bacteria > Acidobacteriota > Terriglobia > Bryobacterales > Bryobacteraceae > Bog-105. The sequence continues at coordinate 5,488 of JBARMQ010000328.1, read as the reverse complement.
CATCCCCTTCCCGCACACGTACTTCGAGAAGCCGCCCCGTGGTTTTGCTCGCCACCGCCGAATCGTCGCCTTCGATGCGGCCGCTCAGTTGGACAACGTTCGCCGGCGCCGGCGGCGTTCGAAAGAAACTGCGCCAGATAATGAAGCCTGCAACAATTGCCATTGCCACGATCACCAGCGGCCGCAAACGATTTCGCTTACGAGGCGCCGCGGCAGGCGGATCGTCGGAGATTCCTGGAGAGGCCGGCATACTCGCCGGCGCATGAGTGCTCATTTTGTTCTTCTCCTGCCGTGTTCTACCGGCTTCAGGCGGCGATCTTCCCGCACTGCTCTCAGATAAGCCAGCGAAAAATCCGCAATGTGATTGGCCACCAAGTCCTGTTGTTCCGGAGTCATCTTCAACTCCGGCCACAAGCGCGAAATGATTGGCGAATGATGGGCATAATGGATCACTTGTCCGATGATGCTTTGCGTGCAAAGTTTAGTTTTTTGATCGTCCGGCGGGAGGTCCATAATCCGGCCCACCACCAGATACAGCTGCTGATGGAGCGGTTTTACCCACTCATCGACAACTCTTGCTAGAGCAGGCGTAGGATGTGCCAATTCGTGCAACATCAACCGCATGTGCAGATTGGGACCCTCCCGCCGCTTCACCATCCTGTGCAGCATCAGGTGGATGAAGTTCCTCAATAGTTCTTCAGGCTCATCTTCCTGCGCAAACAAATCATGCACTTCACGTAAGTTGTCCGGATGTCTGACCGACATACGCAACACCTCGGTATACAGTTCCAGCTTGTCGCCGAAATGATAATTGATCAGCGCGACATTGACCTTTGCCCGATCGCAAATATCGCGAACCGTTGCCCGCTCGTAACCGCGATCGGCGAAAACAGCCGCGGCAGACTGCAAAAGCCTGGAACGCGTGTCATCGGTTGTAGCCGCGGATTCCTTACGTGTCGCCTTCGAAACTGCCATCGTGAAACAACAGTTTAAAACAAGCGTTTAACAAACGCAAGCAGGCGAATTAATCGCCTAAGCTTCACAAAGGTAACCGCCCGGCAATCCGGGAACTCGGGAAGCCGGTCCGTACGTGTTCCGCGCAAAACGTCGTAGAGAGCGGGATCGTCATAGAGGGCGCACCGGCCCTGATTCCGCACTCAGCCTCCGATCACATCATGCTTTGGTCAACCAGGAATATTGTTCGGCGGTCAAGGGTACGACCGAAAGGCGACCCTGCTTGACAAGTGGAGAGTCGGCGAAAAGAGTCAGCGCCTTCATATCTGCGAGCGTCCGTGGATGCGCAATCGCGCGACCCGCTTTGATCACGACCTTCGGCACCTTGGGGTCAGTGGCGTCGACGCTCACCACGCTTGCAGTGCCCACGGCCTGCCGCTCATCACCCGTGTGATAGATCACCAACTTTTCACCGGCTTTCATCTCACGCAGGTGTTTCACCGCTGCCGGATTGGTGACTCCGTCCCAAACAGTTTCTTGGTCGCGCTGAAGGTCGGCAAACGAGTAGGCGTCGGGCTCCGATTTGAGGAGAAACGGCATGGGTCGATAGTACAACGGAAGAATTGCTGTTTCCATTAAAAAAGGCCGGCCACTGAGTGACCGGCCCTGTTCGCGCTTGTCTCAATAAAAGCGCTCGAAAAGAGGTTAGCGATGGCCTCCGCCGCCTGCTGATCCTCCTCCGCCCGCGTGGGATCCACCACCGCCGCCGCTAGCGCCACGCGATGCCCCGCCCGAGAAACCGCCGCCGCTTGAATGAAACCCGCCGCCTCCGCTCGAGCCCGAAGAAGAGCGGCCCACAGAAGCGCGAGATCCGTTTGACGCGCTGGGCCGGCTTCCGCCGAAAAATCCCCGGCTGGATGTCGTGCGCGACGAGTTAGCCAGCCCTCGAGCACTGAGCGTCGGAGTATTCAGTCTCGACGGAATGGCCGGACCCCGAGGAAAGCCGTCCGCCAATGGCGACTTGGGATGGATGGGCACAGGCCCATATCTGCCACCGCCGACGGAAGTGTAGACGACCGGTGCATATCCCGTATAGAAGGGAGAATAGAAGCCCCAGCCGAATGGGCTGAAAAAGTAGTTACCACCCGGCAACCAGGCCCACGAATCCCAGCCGGAATTCCAATACCAGCCGGGCGTATATCCGCCGTATCCCGCACCCGCTGAATTATTTGCGTATAAAGAACTGGCTGAAGCGAAGCTGGCGCCGGCGTCATATTCGGATCGTACGTTGCTCCAGGCGTACAGCTCATCGGGCGCTTTGGTGTTGAAACCATGCTCGGGAAGATTAGCGGTCAAGATCACCTGGTGGCCTTTGCCCGCCTCCCGGCTTCGGCCGTTGAATTGCACCTCAACCTTACCGGCGTACACCTCCACCGTCGGCTGTGGCTGTGCCGTAATCCGATACACACCGCCTTTCCTTACAGTGATCGAAGCGCCTGAGTCGGCGATTTGGATCTGAGATCCTTTGACGATCTGAACGACTTCCAGAATCGCCTCGCCTTGGGCGACTTCTACCTGGGGATTCGCCAGGCTGGGCGAAATCATACGAATTTGCGTGTTGTCTCCCAACCGCAAGAACACGCCGGGGTTAAGCAGAACTTCCACCTTCCCCACAGTCGTTGACAACGTGTCATTCGAGTTCAATATGAGATTCGGTCCCCGTGCCTTCGGTGAGATTGCTTGACCGTTCCAAAAGGCCTGTCCCTCAATGTAGTTGATTACTCCAGGCCGGGCCGAAATCGTGGCCTGGGGCATCGCGTACATGGAGGCGGCAAAGAATCCGGTGAGAAGCTTGGCCGACCTATTCCACGCGCGTTGCATAGCTTCAAAGTTCCTCCTTGCACGGATAGGGTGCAAAAACCCGATCGGAGGTTACTAACTACGGTTTAGGCGAAATGGCCCTGCGTACCAAACGGGACAAAACGTGTAACGGTGTTACCGGCGTCCGTCCGTTTCCTGTTACTGAAGATGGTTCAAGCCAACTTAATCAGTGGCCAAGAGCGGTGCTGCAGTCATGTTTCCTTCCCGCCGCGTCCTGCGTTGGAGTACCTCCTTGAGCCGATCCTTATCCACTGGCTTCGTCAAATAGTCGTCCATGCCACACGCAAAGCACTTCTCTTTTTCACTTTGAAAGGCATTTGCGGTGATAGCGATAATCGGCATAGACCACGACCCTTGTCGCAGTTTCCGAATCTCTTCCGTCGCCTGGAATCCGTCCATCACAGGCATGTGCACATCCATCAAAACGGCATCGTAGCGCCGCCGATTGACCTTCGAAACCGCCTCAGCGCCGTTCTCAGCGACTTCGATTGCGTATCCCAAATTTTGCAGTTGATGAGTTAGAACCTTTTGATTGATCCGATTATCTTCAACAATCAGGATCGTTCCCCTTATCCTATCGGCCGACTGGCCCTGATTGCTTGAATGCGGAACGAGAGGAAGCAACTCTGTCCCTATCTTCAATTTGGCCGTGAACCAAAACGTGCTTCCTTTGCCCAACTGGCTTTCAAATCCGATTTCGCCATTCATCAGTTCAACCAGGCGCCGTGAGATCGCAAGCCCGAGCCCGGTACCCCCATAGCGGCGAGTAGTCGATGTTTCGGCCTGCGTGAAGCTCTGGAAAAGGCGCTCCTGCGCGCCTGCCGGTACGCCAATCCCGGTATCGGACACGGAAGCACGGAGCAAGAGGCAGCCCGGTTCCGGCGCACGCTGAGCGGAAAACCTGGCACGAACCATTCCTCGATCGGTGAATTTGACTGAGTTCGAAAGTAGGTTCAACAAAATTTGCTGGATGCGCACCGGATCGCCTTCCAGTAGATCGGGAACGTCATCATCGACCGCGGCGGTTATCTCCAAATCCTTCAGGCGGGCCGCTCCACTAACCACGCCGATCGAATGACTGACTAACTTCCGGAGTTTGAAGTTAGTCTTTTCAAGCGTGAGCTTACCGGCTTCAACCTTCGAAAAATCCAAAATCTGATTGATAATCGCCAGCAGTGAAGTCGCCGATGATTGGATCACCTCTACGAACTCGCTTTGCGTTTCTGATAGGCAAGTGTCGGCGAGCAAGGAACCCATTCCGACGATGCCGTTCATGGGAGTTCTGATCTCGTGGCTCATCATCGCCAGAAACTCACTTTTGGCGCGATTGGCGCGTTCGGCTTCGGCCTTTAATAGTTCTTCCTGGGCAAGCCGCCGGTCCAGCTCGGCGGTTCGATCGGCCACCAGAAGTTCCAATTCGCCTTGCCGCCGAACCAAAAAGCGGACCCGCCAGCGCCATATGAGACAACCGATAAAGGCAATCACAAGCGTCAAGACAACGCCGAAGAGTTTGGTGCGCCACCACGGTGGCGTGATCTCAAAAGAAAATGCGCTCAGCCGGGAGGTTTTTCCGCTACTCGAGTCGACTGCGACCGCTTCGAAACGATACTGGCCCGGGCCCAATTCCGGATAACGCACCGTGTGCTCCGCCGTTTCGACCCACTCGTCTTCCAAGCCGGCCAATCGATAGCGGAATCTTAGGGCACGCTCGTTTCGAAACGTCAGCGAGGCCATCGACATCGTCAACGGATCGCTTCGCCACGCCAGCCGGTTATTGTTCAATAAGTCCGAGGTTCCATATCCCGCTTCGACAAGAATTGGCGCCGGGGGCGCCCTCCGCCGGCCCGCGACGGGCACAAGAAAATGAGACAATCCCCCGCTAGTCCCGATCCACACAGACCCATCGGGATCCTCAAGGAAACCGCGGCTGTCGCAGTCATCCCAAACAAGGCCATCTCCGGCCGTGTATCGCCGCGAGGACCGACCATCGAGAATCTCCACTCCATGGTCTTCGCCAAACCAAAGCCAACCGCGGCTGTCCCTCCGCATGAACACGACGGCGCTTGAGGACATAGGTGGCTTGGTAAAGCTCGTAATCTTGCCGTTGTTCACCTCGAAGCGCGCGATCCCGCCACCGATACCGTTGATCCACAGCGCTCCCGACTTGTCGATCGCCAAATCCTCCAGGTTGTTGCCGAGTTTCAACTTTGAAATGTCTACGGCAGTCCAATGAGTATCGAAGCGGAACAGATGTTCATCTGAGATAGCCCAAACATTGCCCCCGGCGTCTTCCGCCATATCTACAATCGGCCGGCCGCCGGTCACCGTTCCATCGACCACCCGAAAATTGGCAGCGCCATCAATGCGGCTTTCGCTGACAATAATCCCCTTGCTGCTATAGGCCCAGACGCGATCGCGGGAATCGACGAACACGCGCGAGACGGACTGCAAATTGAGTTGACGGCCATGCAGTGTCGTCTGATCGATCTGGACAAGCTTGCCTTCATACGAGGAAGCCCAAAGATATCCGTCTTTCGATTTCTCCAGCGAGAAGCATCTCGCGGGCGAGTCAATTCCGTTTGCCGACCACGTTTGGAACTTTGAGGCGCCGGGTTCAAGTACACTTAGCCCACGCTCCGTCGCTACCCACAGC
>JBARMQ010000327.1:0-1508 GCA_049802535.1 Bryobacteraceae bacterium | reverse complement strand
TCCGCGCCCAGTTCACGGACTGTCGCCGGAGTCGCCGGTGTTCCTGCGGGATGAACGGCAAAGCTGTGGAAGACTGCCCAGGCAAGCACGGCGAATAGGCACCCGGCCACCGCGAACCCGGTAAGCGGCAAAGCTGCACGGGATAACGGCGGTGAATCGCTATCACCGCCGCGAGTGAGCAGGATGACGAAGACGATCAGAACCGCGATCGCGCCGACGTACACGAGCAACTGAGCCAGGCCGAGGAACTGAGCGCCAAGGTTAAGGTAGAGCGTGCCCAATCCGGCAAAGGCAATCGCCACCGCCAGCGCGCAATGAACCAGGCCCCGCAGCATCATCGCCGCGCAGGCGCCGGCCAGGGTGATTGCCGCGAGAATCAGAAACGTAGCGCTCATCCGTATCATTCAGCAAAACGATAGGTTCGTTTTGCGATCCTGTTTCTTGTCTCCACACCGCGCGCCAACAGGGCGTACGCTACTGCAATGAACACGATGCTGACCAGCCACCGCATCACGCCCTGGCCCAGAAAGCGCCATGCTCCAGCCGATACCACCACTACGAGTGCCATCGGCAACATAAATTTCCAGGCGAAGTTCATCAACTGATCCATGCGGAGCCGCGGCAGCGTGCCTCGAACCCAGATAAAGCCAACGATCAACCCTAGCAGCTTGGCAAAGAACCACACCCATGAGGGAACCCAGGTGAGAAACGGCAACGGCGCCGACCACCCGCCCAGAAACAGAGTGATCCCCAGACCGCTGATGGCGAACATTCCGAGGTATTCTCCCAGAAAGAACAGGGCGAATTTGAAGCCGGAGTACTCGAGGTAATACCCGGCAATGATCTCGGATTCTCCCTCTGGCAGATCAAATGGGGAGCGGTTTGTCTCAGCCGTGGCGGCGATCATGAATAGGACGAATCCGGCGAAGCCCCAGGGCGTCAGCACATACCAGTGGGGAAAAATCCCTGAGAAGCCAGCTTGCTTTTGCACAATCTCGACCGTCGACAACGAACCTGCTGCCATGATGACGGCAACGGAAGAGAGCAGCAGCGGTACCTCGTAGCTGATCATTTGGGCTACCGCCCGCATGGCGCCCAGCAACGTATATTTATTGCGGCTCGACCAACCCGCCATGAAGACAGACAGCTCTGAAATCGCTCCGATGGCAAAGAAGAAGAGCACCCCGGCATCCAGGTTCGCCGCGATCATGTTCCGCCCGATGGGCAGAACCGCATAGGGTAAGAACGCCACCGCCAAAAGCACAAGGGGAGCCAGAAAATGCACCGTGCGGTCGGCCGAGGCGGGAACAATATCCTCTTTGGTCAAGGACTTTACCGCATCCGCCATCGGCTGCAGAATGCCATAGACTCCCACCCGGTTCGGACCATAGCGATTTTGCATCCTCCCCAATCCCTTGCGTTCCAGAACCGTCGTCAACGCAAACAGCACCGGGAACACGAGGAGTATGGGAAGGATGGTCAGCAAAATTGAGACAGCAGGTTGGAGT
>JBARMQ010000326.1:0-17066 GCA_049802535.1 Bryobacteraceae bacterium | reverse complement strand
GATTGCCGGTGCCGATAGCCGTGTGGACGCCGGACGCGGTTTTTGCTATCGCCGGAATTTTTCTATGCGCCAAACTCGAGGAACCGGGCGACCGTGATGTGGCGGCGTGGGTGCGATCGACCGCGGTGCGGCTGAGAAACAAGATCAGGCTGCCGCAGTTTTCAAAGGGTGGCATACGCATTGTTGCGTTTCGGCGTTTCGGGCTTCGCCCCATGCTGGTCGATGCCTATGTCCTGAACGGATTCCTCTTCTATTTCGCCATGTTGGTGACGTCGCTGGTTTTGCTGGTCGAGGTGTTTACTTTTTTTGAACTGCTCGGCGACATGATCAAGAACAACATTCCGTTGTCGACGATGCTCGATTATCTGTGGCATTTAGCGCCGCAATTGATCTACACGGTGACGCCGTTAGGAACTCTGGTTGCCGCCCAGATTTGTTTTGGCATTTTGACGAAGTACAACGAAGTGACCGCTTTCAAAGCCGGAGGAGTGAGTGTTCACCGTCTGGCACTACCGGTGCTCTTTGCCAGCCTGATCGTGAGCGGACTGCTATTCGCCTTCGATCATTACTACATTCCCGAAGCCAATCGCCGGCAGGAGATGTTGCGCGCGGTGATCAAGAACACGACGGTGCAGACGTATCTCAATCCTAACCGGCAGTGGGTGTTCGGGGACGGTCCGCGTATTTACAATTTCAAATACTTGGATGCGCGGCATCAAATGATGTCGAAAGTGAATGTGTACGAGCTGGACATGAATAGCTTTCGGGTGTCGCACCAGATTTCAGCAAGCTCGGCGCGCTGGGACCCGGCTTTGAAGACCTGGGTCTTCACCAACGGGCTTTCGATCGACTCTTCCGGACCAAACGCAAAATATAAGTACTTTTATGGAGGGTCGGCGTCGTTTCCTGAGTTGACGGAGTCGCCGAAGTGGTTCGTGAAGGAAGAGAAGCAGTACAAGGAAATGAACTTCGTGGAGCTGAAGAATTATATTCGAGAGCTGCGGGTAAGCGGAGTGGACACGACGCCGCTGCAGGTTGAATATTATAAGAAATTCGCAGTTCCGCTGTTTGCGCTCATCATGTCGATGCTGAGCATTCCTTTTGCGTTTACGGCGGGAAGGCGGGGCGCGATGACGGGTGTTGCCGTCAGCCTAGGGATAGCGATTGCCTATTGGACGCTGGGCACGTTGTCAGAGCAACTGGGCGATCTAAACCAGCTTCCGGCGGCGATGGCGGCATGGTCTCCCGACGCGATATTTTCTCTAGCCGGCCTATACTTCATGGCGCGCATGAAGACGTGAAGGGCTAAGCGAGCCGCTCCAGTTCGAATCCATTCAAGCGAAAGCGGCTCGGCGACGATGATGCGAGCTCGTGCCGCGCCCAGGAAATGCCGCGTTCCATCTGCTCCGATTCGGTTTGCCACCAGGGACCGGACATTGCCCGATAATATTGGCTGCAATTCTGCATATGCCGCAGGAAGCCGCTGAGTAGTCGATTCGAGTAATGGGCCAGCAGATCGTCTTGGCGCTCGCCTGAGAGGGCGGCTCGAATTGCGGCAGAAGCTAGTATTCCCTCGCGAACGGCATTGCCCGCGCCTTCTCCGGCGATGGGATCGAATGCAACCGCCGCCGAACCGCAGCCGATCCAACTTGGTCCGCAAAGAGGTGTAACGATCCGCGGATAGGCCGGAAAGCTGCCGGCCAGAGGATCCAATCCAGCGAGTTGATCCCCAACATAACGGCTTTCGCCGAGCAGAGTGCCTGCGGTTGCGCCTACTGAAATTAACGACCCGCGTTGTTCGCCACAAGGCAAAAGGAACAACCATCCGCTCGCGGTGGACTCTACCCAACATGCTTCCGATGTCGCAGTGTCGCGTAGCGTGACGGTATTCGTTGAGGCGATACGTGCGCCGAATTTGTGCTCGGAGACCAAGGGCAACAGACTTTTTGAAGAGATAACGCGCCAGCAATTTTTTGCAGGGTGACCCGCGGTTTCGAGGTTCAATTGGGGCCAGAGGCGGCCGAGCAGCATGTTTTCCGCCATCACCACGCCGGAATGCGGGAGCGTTACGGCCTCGCCATTTGGACCCCATGAGACGATGCGTTTGGTGATTTGAGCGGCGGTTTCGAAAATTGCCTCACATCCAAACACATCGCGGAGCAGAAGCTGTGTCTGCCCGCTGAGCAACAGCACAGGAGACCCTGGCCGCTCCGCCACATGGGCAAAGACGCGGTACCCAGCCTGACTCAAAAGGGATGCGCAGCAACACGCCGCAACGCCACCGCCTATGATCTGGACGTCTTCAGCCATTTCGAAGGAATCGCGCCGATTCTCAATGGTAAGTCAGGGCTTGATGGCAGGTGGGCCGGCTTCTGTTGTGGCATACTCCGAATAAGTGAAGTCGAGACTCACAACCTGGCTGCTCGCGGCATTCTTAGCTGTCGCGACGGCTCTGTGTTGCGCGCCTTCACAAGTGGCTACTCCCGCGGCTTCATGCCAGGCTGTCTTATTGGCGAAGGCCGTACGAACGAGATGCCGCGTGGAGAGAACCAAGCCGCCGGTTTCGTGGCGCGGCGACATTCCGCAGCGAACAATCTCGTCTGTAAGCGCCTCGGATCGACCCGCGTGCGCTGCTACGGGTGTCAACTCCTCTCTATTTCAACGGCCGCCTCCCCATTCCTTTCTCTTGATCGCCAAAGCATAAAAGCAACTGTTTGATTGGTTCCGATTTGGTTGAAACAGAGAGGAGGCGCAGATGCGCCCACTTTTGAATGCTGTTCTGCCGCCATTGTGGCGAGACTCATCTGCCCTCAGACGAATTAATGCGTTGCGGCAGGAATATGGCCGCTTAACGGATGTCGAATTAGACGCTGTGGCAGCGGGGGCGAAGGACTTGGCGTCGTGGTTTGCCGCGGTGGCGGTCATCGGCGCACGTTTGCTGGGTCAGACCATGTTCGACGTCCAACTTCGCGGCGCCCTCGCGCTGTCGCGGGGAAACATCGCCGAAATGCAGACTGGCGAAGGCAAGACGTTGGCGGCTGTGCCGGCGGTAGCGTGGTATGCGCGCGAAAAACAAGGCGTGCATGTGATCACTGCAAATGATTACCTGGCGAGGCGGGATGCAACGTGGATGGGAGGGATCTACCGGCGCTTAGGCCTTTCGGTCGGCTACATTCAGCAAGATATGAAGCCTAATGAACGACGGGCGGCTTATGCTTGCGACATCACTTACGCAACGGCAAACGAGATTGGATTTGATTTTCTGCGAGACCAACTCGCGCTGGATCTGTCAGAGCAGGTTCATCGGCCCTTTGCAGTTGCTGTGATCGATGAGATCGATTCGATTTTGATTGATGAGGCGCGCATCCCTCTCGTCATTGCCGGCGGTAGTAACGACGATAACGCGATGGCGTATTTTGCGGATCAACTCGTCCGCAGACTACGCTGCGGCCTGCATTACCAGGTTGAGGCGAGCGGCCGTCAGGTGGGATTGACCGATGAAGGAATTCGTGTGGTGGAGAGCGCGACGGGCTGCCTGAATTTATATGAACCCGCCAATATGCAGTTGCTGACGGCAATGCAGGACGCGCTGCACGCGCACGCTCTCCTCAATAGAGACGTTGACTACATCGTCAAGGACGGTGTTGTGGCGATGCTCGACGAATTCAAAGGCAGAGCGGCGCAGGATCGGCGTTGGCCGGCGGGTTTGCACACCGCGGTCGAGACGAAGGAGCGAGTGGCGCGGAAGGTTCAGGGAATGATCCTGGGATCGATTACGCTGCAAAACTTAGCAGCGGTTTATCCCAAGATCTGCGGGATGACTGGTACTGCGACCAGCTCACAGCTGGAGTTCAAAACAATGTACTTCCTGGATGTGGAAGTCATTCCAACAAACCGGCCGGTAATCCGCATCGATCTTCCTGACGCGGTGTTTGCCAGCAAAGCGGAGAAGGATCGGGCGGTTACCGCGGAGATCCGCCAAGCGCACGCGAAAGGGCAGCCGGTATTGGTGGGAACTGCGAGCGTCGCGGAGTCGGAAGCGCTGAGCAGACGGATTTATGATCTACCGCACCAGGTTCTGAATGCAAAAAACGACGAGGCTGAAGCAGCGATCATCGCGCGGGCCGGGCAGCGCGGAGCGGTCACGATTTCAACCAATATGGCTGGACGTGGAACCGACATTCAACTGGGCGAGGGAGTAGCGGCGCTGGGCGGCCTTTACGTCATTGGCACCAACAAACATGAAAGTCGGCGAATCGACGATCAATTGCGAGGGCGTGCGGGGCGTCAAGGCGACCCGGGATGCTCCCGCTTCTTTGTATCGCTTGAAGACGATCTGATGACCAAGTATGGTGACATCAATCCGAGATACGCCAAAGATCCTCATAACTTACAGCGTCTGGTGGAGGGGCAGACCCTTGATTTACGATCATTCTTACAGAGGTATGAGTTACCCATTGAAGGGCAGCGGCATCGGATCCAAACATACCGGCAATCGATTCTGGAGGGAATAGAATCCTGCGCTTCAGAGACGGAGCGGCTAATCACCTTGAGAACGATAGACGATTTATGGGCCGACTATCTGGCGCGCGTGGCGGAATATCGTTCCGGTTCGCAATGGCTTTCGTGGGGTATGCGAGACCCTCATTACGAATATCTAAAGCAAGTCGATACCTGGTTCCCGGAACTGGAGGCGGCCATTCCGCAAGAGGTGGAACGGCGCGTAGCGGAGGCGGCCGCGGGTAACGGTCCGGATCCAAGGGAACGCGGTGCAGTATGGACGTATGTTACGACTGATCAGCCGTTCGGAACGTTAACCGAGCGAATCTTACGCGGCTTCCGTCGTAAGCTGCAAAGCAAGAACATCTGGAGTTGAAGGAAAGAGCTCTCCTTTGGCACGGAGGGTGCTAAGAGGCCCATACGGAGTCGGCTGGCAAGGCGGTCTGCAGGTTCCACGGGAGCACTAAACCTCGATACAATGCCATATCCCATACTTACTATCCAAGAATAGGGTACATACCGTTAAAGAGCTAGATGGAGAGGTGTTTTCCGTGGCGGCAATGATGCGTACCGATGCTCGGATCACGTCGAGTCTCGAAAAGGCTAGACAATAGTCAACGCAGCCTTGCGTTCTGAAAACACCCTACGCCCTGGCTAGATGCTATGTAGTCCACGCCGGGCTCACAGTCTATTAAGTACTGAATACAAGTACCATTCTTGGCAGGTACCCGGATTTAGTCAAACGCTTGAGAAACCCTTATTTGCTAATTAGAATTGAATTATTGAAAAGAGTTCAACGGAGGACTCATAAATGAAATATTTATACTTGGTGGGGGCGTTCATGATTAGCTCGCTCTCCGCATCAGTCTTGCAGGCGGGAACAATTTCTTTGTCGATTCAGGAAAATGACTTAACCGCTCTGACCGCTTCGAATAACTCGGGCTTTGTTCACATCGCCGATAACACTTCTTACAATGATTTCACGATTGAGTCGCTGACGGGAACCGGCTCACCTGAATTATCAGTGCCGTATTTGGACCTGTCGACGTTCGATGTAAGCACGTCGCTATCTACCTCTGCGACACTCACAATTATGTTGACTGAGACGAACTTGACTCAGCCTGGCACAATCGGGGTGAACAGTTTCTTTACTGGTATTTTGAATGGGGTAACCAGCGAAACGCTTTCGAGTTACTACGATGCGTCGAACGCGGCCTACGGGACGGCGGACCTACTGGGAACCACGACCTTCACGTCGGCTGGCAGCAACAGCATTAATGAACAATCGGGGATCACCACATCGGGCAAATTCTCAGAGACTGAAGTAATCGTTGCCACCTTCGCGCCGACCTCCGGCAATCCAGATAGCTTGAATTCGAGTGCACTTATCACCGCCACTCCGGAACCCATGTCAATGGCATTCGCCGGCGCCGGACTTTTCGGCATTGGCCTGATTGGAGCTCGTCGCCGCAAGAAAGCATAGTCCTTCTTCCCGCTTGCGATGCGGCCCTCGGCTTTGTCATAAGCCGAGGGCTTTTCTACGTTTGAACCTCTGTTGGCGACAATTCAATGTATGAGCCGGTTGCCGAAAGTAGAGCTTCACCTGCATCTGGACTGCTCCCTGAGCCAGCGTGTCGTCTCCCGGCTGGATCCTTCGATTTCGCGCGAAGAGTTCGATGCTGAGTTCGTTGCGCCTCCACAATGCCGCAGCCTGGCAGACTTCCTGACACGCGCTCCGCGTGGATTTCAGTTGATGCAGACAGCGGACGCCCTAGCTTTAGTCGTGGAAGATCTGTTTGAGCAACTAGCGGCCGATAGGGTGGTGTATGCGGAGATTCGCTTTGCTCCGCTCTTGCATATAAGCAAGGGCTTGACGCCGGACGCGGTGGTTGCGGCGGTGGACCGTGCGACGGAGAACTGCATTTTGGGGACTGGGATTGAAAGCCGTCTGATCCTGTGCACTCTGCGGCATTTCGGCACAAAGGAAAGCATGGAAACCGCGCGCCTGGTTGAACGCTTCGACGGAAGCCGCGTGGTGGCCTTAGATATAGCGGGCGATGAAGCCGGATTCCCTATCGGCGTTCATATTCCCGCATTTGAATATGCCATCGACAAAGACTTGCACCGTACCGCCCATGCCGGGGAGGCGAGCGGCGCTGAAAGTGTGTGGGAGACATTACGAGCTTTTCGCCCGTCGCGCATTGGCCATGGCGTGCGCAGCGTTGAGGATCCAGCACTGGTCAACTACTTGCGGCACGAATCCATTCACCTTGAAGTCTGCCCCACCAGCAACATTCAAACCGGCGTGTGCCGCACATATGGCGAACACCCGGTAGACAAATTATTCCGCGAGGGAGTATCGCTTGGCATCAATACAGACACGCGGACGATAACGAACGTCACACTCGAACAGGAGTACGCGCGTCTCAAAGAACATTTCGCCTGGGGTGAAGCGGAGCTAGTGGCCTGTAACCGGCAAGCCTTACGGGCGGCATTCGTGGACGAAGCGACAAAATCAAAAATATTCAAGCGGCTTGAAGCGGCCTGAAATACCTACGGGTTAACGCACGATATTTTTGCCAAAGTGAAATGAGGGACCAATCGAAAGCCGAACGGTATTCCGAGAGCTTTTCAAAATATCGTTGAACAGATCGTTATGCACGAAGTCGGCTTGCATCCGCAAACTGGCGTAACGTATGAAATTGAGATCGACACCGCCGCCGAAGCCATAGAACGGTTCCCAATCCGTTTTCTTGCCTGAAGGCGCAAGTTGCTGCACGACGCCGGTGGTAAACGCGTCCCCCGCATGCGGTGTTGCCGATTCGTTAATGGCTCCGATCGATGGATGTATGAATAGCGTGATTCGGCGGAAATGCCGGTATTCCAGTTGTGGGCCGAAGGCAAACGTCTGGGTTGTCGATGCAGTAGGCACCCCGACTTGGTAGCCGGCTGGGAGTACGCCAAAGACTTGGAGTTCACTGACCCCAGCATCGATCTGGCTCGCCAGAGCCGGTTTTAAAAGGTCAGGAGTCAAATTCAGAGTGCCTCGTACTACGGAATAGTCAAAGCCCATCGCGAGCCAGGGGCGAAGATTGACACCGGCTTGCAAGTGATAGCCGCGCTCCTCCAGCTTGGCACTGGGGCTATCGAACCAGGTGAAGCCGTTATAAAGGTCGAAACGGCCGACGTAATCCTGCTGGGCTTGAAGACGGCCCACGGTGAACAGAAATGAGAAAAGGGCGAGGAAACTGACAAACTTTGTCATCGGGTATCGCTCAACTTTGAGGCAATCATACTATGTTTGAAAGCCGACATCCCTCAATTTGGAAAACTTATAATCGAGCCTTACGGATAATCCGTTTACGAAAGGTTTAAGATGCGCCTGTTTTCTTTCACAATAATGACCGTGGCTTGTTTCGCTTTTTCTCTGGTGCCGGCAAATGCGCAGGCCCCCAACGAGGGGTCGCGCAGCATCAAAGGGGGCGGCATCTCTGTCGCAGGTTGGACGGGAGCGGTCGACCCAAATGAGCAAAAGGCGGGAATGACCGTCAATGACGCCAAGTTTTCAAAAGAAGGCGACGTCTTGCACATTACTACCGGGCCGGCCGTAAGTTATTGGGACCCAGCCCAAAAGGCGACGGGAAACTACACGGTTAGTGCGACGTTTACCGAGCCAAAGTACATGAACCTAAACACCCATCCGCACCCATATGGCCTGTTCATAGCCGGTAACGATATGGGGACGGCGGAGCAAAACTACCTCTATTGCGAGGCATACGGAAACGGCAACTTCATCGTTCGTGGATTCGGCCCGGATCCGTTTCAGATGAATGGCCGGCGCGGGGAAATGAATGACGCCGTGCATAAGGCCGCCGGCGTGGGGCAACCAGTGACGCAAGAGATCGCCATGTCGGTAAAGGGCGATAAAGTGCAGTGTTCGATCAATGGCACGGTCGTCGCGAGTTACGATAAATCCGCCGTTGTAACAGCGGGCAAATTGAAGTCAACTGACGGAATATATGGTGTACGAGCCGCGCACAATACCGATTTGACCGTTAGCGATTTAAAGGTCACGCACGAGTAATCTCTTCGGCACCCGACGGCGGTAAAGAGCGAACTTGGCCGGCCTCGCCGACGTCTTTCAAATCATGAATTGGATGCGCGCGTGTTATTACCCGTGGCTGGCGTTACTGATTGTGTGGATCATAGCGGCGCTTCGGACGAAGCCCGCTGTCTACAGAGAGAAATTGGCAGCCAGCCTCGGATACCGAGCATTGACGGTCATCGCCTACGTGCTGTTATTTGACGAGCGCCTAGGGATCGGTTTTCTGGGGATGCGCTTCTGGCCGCCGTCCGCCGTAGTGGGGTGCATCGGCTTCGCAATGACGGTACTCGGGATCGCCTTCGCTATATGGGCGCGATTCTTTCTAGGCGGCAACTGGAGCGCGATGGTCACTGTGAAACGGAATCATGAATTGGTACGGAACGGGCCGTACGCAATCGTTCGGCATCCCATCTACTCCGGCATTTCGTTAGCGGCACTTGGCACAGCACTGGCGGTGGGTCAGGTCCGCGGGTTTGTTGCCGTAGTTCTATCGGTGATTGCGTGGCGCATGAAATGGGGCGTCGAAGAAATGCTGATGAGCCAGCAATTCGGCGAACAATATGCCGATTACAAGCGGCACGTGAACGCCTTGATTCCGGGGATCTGGTAAGTGGAGAGTTGAGCCGTGTATGGATCGAGGCTAGTCAAGCTCCAAAGGAACGTAGATCAAGTGGGTATCGCGCTCAATGAGCAGGACGGCGGCAGCGCCCGACTTCATCGCGTCTAACGTTTGGCGTAGCTGCACGACATTTGAAATGACGTCGTGATTGACCTGATAAATGACATCGCCGGTTTCCAGCACCGGACCGGAATAGGGAGTATTGGCTTTGCGGGCCGCGACGACCACCCCTTGCGGGCGGCGAAGATCCGGCATCATTTGCAAAATGGTCTTGTTGATATCAATGCCGACGATGCCGAGCTCGGGGACGACATTCTTTACGGGATCGACTAGGTCGGCGAGTGAATCGAGATCGTGGCTTTGCTCCGCAGTTTCGACGGAAATGTCGATTTTGTTTTCGCCCCTCTGGACCCGTAGGACGACTTTCTTGCCGGGCGCGTCGCGATAGACGTTTACGGCCAACTGGCGCTGGCTTTCGAGACGCCGTCCATCGATGGCCAGAATAATGTCATTTTGCTGGACACCGGCCGCCGCGGAAGGCCCATTCGGATCGAGATCGGAGACGATAACGCCATGATCGGTTTCCAGGCCGAGGCCATCCGCCATTTGCGGCGTGACAGTTTGGCAGATTAAACCAAGCTGAGCGCGGTGAACGTGACCCTGCACTTTCAATTGGGTATAGACCTGGCGCGCGACGTTGCTGGGGATTGAGAAGCCGATTCCCTCGCTGCCACCAGACTGTGTGAGGATGAAGGTGTTGATGCCGACAACGCGGCCGTCCGCATCGACTAGTGGGCCACCGCTGTTGCCGGGGTTGATGGGCGCGTCGGTCTGGATATACGCCATGGCATCGTCGGGCTTTAACTGGCGCGAGACCGCACTCACCACGCCGAGGGAAACCGAATTATCGAGTCCTAATGGATTGCCCAAAGCCAGCACTAATTGGCCCTGCTTGAGCGCGTTGGAATCGCCAAATTCGAGGTACGGCAAATCTTTCTGATCGATTTTGATGACGGCGAGATCGGTCTCACGATCGACTCCGACTAAGGTTGCCGGCATCGAGCGATTCACGCCATGGTAGCCACGCTCCGCCAGCTGACTTGCCGTACGGAGGTTTAGTTGTACCCGCAAAGTGTGGGCGCCTTTAACTACGTGGGCGTTGGTGAGGATAAAGCCATCGGGATTGAGAATGATGCCCGAACCGCTGCTGTTTTGAGCGGTCAGCAATTCACCGCTATTGTCGGAGTCATCGTTGGCGACGTAGCTGCGGGCAAAGATTTGGACGACGGCTTGACCCGAACGCGACGAAAGTTCTTCGAATGAGGCGCTGAGCTGCCGCAAAACGTCCGTCTTTTGGGGATTTGGCGTGCCCGGCGCCTTTTGGACAGCCGGTGCGGGTTTCGTGGCGTCTTGCGCGACAATGCACGATGCTGTCAGCGCGAGGGAAACCAACAGCATCAAGACTGGCCGTTTGATCGACATTAAATAAGGTTTTAGCTCCTGGGGAGTTGGATGCGCGGTCCAAAAAATAGTATGCGCCGCATATGCAGAGAGCAGAAATCTTTACACAGGTCGATAGCGGACAGTGCTGCACATGTTTGTACACTCGCAATTTGCAGGTACGCATCCGAATTACCCGCTCAAGGGCCATTGTCCGGCGCCCCGAAGGCAGCATTGCGAGCGCGGAGACTAACGAAGACATTACCGCCCCCGCACGTTCCAGAGCTTTAGGCGCATCATCGCTGGTAACCCTAGGCATTTTGGCTAGCCGCCTTGCGGGCTTCCTTCGAGACCGCATTTTCGCGCACTATTTTGGGATTTCGACGGTCGCCGATGTCTTTCGTGCGGCGCTGCGAATACCGAATCTGCTCAGCAACCTGTTCGGGGAAGGTGTTCTGTCGGCCTCGTTTGTTACCGTCTACGCCAAACTTCGGGCGCTTAAAGAGGACGAAGAAGCCGAGCATCTTGCAGAAGCGATTTTCGGCGTCCTAACGCTGCTTTGCCTGGGGATGGTGGTTGCCGGCGTTCTTCTGACACCGATTTTGATTGAGTTCATAGCGCCCGGTTTTCGCGATGCGCACGAGCGTGAACTCACGATACGCGTGGTGCGCATTTTATTTCCCGGTTCGGGATTTCTGGTGATGAGCGCCTGGTGCCTGGGAATTCTGAATAGCCACCGCAAATTTTTGCTGTCTTATCTGGCGCCGGTGGCGTGGAGCGCGACGATGATCGTGGCGCTCCAAATATTCGGCGGCCGCGGAACGCTGGATCAACTTGCGATTCAACTCGCCTGGGCCGCAGTGATAGGGGCGGCACTGCAATTTCTAGTGCAAGTGCCGAAGGTGTTGAACATTCTGCCGCTCTTTCGGCCCACGCTCGACATCTCATCGGAATCTGTCCGGTCGGTGATGCGGAATTTCGGGCCAATTTTTCTGAGCCGCGGCGTCGTCCAAGTCAGCGCCTATGTGGATCAGATCATCGCGAGTTATCTGCCGCACGGAGCCATTGCGGCGCTCTCCTATGCGCAAACCATCGCGGTGCTTCCGGTCAGCCTCTTCAGTATGTCGGTTTCAGCGGCGGAGTTACCGACCCTTTCAAGCGCGGTGGGCGATACAGAGCAGATTGCGAGCTTTCTGCGTAAGCGCCTGATCGCCGGATTGCAGCGCATCGCGTACTTCGTGATCCCCTCCGCTGTGGCTTTCCTTGTTTTGGGAGACGTGCTGGCGGCCGGCATTTATCAGACGGGGCAGTTCGTCCACGGAAACGCGGTCTACGTTTGGGGCGTGCTGGCAGGTTCTGCGGTTGGTCTGCTGGCAACGTCGTTGGGGCGGTTGTACTCCTCGGCCTTCTACGCTTTGCTCGATACCAAGACGCCGCTCCGGTTTGCGATTGTCCGGATCGTGTTGACAACTTTATTGGGTGCGGTCTTCGCCCTGGTGCTGCCGGGCTGGCTGGGCATTGATGGACGATGGGGCGTGGCTGGTCTGACTGCGTCGGCGGGAATCGCCGGGTGGGTAGAGTTTCTTCTGCTGCGGCATGGCTTGGGTAAACGCATTGGAGGGACGCCGTTGCCGCCTGGATTTGCGGCTAAGTTGTGGCTTACCGCAGGTGTTGGGGCGGCGGTTGCGTATTCCATCAAACATTCGCTTGGGGCGTTGGGAGCGAATCATCCGCTGCCCCTGGCGGTGGTGGTTTGCGGCGTTTACGGAGGCATCTATTTTGCGGGCACGTGGCTCGTAGGGGTCAATGAGGCTCGGGGACTGGTCCGTTCCGTCCTTCGCCGATTGTAGTTTCGCCCTTTGAACCGTGTTACTTGTACCGTTACCCCTGTTACACGGTCCTTTGACCTGCTTGACTCCGAGTGCGATAGCTTAGTTAAGAGCAAAATCTAAGTTTCAGATCTATGCACCAGGTTGATGTTCCGTCGTCGGTAGTCCAGGAGCAACAGGAGGTCGAACTCGTACTCGAGAAGTTCGCCCGCTCTCCCCGGCTGACCAAATTGTTGGGCTACATTTGCAACAGCTATTTTGAAGGCAAATCCGACCGGCTGAGCGAGCTGACGATCGCCGTCGAAGTTTTTGACCGCTCCTCGACGTTCGATCGCAGCCAGGATGCCATCGCGCGGGTGGAGGCGCATCGGCTCCGCAAGAAATTGAAGGACTTCTACGAAACCGAAGGGAAAGACCACGCGGTTCAAATATCGCTGCAGCCTGGCAGTTATATCCCGCTGTTCGTACACTTAGAAGCTACTGGTAACGGGGCAACCCCGGACCAGATGCCGGTCGAAACACCGGCCGGCGAGACGTCATTTGTTGAGCCCATTCACGAGCCGGAACCGGGCGATGTTGCGCCCTTGGCGCCGCTAACAGCGGAACTGAGCGATTCGGCTGGGGAGGCTAAAAATTCTCGCAAGGGGCTGTACCTGACGGCTGCTGTTGCGGCAGTCTTGGCGATTGCTTCCTACGGCATCTATCGGACGCGAGCAAAGCCCACCGTAGCCGCTACGCCGATATCGGCGAAAGCTTCAGGCGAACAATCTTGGCCCTTGTACGGGAACATGCCGCAAGATACCGTGAGACTGCTTTGCGGCTACGAAGGCGCGCCGCACACCGGGCTCTTAGGGGAAAAATGGGGACAGGACCAGTATTTCGAGGGCGGCAAACCGGCTCTCAGCACACATCTGTTTACCGCTCGCAGCTCGGACCCATTTCTGTTTCAACATGTCCGTACCGGCGAATTCAGTTACGAAATACCCCTAAAGCCGGGGGTTTATGAACTTCATCTATATTTCATCGAAACGCAGTATGGGGACGAGATGGGAGGCGGCGAGAATAGCCGAACCTTTCTGATCCGTCTCAACGACCGGATCCTGTTCGAGGGCTTCGATGTGGTGAGCGATGCGATGGGAACGCGTATTGCGGACGAGCGCATCATACGCGACGTAGAACCCGGCAAGAACGGCAAGCTGCAAATCGGATTCGAGGTCCAACGCGGGCAACCCATGATCAGCGCAATTGAGCTGGTTCCGGGAGCGCGGCACAAACAGCTTCCTATACGGATCGTGACGCAATCGAAGCCCTTTACGGATCATTTGGGGCAGGTGTGGTCGGCGGACACTTACTATGCGGGAGGCCAGATGTCGACCCGGCGCATCGCGCTGTTGAATACAGCCGATCCCGGACTCTACGCCACCGAGCGTTTCGGGAACTTTACATACGCCATTCCGGTCGACGTGCGCGGCACATATTCGGTAACTTTGCACATGGCGGAAACCTACTTTGGGCCGAATGTATCGGGACAGGGCGGATCTGGAAGCCGTGTGTTCAATGTGATGTGCAACGGCGTAATGCTGGCGAAGGGCATCGACATTTGCAAGCAGGTGGGCAGCCTGCACGCTTTAACGGAGACCTTTCACGGGCTGAAGCCGACGGCGCAGGGCAAGCTGATGCTTTGGTTTAATCCGGCGGTGAACTACGCTTCCGTGTTCGCGCTCGAAGTCACCGACGAATCGAAATAGTCGGTAACAATGTTACGGGCGCTGGGGAACCCATGGGAACGCCTGCAAGCGTCCGTAACACGAGTATTAACCTAGCGTGAGCTTGTCCGGCCTCATATAATTTCTTGAGTCGCCGCGATCCTCTTCCAAATGCTTAAATCACTGTTTGCTCGCCACGCCGTTATCTGCGGCGCTCTGTTGATATGCGCCTCCGCCCATGCGCAATGGATTCCCGATAACCCAGTCACGTCCGTTAAGCGGCGGCCGAACGGCTTGCGCCTCGGAATGCAGACCGGCGAGTTGCGCATTGAAGTGTGCACTCCGGCGATCATTCACATCATCTATTCGCCTACCGCTACCGTTCCAAACCACCCGAATTATGTGGTGACGAAGACGGATTGGACGCCGGCCGACTGGACAGCGCAATCCAGTGCCGAGAGCGTGTCGATTGCCACAGCCTTAGTGACGATCAGCGTGCAGCGCAAAGACGGAACCATTACGTATCGCGACCACAATGGAAAGCAACTGACGTCGGAAGGTCCGAAGTTGATGACGCCGGCTACGGTGAATGGAGAAAAGACGTTTCACGCCGAGGACGTCTTCAAAATATACGGATCGGAAGAAGCCTTCTACGGACTAGGCCAGCATCAAGCCGGAGTTTGGAACTATCGCGGTGATTCGGTTGATTTGTCACAAGAGAACACGAACATCGCCGTCCCGATGTTTCTATCGAGCAACGGCTACGGAATTTTTTGGAATAACTCCTCTGTTAGTAAATTCAACAATCGCTTTATTCACTACTTATTTGTCGATGCCGATGTTGCCGATACGATCGACTACTACTTCATCTACGGCCCGGACTTCGATCCCATTGTGGCGGCGTGTCGCGAATTGACCGGGCAAGCGCCTTTATTCGGAAAATGGGCGTACGGATTTTGGCAGAGTAAGAACAAGTACACATCGCAGCAACAAGTGCTCGGCATTGCCACCAAATATCGCGATCTGCACATTCCCATCGACAACATCGTGCAGGATTGGTTCTGGTGGACGCTCACTGGCGAATTCAAATGGAACAGCAAGTACCCGGACCCGAAGGCGATGATCACGCAACTGCACCAGGACCATTTCCATTTGATGATGTCGGTGTGGCCGTTTTTCGATCCTGGTTCTGAAACGTATGAAGACATGAACCGGCGTGGATTTTTTATCGCGCGAACACCCGTCGCGGCATTCCATCCCAAGGGCGCGGCGGTATATGACGCAACGAATCCGGAGGCGCGCAAATACTATTGGAAGCTGATTGATGATTCGCTCTTCAAAATCGGGGCCGATGCGTGGTGGCTGGATACGACGGAGCCTGAAACAGAGGGCCGTGAAGAGAACGTGATGCTGGATCACCAGATTGCGATCGGAAATGGCGCTCGCTACGCCAATGTCTATCCGCTGATGACCAGCATGGGCGTTTATAACGGCCAACGCTCCGCAAGCGACGACAAGCGGGTCTTCATCCTTTCGCGTTCGGCCTTCGCAGGCAGCCAACGCTATGCAGTGGCGGCCTGGTCGGGCGATATTCTGTCGGACTTTGAGACGTACAAAAGGCAAATCCCGGCGGGTCTGAATTTCGAATTGTCGGGAATTCCTTACTGGACTACGGACATCGGGGGCTTCATCCTCGGCCACCCGAACAATCCTAAATATCGGGAACTGTTTGTGCGTTGGTTTCAATATGGGTCGTTCTGCCCCATCTTTCGGGTCCACGGTACACGCTCACCGGATGAGAACGAATTGTGGTCTTACGGACCGGATGCGCAATCGATCCTGACGGCGTTCGACCGCCTGCGCTACCGATTGATGCCCTACATATATTCGATGGCATGGAGGGTCACGAACGAAGGATATACGCCGATGCGGCCGTTAGTGATGGATTATCGAACCGATGTCACAGCGCGAAATATTGGAGACCAATTTTTGTTCGGCCCGGCGATTCTGGTGAATCCGGTCACCGAGCAAGGCGCGACAACACGACGCTTGTATTTACCGACGGCGGACTGGTATGACTTTTGGGACGGAGAACGGCAATCCGGAGGTCATTATGTCGATGCTGCCGCGCCCCTCAGCCGGATTCCACTGTATGTGCGCGCCGGTTCGATTGTGCCTCTTGGGCCCGATCTGCAATATGCGACCGAGCATCCGCCGGACCCGATCGAGCTGCGAGTGTATCCAGGGGCAAATAGCGACTTCAACCTATATGAAGATCAGAACGACGGCTACGCCTACGAGAAGGGCGTTCACGCCATCATTCCGATTCATTGGGATGACACCCGGCATCGCCTCACTATCGGACAACGCCAAGGCAGCTTCCCCGGTATGCTCGAAAGCCGCGAGTTTCGGGTGGTCTTTGTTGGGAATGGCCACGGAACGGGCATTGATCCCACACCACAACCTGACCAGACGGTCAGTTATTCGGGCCAGACCATATCAGTAACGGCGACCGCTCATTAGGCATAAATTTACGACATCCTCGCGTGGCCGATTTCTTGCGGGCTGAGGTGGAGACCCCGTGAGCGCCGAATTAACCTGTACGCCGGAAATGGCGCGGAGCACACGGCCGCTGCTGGCCTGCTAAGCTAAAACCAAAAGCAAACCCAAGAAGGAAAGTGCTCCGACTCATGCCGTACCGAAACATCTCCAAGATCGCCTTAGTAGTTATTAGCGGGTGTCTATTTTCGACTATGGCGAGTGCTTGGCAAGAGAATACACTTACTCAACAAGAAAAGACCGACGGCTGGCAGTTACTCTTCGATGGCAACGATTTGAACGGTTGGCACTCGTATCTCGAGCAAGGC
>JBARMQ010000325.1:0-9738 GCA_049802535.1 Bryobacteraceae bacterium | reverse complement strand
GTTCAGATTAACCAGTTGTGAGCTGAAATCGATCCATCGCTGGCCGTCGCCGTCCCAGAACCAAACGCCCTGGCCGCGGGTGATGCACATGGGGTTGGAGGAGCCTTGCACCGACCAGGAGAACATCGTGTAATCCCGGTTTTCTTGGACGATTTCTTGCGGAGTGAGTTCCATGTTCTCCCTGTGAAGACTGTCTTCTACCTATTGTGACTCCTGAATCCATTGCGCGGTTTTATCGGCCAGTCGATCCATGGCGGAGACGGCGAGCGCGATGTGTTCTTCATGGCTGTCTTCAATTTTGTTGTGACTGATGCCGCCGATGGATTGGACGAACATCATGACGGCGGGAATGCCCGCGCGCGCGACCTCGGCGGCATCGTGCAAAGGACCGGAAGGCAAGCGATGGGAAGCGCCCGCGACCTCGCGAATACTCTGGTCGCAGAATTCGATGAGTTGCGGATGAAAGGGGACCGGATTGATGTTCCAGATGCGCGACCATTCGACGGTGCAGCGCTCTTCGGCAGCAAAACGGAAGCTGGCTTCGCGCGCCTCGGCGTACATGGCAGCCAGCGCATCGGGGTCCAAATCGCGCTGATCGAGGGTAGCTTCACACCGGCCAACGATGGCAGTGACGATGCCCGGGAAGGTCTTGACGCTGCCCATAGTGCAGACGGCGTCGGGATATTTCGCGGCAATGGGCCGGATTTCGAGAGCTAACTTGGCAGCGGCGGCAAGCGCATCGCGACGGACTGCCATAGGCGTGGAGCCGGAATGCGCCTCCTGACCGAAGAAGGTGATGGCGTGACGCTCGACGCCTTTAGTTCCGAGAACCACACCGAGAGGAAGGTTCATGCGCTCGAGAACGGGACCTTGCTCGATGTGAAGTTCGAGATAGGCCACGGCATTTTGCGCTTCGATCTGGGCTTCGGGAAAGCGATCGATTTCGACGCCGCAACGGCGCAGGGCATCGTCCATGCGGATGCCGTCTTTGTCAGTGCGTGCGCGGTCGGCTTCGATGGTATGGTTGCCGGCGAAGGCGGAAGAACCCAGCAGACTGCGGCCAAAACGCGCGCCTTCTTCGTCGGCCCAGTCGACCAGCCGAATGGTGACAGGCGGGCGGCCGTTATATTGTTCAGCGAAACGGCGCAATACCTCGAGGCCCACAAGTTCATCGAGGCAGCCGTCGAGCCATCCGCCATTGGGCACTGAGTCGAGATGACCGCCGAGCAGGAGCGCTTTCTTGGATTCACCCCGGAGGGTGACCCACACATCGCCGGCGGCGTCTTGATGGCGCTCGACCGGAAGGTTGGCCAACTTTGATTGGAACCAAGAGCGCGCTTTGAGCCAGGTTTCGGTCCAGGCTACCCGCTGGGCGCCGTTGGCGTCAGAAGTGAGCTCGCGGAGTTCCTTGAGTTCGGCGATGGTTCGTAGTGGCTGAAGGCTCATACAAATATCAAGCGTAAATGGGATCGCGGCGCAGGAACCGGCCGCGTTTCGAGTCTCCGACGAATTCGCCGTCGCGCACTTGTATGATGCCGCGGACAGTTACGAGGGATGGACGGCCTTCGATGGAAAATCCTTCGAAGCCGGAGTAGTCGTTGTTGACGTGATGCGTTTTGGCGGAAATGACGCCACGATAGTCCGTGTCGTAGACGACCAGGTCGGCATCGGCGCCAACGGCGATTGCGCCTTTGCGTGGGAACAGGCCGAACAGCTTGGCCGGGCGCGTGCTAGCAGCGTCGACAAAACGGTGCAGATCGAGACGGCCGCGGTGAACGCCATAGGTATAGAGCAGATTAACGCGATCCTCGATGCCCGGGATGCCGTTAGGAATTTGGGTGAAGGCAGCGGCGCCGAGCAGCTTTTGCAGAATGTCGAAGGGACAATGATCCGTGCCGACGGTATCGATGAACCCGCTGGCCAATGCGTTCCATAAGGCCGCGTGATTCGATGCGTTACGCAAGGGCGGCGACATGACGTGTTTCATGCCTTCGATACCGGGACGCGCAGCGTAGGAGTTATCGAGCAGGAAATGGGGGAGGACTGATTCGACAAAAATCTTGACGCCGCGCGACTTTGCGGCCAGTGCGGCCTCGAGCGCAGGACGGCAGGATAGATGGACCACGTAACCGACGGCGCCGGTGTTTTCGAGGAAGGCGCCGAAACGCTGCGTGCCTTCGGCTTCGACTGATTCAGGGCGGCTGGCCTCATGCCATTCCGGGCCGATTTTGCCGGCGGCGAGTAGGTCTTTTTGTAAATGGTCGATCAGTTCAGCGTTTTCGCAATGGGCCGTTACGATGACGCCTAACTTTTGGGCGAGGCGCAACGTGTCGTACATCTCGGCATCGTCGACACCGAAGAAATTTTTATAGGAGAGAAAGATTTTGAAAGACGAAGTGCCGTCGCGGACAATCTCTTCAAGCTCGGGAGCAGTGCGCGGTTCGAACTTGGTGACCGCCATGTGAAAGGCGTAATCGCAGGCGCTGTTGCCATCGGCCTTGCTCTTCCAAAGCTCGTAGCCGGCGAGCGCTTCGTCGTTGCGCGAGGGGCAACACATCTCGATAAAGGTGGTGGTTCCCCCGCACAGAGCGGCGACGCTGGCAGTTTTGTGCGTGTCCTTGGCGAACGTCGACATGAAGGGCAGATAGATGTGGACATGCGGGTCGATAAAGCCGGGAAAGACGAGTTTCCCTTGGGCATCGACGATTTCAGCGTCAGGAGGAGCGTCTAAGGATTGGCCAACGCGGGTGATGACCTGGTCTTCGATGTAGATGTCGCCATGGGAGCGGGAATCGGCGTTGACGATGTCAGCGTTTCGAATGAGGAGCGGCATCGTGGGTCAGGGCTAATGAATTTCGATGCCCAGGTCCTTTCGATAATTTTGCATCGCGTTCCAATTTTCGGTCACTTCGGGGCGGCTACGGGTGAGTTCATCCCAAGTCACGGGCGGCTGCTTCGGCGGTACTTCGACCATCTCGATGCAATGGTCGACGGGACAGATGTTGTAGCAGAGCCGGCAGCCGACGCAATCATCTTCGCGTACCACCGGCTGGGGGCGGGTGCTCACGGCTTCCTGTTTGCCATTCGAGCGGATGTCGTAGGAGCGTGGTTCGACAATTTGACCACGAGAATCGATCAAGTCGATGCATTGATGAGCCGTATCGTTGCAGGCGACATAGCAGAGATCGCATTGGATGCATTTTGCCGGATCGATTCGGGCGACTGCGCGGAAGGAAAGATCGAAGTCCTTGAAGTCGGCGATGCGAGGCAAGCTTTTGCCGCGGAAGTCGCTAAGAGTGGCGAAGCCTTTCGAATCCATCCAATTCGAAAGACCATCGCAGAGATCTTCGATGATGCGGAAGCCGTAGTGCATGACGGCGGTGCAGACTTGCAGACTCGTCGCGCCCAGCAACAAGAATTCAGCGGCGTCCCGCCAATCGGCGATGCCGCCCATGCCGGAGATGGGAAGGCCGGAAGAGCTAACGACAGGGTCAATCCCAATTGCGGAGAGCATATTGAGGGCGATCGGTTTTACAGCGGGACCAGCGTAGCCGCCATGACCGCCGAGGCCGCCAATACTGGGCACGATTTCGAGCGTGTTGAGATCGACGCCGCAAATGGAGTTGAGGGTGTTGATGAGTGAAAGCGCGTCTGCTTGGGCGGACACCGCGGCGCGGGCGGGTTCAACGATGTTGGTGATATTCGGCGTAAGCTTGACGATGACGGGGATGCGGGCCGCCTGTTTCACCCATCCGGTGATCTTTTCGCAATATTCGGGCACTTGCCCAACGGCCGCGCCCATGCCGCGCTCGCTCATACCGTGAGGGCAGCCATAGTTGAGCTCGATGCCGTCGGCGCCGGTGTCTTCGATTTGGTGGACGATGGTGGTCCAAGCTTCTGGCCGGGACTCAACCATGGCCGAAACGACGACGGCGCGGTCGGGCCAGCGGCGCTTCACCTCGGCAATTTCACGAAGATTGATTTCTAAAGGGCGGTCCGAGATCAGCTCGACATTATTGATGGCGAGCATTTTGCGGCCGCCATAGTGCCACGCGCCATAGCGGTTTGAGACGTTGAGCACGGGCGCTCCAACGGTTTTCCATACGGCGCCGCCCCAACCGTATTCAAATGCCTTTTCAATTTGGGCGCCCGAATTCGCAGGCGGCGCAGATGCCAGCCAAAACGGATTCGGCGACCGGATGCCAGCGAAAGTGGTGGAAAGATCGGCCATGTTATTTGAGCGATGGCGCCAGGCTTATCAGTTTTTGATGGATGGCGCGAGCCGCGAGCTTTCCATCTTGTACCGCCATGACGGTTGAGGCGGATCCTCTAGAACGAATACAGTCGCCGCCAGCGTAGACGTTAGGAAGGCTCGTTTCGAAATCGTGATTGACTTTGATGTAGCCACGTTCGGCGGCGAGGCCTAATGAGGCGATCAAAGAAGGCTTTTGCTGGCCGATCGCTTTGACGGCTTGGTCGGCGGGAAGAATGAATTCGCTATGGGGAATGGGTTCGGGCCGTGCGCGACCAGACTCGTCGAGACCGGCGAGCGCCATGCGAAGACATTCCACGCCAGTGACGCCCTCAGCATTGTGAAGGATGCGAACGGGTTGCGTTAGGAACTGAAAGTCAACGCCTTCCTTGCGAATGAATTCGTATTCGTGCGAATACGCGGTCATTTCCGCCTGCGTGCGGCGATAGACGATGGTAACGCGTTCAGCGCCGAGGCGTGCGGCAACAGTGGCACAGTCGATGGCCGTGTTGCCGGCGCCGATGACGACCACCTGGCGGCCGATCGAAAGATGATGGCGGTCAATTTTGCTGTCTTCGATGTAGCTGAGACCGTCGAGGGCATATTCTTCGCCCGGGATATCGAGCGGGGGCGTCTGGCCAAGACCTATGCTCAGGAAGACGGCGTTGCACTCTGATTGAAGCTTTGCGAAGCGGTCACGATCGATGTCGATGCCGGTTTCAATTTGCACGCCGAGTTGGCGGATCATTTCGACTTCGGCGAGCGCGACGGCAACTGGTTCGCGCAATGCGATGATCCCGTATGTCGAAAGGCCGCCGGGCATGGAACGACGTTCGAACAAAGTGACGCTGTGCCCCAGTTTGGCGAGCTCGCCCGCGCACGAAAGTCCGGCTGCACCGGTGCCGATAATGGCAACCTTCTGACCAGTCGGGGGCGCGGCGGACAACACAAGGGCAATGTTGCCGTTGAGGTAGTCCATGGCGTAGCGCTGCAGGCGGCCGATCATGATCGGTTTGTGATCTTTGCCGAGGACGCAGGCGCCTTCGCACAGTTCTTGCACAGGGCAGACGCGGGCGCAAGTGGCGCCCAGAAGATTCGATTCCAGTATGGTTCGAGCGGAGCCGGCCAGGTTTTCCGTGGCGATTTTGCCAATGAATCGAGGGATATCGATGTGCGTCGGGCAGGCATGCGTGCAAGGCGCGTCGAAGCAGAACAAGCAGCGGTTCGATTCAACCATCGCTTCGTGAGCGCGCAAAGGCGGAAGAGCTTCAGCGAGCGCATCCTGGGACGAATTGGGACCAGTAGCGATCTCTTTAAGATACGCTAGTCGGAAAGATTTCCTGTGGAGCACCGATACGATCCTAGTCTGTATAACCACGATCTAGCGCCGATTCCGGCCGATCGGCGGACGTGGAGCGTTTACAACTACGCGGCGCTGTGGGTCGCGATGAGTGTTTGCATTCCGACCTACATGCTGGCGTCCGGTTTGATTGCCGGGGGAATGAGTTGGAAGCAGGCGATCGGCACAATTTTTCTGGGTAATTTGATCGTGCTGATCCCGATGATTTTGAATGCGCACGCGGGAGCGAAGTACGGCATTCCCTTCCCTGTGTTTGTGCGCGCTTCTTTTGGCGTACGTGGCGCAAATGTTGCGGCGGTGTTGCGCGCGATTGTTGCTTGCGGTTGGTTTGGCATACAGAGTTGGATCGGCGGACAAGCGATTTATTCGATGCTGCGCAACCTCGCGCCCGGGGCGGCGGCGAATAGTTTGATGCCGTGGATTTTGTTTTTTCGCTTTTTGGCTGCTGAATATGCTGGTGATCTGGCGTGGGATCGAAACCATCAAGTTTCTGGAAGGGATTGGCGCGCCGTTCATGTTGGGCGTCGGTTTGCTGCTGCTGTTTTGGATCACGCGGAAAGCGGGCGGTTTGGGCCCGGTGCTAAGTTCGCCCGGTAAGTTTCACACGACGGGCGAGTTCATCAAATTTTTCATTCCGTCGCTGACCGGCATGGTGGGATTTTGGGCCACCGTGGCGTTGAACATTCCCGACTTCACTCGTTATGCGAAAACTCAGAAGGCGCAGATGGTGGGTCAAGCGCTTGGGCTGCCGACGGCGATGACGCTGTATTCGTTTATCGGCGTGGCGGTGACTTCGGCGTCGGTGGTGTTGTTTGGCCACGCGATTTGGGACCCGGTGGCGCTGTTGGGACGGTTTCACGAACCATTGATCGCATCGATCGCACTGGTGGCGCTGCTGGTGGCTACGCTAAACACCAATGTCGCGGCGAACGTGGTCTCGCCGTCGAATGATTTTTCCAATTTGAATCCTCGGCGCATCTCGTTCCGTATGGGCGGGATGATTACGGGCGTGGCAGGAATATTGATGATGCCTTGGAAGCTGCTGACCGATTTCAACAGTTATATTTTCGGTTGGCTGGTGGGCTATTCAGGTTTGCTGGGCCCGATCGCGGGCATCATGATCGTCGACTATTTTCTGATTCGCAAAAAGAAGCTGGACGTCGACGCGCTGTTTCAGAGACGCGGGCCGTATGAGTATCGCAGCGGCGTAAATGTGAAGGCAATGGGAGCCCTGGCGGTCGGAATTGTGACAGCACTCATCGGCGCCGTGGTCCCACCGCTGCGGTGGCTCTATGACTATGCCTGGTTCGCTGGGTTTGCGATCGCGGGCGCGCTGTATTACGTCAGCATGCGATTCGAGAGTAACCGTGTGACATCGCCGATTGCGGCGGAGGCATCCGAGTAGCAGTGAGTTGCAGCGCGGCGGAAGAAGTCATCGCGCGGTGTCTTGCCATCGCGCAATGCACGGAGACGCCGGGGTCGATTACACGGACGTTTTTGTGCGATGCCATGCATGATTGCCATCGCCTGGTGCGTGGCTGGATGGAAGCGGCCGGTTTGGGCGTTCGTGTCGATGCCATGGGAAATCTGCGCGGTGTTTATCCAGGGACGGACGGTCAAAGGCGAAGGTTGATCATTGGATCGCATCTCGATACGGTGCCGAATGCCGGCGCTTATGACGGCGTGCTGGGAGTCGTTCTGGGGATCAGCTTGGTCGAGGGGTTACAACGGCGCCCGATGCCGTTTGACATTGAAGTCATCGGGTTTTCGGAAGAGGAGGGCGTGCGGTTCGGGACACCATTCTTAGGAAGCCGGGCACTGGTAGGCCGAGCGGGAGATACATTGGCGCTTCGCGATTCGGAAGGGATCACGGTGGACGCAGCGCTACGCGCGTTTGGCTTAGATCCGGCCGGGATTTGCGAAGCGGCGGTCGAGCCTGATGCAGTGATTGGTTACCTTGAGTTTCATATCGAGCAAGGACCGGTTCTCGAGAGTGTTGAGCAGCCGCTGGCGGTGGTCGAGGCGATTGCGGGGCAAAGCAGACGGCGGTTGCGGTTCATTGGGAAGGCCAACCACGCGGGGACAACGCCCATGCATCTGCGCCGCGACGCGCTAACGGGCGCGGCCGAGTGGATTAGCTTCGTCGAGAGGTATGCGAAAGCTACCGCGGGGCTGGTGGCCACCGTAGGACATATCGACGCCAAGCCCAGCGCGGGCAATGTGATCCCGGGAGAGGTAAACGCGTCGCTCGATGTGCGGCATGCCAACGATGACGTGAGGAGCGCAGCAGTTCAATTGATGCTCGCGAAAGCGGAAGAGATCGCGCAGGCGCGTGGGCTGCAGGTGCAATGCGAGGTTCTATTGGAGCAGTCTGCCGTGGCGATGGATAGCGGTTTGGTTGCCGTTGCGGAACAAGCGTTGAAGAGCTGTGGTGTGACCGCGTTACGGATGACAAGCGGAGCGGGCCACGATGCGATGATCATGGCCGAAAAAGTGCCCACGGTCATGATGTTCTTGCGCAGCCCGGGAGGCATTAGCCATCATCCGGATGAGGCCGTTTTGGTAGAAGACGTCGAATTGGCTTTGCGCGTGGGCGAACGATTCCTCGAGGAAGTGGCAGATTCAGAGCGTGCATAATCTAGGGCAAACTCGCAGTTCAGTCAAGCGCGATCACCTTTTGCAGACGCCGGACACATTCGTGCGGACGGTGCTTCCGGGGATGGAACGAGCGACGGCGGTGGTGCATGCGGGACCTGCGCTCGGCGCACACTTCACGCAATATACCGCCGAGATAGAGGCAGACGGCCGGCTCGGCGATTGCGGGATGCAACGGCTTGTATATGTCTTGGAAGGTTCTATTGAGGTATTGGACCAAGGCGGTTTAACGGCAGGAGCTTACGCTTACTTGCACGAAGGATCTTCAACGGACTTGAGGGCTGAGTCGGCGAGCCGCTTGGCAGTGATCGAGAAGCCGTACGAGAAATTAGAGGACACAGAGGCGCCGGAATCCTTTATGGCGCGAGAAGAAGACTCGCCGTCGAACTTCTTGGGAGACGACCCGGCGCTTGAAGTGCGGACATTGCTGCCAGCTGGCGTGAAGTACGATTTTGCGGTAAACACCATGACGTATCAACCGGGCGCTTCGCTAAGCATGGTGGAGATCCACGTGATGGAGCATGGGCTGTTGATGCTCGAAGGCGGAGGGATCTACCGGCTGGGTGATTCGTGGTATCCGGTGACGGCAGGTGATTTCATTTGGATGGCGCCGTATTGCCCGCAATGGTTCGGCGCGTTGGGGAAGATGCCGGCAAAGTACCTGATCTATAAGGACTGGAATCGCCGCTAACATGAGAATCCACATTGACATCGCCCGCATGATGGGGGAATTAGAGCGGCTAGCAACGTTCTCAGATGCCGAGCCGCCGGCGGTGACCCGCGTGGTCTTCACAGAAAGAGATCGGGACGCGCGGAATTATGTGCGCGAACTGTGCGAGAGCGCAGGCTTGCAGATCCGATCGGATGCAGTCGGGAACACTTTCGCTCGTTGGGAAGGCGCGGAGCCAAATCTTGCGGCGGTGGCGACGGGTTCGCATATCGATGCGATTCCAAATGCAGGGAAGTATGACGGTACGGTTGGTGTGCTGGGCGGACTAGAAGCCATCCGAGCGCTACGCGAAGCCGGCTTTAAGCCGCGGCGGCCGATTGAGTTGTTGTTGTTTACCTCGGAAGAGCCAACGCGTTTCGGCGTTGGATGCCTGGGGAGCCGTTTGTTGTGTGGCAGTTTGACGCCTGCATCGGCGGCGCTGTTAGTCGATGGCGATGGGCGCAGTCTAGAACATGTGCGGCAACAAGCCGGCTTCGAGGGACGTTTGGAGGATGTGGCGCTGGAACCCGGCCATTACGCGGCGTTTGTTGAACTGCATATTGAGCAAGGGCCGATCCTTGAACGCGAAGGGATCGGACTGGGGATTGT
This sequence comes from Bryobacteraceae bacterium, assembly GCA_049802535.1. Taxonomy (GTDB): domain Bacteria; phylum Acidobacteriota; class Terriglobia; order Bryobacterales; family Bryobacteraceae; genus Bog-105. The sequence continues at coordinate 153 of JBARMQ010000325.1, read as the reverse complement.
CACCGATATCGCGGCTCCGGCGAGCATGCGCATTGTTGTTGAAGGCGAAGGCGGACATGCGGGAGGGATGTTGATGCCAGACCGGCATGATGCCTTGGCGGCGGCCGCAGAGATCATTCTGGCGACAGAACGGGCGGCCTTAGATACCAAGGC
>JBARMQ010000324.1:0-1854 GCA_049802535.1 Bryobacteraceae bacterium | reverse complement strand
AGGGAAGGGCGGCGTTTCCATTGAGCATCGGGTGAGCGGAACCAATCTGTTTCGCTTACCCGGGTCAGCAGTTTTCCCCGCAGCCCCTTATCCCCAACTCAGGCCCGCCCGGCAAAGTCCCGGTTCTCGGTGGAAACTTTCACCTTCTCGCCTTCTTTGATATAGAGAGGAACGCGAATCTCAAGACCGGTCTCCAACCGGGCTATCTTGGTCACGCTGCCGCTCGAGGTCTCGCCCTTCACCGCTGGTTCTGTGTAGGCGACACTCAGCTCAACGAAAAGCGGCAACTGTAAGCCGATGGGGTTGCCGTTGTAGATATGCATCTGCAGCAATGCGCCTTCGACCAGCAATTCCAACGCATCGCCCACCATCCCTTCTCCAAGGGTGAGGGTCTCGAAGCTTTCCTGGTCCAGGAAGTGAGAACCATCGCTGTCGCTGTACAGATAAGAGGCCGGCACCAATTGCAGGTCGGGTTCCTTGAACTTGTCGCCGGCTTTGAAAGTCTTTTCGAAGACCGCGCTGGTGAGCAGGTTGCGCATCTTCAGGCGCACCAGCGTCTGACCGCCGCGAGCGGTGGGGGAGTTTACTTCGACCTCGAGACAGGAATAGGGGACATTTTCAAACTCGAAGACAGTCTTGCGTTTGACGCTGATCGCGTCCATCAGTGCGGCCATAAGCTCCTCATTTTCCTCTCAAGTATAAAGTGCCCAATAAATTCCCGGGCCGGTTGTCCATTTACCTACCCTGCGAACGACTATCTTACGTATCACGGAGTTTTCGGAGGAAACAGAGTGAAATACCTATGCATGGTTTTAGTGGACGAGAAGAAGCTGCACGCGCTTTCCGAAAGCGAGTTGCAAACGCTGGATGACGAGAGTCTGGCCTTTGACGACACTCTCCGGAAGAAAGGTCACCTGCTGGCGGCCCAGGCATTGGAATCCGTCAGCACGGCCACCGTCGTGCGGGTTCGAGGCGGCAAGGTGTCCGTCACCGACGGACCCTTTGCCGAAACTCACGAGCAGATTGGCGGATTTCTTCTGATTGAGGCGCAGGATCTGAACGAGGCTATCCAATTGGCCTCGAAGGCTCCGGCAATCCAGTTGGGGGGGATTGAAGTGCGTCCGGTTAAGGAATTAACCAGCAGTAAAGCCGCTCAATAAGGAGCAGATCGATGTGCCCTTTATGTATCTCATCCATGGCCCTGGCGGTGGCGGGCGCAACTTCGACCGGAGCGGTCAGCACGTTCGTCGTGCGGCGATTCGGTCACATGGGAAAGCAACCAAGAACACATCAACCTGAGGAGGCATTGCGTCATGATAACGAACCTAACGGAGCGCCCGAACATAGTTTCGCGCGCTGAATGGCTGGCGGCGCGTAAAGAATTATTGCTGAAGGAAAAGCAGCTGACGCGGCAACGCGACGAGATCGATCGGCAGCGCCGCACGCTGCCTTGGGTAAAGGTTGAGAAAAACTACATTTTCGATGGTCCCAACGGACAACAAAGCCTGGCCGATCTTTTTGAGGACCGGAGTCAGCTCATTGTGTCGCACTTCATGCTCGGTCCGGGCTGGAAGGAGGGCTGTGTGGGCTGCTCCTTCCGCTCCGACCACGTCGACGGCGCGCTGACGCACTTGGAACACCACGACGTATCGTTGGCGACCATCTCGCGCGCCCCGCTGGCAGAGATCGAAGCCTTTAAGAACCGCACGGGTTGGCGCTTCCGGTGGTTTTCCTCGTATGGCAGCGACTTCAACTACGACTACCATGTCTCGTTTGCAAAAGAGGAAGCCGCGACGGGCAAGGTCTATTACAACTATGACCAGCGCGATTTCGTGAGCGAAGAACTCTCTGGCC
>JBARMQ010000323.1:0-12424 GCA_049802535.1 Bryobacteraceae bacterium | reverse complement strand
GTGTAGAAGAAGCGATTGTCTCCTGGGCCGAAAGTAAAGCGTTTAGTTCGGCTAGACCCGCATGAGAACCAATCTCGTAAAAGCGGCGCCGCGCGACGTAACCAGCTAAATTGCCTTCTGCTGCCAGCACGCACTGGATCTGGGCAAGATCCAGCACAGCGCCCGATGGCAAATCGGCGAACACTGAAGACTTAAACACGCTAAGCCCATAATCGATGTGGTGCATTTCGGCTATGCGCGCCCCCTTATCGTATTTCTTGATGGCTCCGTTTTCATACCAGACGTTGCTTGTATCCCAGCGATTGGCGTTTTCAAAAAGCGTCATTAGAGCCGGGCTTTCCGACTGCCAGAAACGGCTAGCGACCTCTGCGTAATCGACAAGTAAATAGGAATCGCCATAGAGAACAAAAAAGGCATCGCCAAGTAATGGCAACGCTTGGCGAATGGCGCCGCCGGTGCCGAGAAGGCGCGGCCCATCGAACGCATAATAGAGTCGAATACCGAGCGCCGACCCGTCGCCAAACTGGTGCTGAATCATCTCGCCGAGAAATCCGACACAGAGAACCACATCGCGAATACCTTGGTCTCGCAAGTAGGAGAGTTGGTGGTAAAGGAATGGCTTTCCAGCGACTTCAAGGAGGACCTTCGGTACGCGCTCGGTGAGAGGGCGAAGCCGGGTCGCGAGGCCGCCCGCTAATAGAGCAACCGGCATTGCGGCCACCGAGTGTTCCATCATTGGGCCATAACCTTAGTTCCTTCGAAGTCGAATCGGAACCGGACTTCGGTTAGACCCTTTTCACGCATTGCGTGGCGTAAGCGAGACTTTTCTTCCGTATAGAACATTAGAAATCCGCCGCCGCCGGCACCGATCAGCTTGCCGCCCAGCGCTCCGTTCCGCAGCGCATGATCGTACCATTCGTCGATCAGTCCGCTGGACATATTCGCCGAACGCTTCTTCTTGTTTTGCCAGTGCACATTCATGAGTCCGGCAAACTCACGCAAATCACCCGATTCCAATGCTTGTTGACTTTGAAAGGCAAGCTTTTTTACCCGATGAAGATTGCCGACCATTTCTGGATCGAGAGACTTGCTCTTATCGTCCTGTTCCTTTAAAACGCCGGAAGCGGAGCGGGAGTAACCAGTGAAGAACAACAGCAGATTATCTTCGAGGTTGTAGCGCGTCTCCTCGGAGAGGCGAAGCGGCCAAGCTTGCACCGTACCATCCTGAGCAAACTGAAAACAGGTGATGCCTCCATAGGCCGCAATGTATTGGTCCTGCTTGCCGATCGGCTCTTGCAGGCGATTGATCTCGATGTCACAAGCCTGCTCTGCCAGTTCCGCGGGATGTACTAAGTTTTTCTTGTGCGTGTGGAGAGCTTTTAAGAGTGCGGTGGTAAAGCTGCCAGAAGAGCCGAGGCCGGTACCGGCGGGCATGTCCGCCATAGAGGCCATCTCGATGTACCTGGGCTCAATAGCCAGCAGCTTCATCGATTCCCGGATGATTGGGTGTTCGATGTCTTCAACCCGGGTAACGCGTTCCAACTTTGAATACTTAATGATGAAATCAGGCACGAACGTATCGTGCAACATGATGTAAATGTATTCGTCTATGGCCGCTGCAATCAAGAAGCCGGCATGATCGCGATAGTAGGACGGTAGGTCCGTGCCTCCTCCGCCCAACGTGATGCGCAAAGGAGAGCGCGTGATGATCATTGGGCCAATACCCAGCGATTCGCTTCGATCCATCGCAAGGTGGCGATCACACTTTCACGAATGGTGAACTTAGGTTCCCAGCCTTCGCCGCGGATCTTAGCTGTGTCAAGAAAGATGAATGGGTTGTCGCCGATCCAGCCCCGGTCGCCTCCAGAATAGGCGATGGACGGCGAGATTCCTAAGTGATGACAGATCCAACCGATGGAGTCTCGCACTTGGCAATACTCGTTCGTGCCCAAGTTGTAGACCTGCACTCCGTGTTTCGCGCCTGTTGCAGTGTTCTTTTCGATGACGGTAAAAATCGCATCCAGGCAATCGTCTACGTGCAGATACGATTTGCGCTGCGTGCCGTCGCCTAGGACGTCGAGACGATCTGGGTGATTCGTCAGTTGACGGTAGAAATCGATGACGTGCCCGTGAGAATAGCGAGGGCCGAGGATGGAGACAAATCGAAACAGGTAGGCGTTCATCCTGAACCCTTCGCAGTAGGCCTGAATCATTCCCTCACCAGCGAGTTTCGAAGCACCGTATAGCGAGGTCTGAGTCGGAAATGCATAATTCTCAGGCGTCGGAATAACATCAGCTTCACCGTAGATCGAGCCAGTCGAGGAGAAAGCGAGGGAGTGGATGCGATTTGCACGCATGGCCTCGAGTACATGGAAGGTAGCGCGGGTATTTTGTTCAAAATCTTTCGACGGGTGCTCCACTCCGAACCTTACATCGGCATTGGCCGCTAGATGTACGACAAAGTCACAGCCACGCATGCCGGCGGTGAGTGCGGCAAGGTCGAGATTATCCCCGCGGACTAACTGGAAGCGTGAGTCATCGCATGCCGACTGCAGAAACTGCATGCGACCAGTAGAGAGGTTGTCCCACCCGACGACCCGCTTACCCATGGCCAACAGCCGGTCGACAAGATTACTCCCAATGAAGCCGGCCGCGCCGGTGACGAATACTGTCTGCATCGAAGAAGAGGTAAGTTTCGAGTGTCGCCTTCAGCGTTGATTCGACGTGTCGGCGGCGACTTCGTTGCCGGGCGCCGCACTGAGCGGGAAGGGCTTACGAGTCTGCTTGGAATTGAGGAGAGCGATGATTGCGTCCATACGTTCGGAAGCGAGTTTGTCGAAAGCGAAGCGTGCAGCCTGCTCATAGCCACCCAATTGGAGATTGGCCCGCAAATCGGGATCCGAAACCACCTGTTGAAGAGCGCCGGCGACAGCCTCCAAATCTTTGAAGTCGACAAGCAGCGCTTGGCCTCCGCTCACCTCGCGCATAATTGGAATATCGTTCAGCACACACGGCGTTCCGCAAGCGAGCGCTTCGCTTACGCTGCGACCGAAAGTCTCCTCCCGGCTAGCGAAACAATGAGCAGAAGCGCTTCGGTAGAGAGGCGCCAACCATCGGTCATCGATCCAACCGGGGAACTTAACCTCGTCCTGAAGGCCGAGTTTTGCAACGAGATCGCGAATGGTTTGGCCGTGCCCGAAAGACCCTCCGATCATGACAAGTGGATGATTTCGTCGAAATGCCGGCGGACACTTTGCGTAAGCTTTAACTAATAGGTCTGCCTGCTTATAGGGATAAAAGTTCGAAACCCAAAGGAAGTAACCCGGCGAGATACCAAACTCGCGGCCAAGTTCTTCGGCTTCGCCGGGTGCTTTGTTCGGATGAAAGACTTTGTGATCGAGTCCTTCATAGCTGATTACTAGACGATCCCGGCACCAGGGCGCATACGCCGTAATCTGTTCCGCGGCCCAACTAGAATTGGTAATGACAAGTTCAGCGCGGCGCAAGCCGCGATCCATCATCCACTTTCGATAACGCGTCCGCCAGAATCCCAGTTTGTCATTGCCGCTGAGATGAGTGAGCACGTTTAGGTGCATTGGCGCCGGGAGTGTTTTCAGCAGCGGAACGAAACCAACTGTCAACAACGCGGATGCTTTCATGCGCCGAGCGGCGAGCGGCACACGCACGTGATCGGCAAACAGGCGTCGTAAGAGACTTTGGTTGTTGCCGAAAGAACGAACAACAGTAACTCTCGGATGATCGAGGGTCCATTCGTAGAGTGGATCCGCAAAAATGATCCATGAAACGTCCGGGTAAAGCGGCAAGCTGTTTTGGACGAATTCGTGGAATAGCGTTGTCAGACCCGTTTTGCGCAAGGGATTTTCGCACAGCGTTGAGAGGGCTAGAATCATTGTGCCGGTATGAATGAAGTTATTTGCTAAGCGGGTCTGGCTTGAACGCCGGTGTTATATGTGGCAGCGTTAGGAATGATCGCGTGGCGCCAGGTTGGTTGTGCAGGTGGCGGGTCGAGCAGATAAGGCCGGCGATGGTAGATGTAGATGATCGCCAAACCTATTCCATAATTCGTCCAGAATGGAATTCCGACCATGGGGCCTTCTAACTCGACTCCGAATGAAATGACAACAAGGGACGCAAGCCAGAAAGACATGACAACGAGAATGAGCGCCGACCAATGCTTTCTGCTTCGCAACTTCGCGTGCAAGAGACGGCTTGACAACGAAAAGACCCACAGCAGGTTGAGCGCGATCCAGAGTACGAATCCGGGTACCCCCTCTCGCGCCAGAATTCCCATATGCCCGCTATGCGGGCTTCTCACGGTTTGAAACCGCGGATCGACCTGAAAGTGATCGTCGGTTGCAAGATTGATCCCGAAGCCTTTACCAGTCCAGAAATAGTCTCCAAATATGGTGTAATCGACAATTTTCGTCCACCATTCAATCCGCCATTTCTTGGTGGATTGTTCATCGGTCGACTGAGACTGCGAATCAAAAACGCTTTCAACGTCTGTCGTCAACTGAGAAACCGATAAGTCGCGCCGCCCGGTCGTAATGTGCACATCAAGTATTGCCATAAAGCCAACGATGAGTGCGCCCACGCTGGCCAATAGCCAGAATTTGCGGGAAACCGGATTCACAATCCAACACAGTAATAGAACGGAAAGATAGGCGACGAAGCCGGCGCGATTTTGGGGGAAGAGCAGTATTACATCCAAACATAACAAGACTGCCCAGACAGGAGAGTAATTGAATACTTTGCTGAAAACAAGAGCTGTCACCGCACCCATCCAGATCAAGACTTCCTCATATCGCGGTGCTCTTCCCATCAGAAAAATGGGTACACGGAACTGGAGGAACGTGATATAGACCCACAGAAACGAGCCAATTGCGATGTAGAATTTGCTGAAGCGCCGGAAGTAGACGAGGATCAATCCCAAACGCGTCTCATCGCGCAGAAGAAGGCCTCCCATAATAAAGGCGAAGGCGCCATAAATCCAGACGACGGCGTCTCGAAGCGCGGCAATCCCGTATTGTCCAACGTACGGGAACGTCCTAATGGCGCCGAGGATCATGAAGAGGATCAGCAGCACAGAACACGGAGTCAAGAAGATTCTTCGAGACTTGTTGCGGCGAAGTCCAATGGCGAAACTGATCAAGCCGCAGAAAAGCGCAATTTCTCCAATGTAAAAGGGCCGCACTCCGATGTATGCGGTGAGATGACCGCCGACAGCGTAGGCAGCCAGCAGGAACAACAGAAAGTAAAAATAGATGCTCTTTCGCGGACGCCACGCTCGCGGCGCCAGGAGTGGAGGCGCTACTGGGTGCGACGGGTACGCTTGGGTAGTCATTGATTCGCGAGCAGGGTCGTAAGTGATGCCTACGATTTAGCAGACTTAGTGTAGTAGCTATACGTGCCGTATTCATACGAATGGTAGTAGTAATAGCTACCCGTTTGCTTGGAAGTACGGTTGAGCATGATGCCCAAAATGTTAGCCTTCAATCGCCGTAAGGTGGAGATAACGGCGCCAATGGCTTTTCGGTTGGTTTCGCCGGCAACCGCGACGACCACGACACCGTCAACAGCGAGCGCGATCTGCATGGGCTCCGCGAATCCAAGCATAGGCGGCGCATCGATAACGACCAGATCGAAACCTTGGTTCATCTTTTCGAGCAAGTCCGCTACGCCGGCGCCCACCAGGTCTGCCGCGCGGCGGGACGAGCCTCCAGAAGGCATAAAGTAGAGATTCGGGACCATCGGCAGTTGCGCGACCGCTTCCTGCCAAGTGCATTCGCCGAGCAATACATTGCTTAGTCCCACGTCCTGGCTGATCCCGAGACGCTTATGAAGAGTCGGGCGCCGGAGATCCGCATCGAGTAGCAGAGTCTTTTTGCCCTGTTCAGCGTGGGCGATGGCGAGATGAAGCGCTGTCGTCGTCTTACCTTCACCTGGCGTCGCGCTGGTAAACAAGATGGAGCGCAACTCACGATCCACGTCGGCAAGAAGAATGGAATTTCGAACCATGCGCACTGCCTCCTCAAAAGGAGACAACGACCTGGTTGCGACGGCTGTCGTGGCCGGAACGCCACTGGCGGAAACGCCTTCTTCCATCCCACTGACGGGACCAAACACCTTGCCATCCTTCACGAGGGGAAGGGTTCCGATCAAATCGGTCTGGTAAAGTCGCCGGACGAGATCGGGATCGCGAATGGTGGAATCGAGCGAATCAAGCAGAATCACAGCCGAAACGCCAAGGATCGTGGAAAGGATTCCCGCGATCAGCAAGTTCAATTGGATCTTTGGAAAGATCGGTCCAGACGGGGGTAGAGCCGCGTCGGAAATGGCGATGTTCTTGTTTTCAAATCCGGCGTTGATGCCAGCTTCATGAATTTTGGTAATCAGTTCGTCGTAAAGCCGCTTGTCCGCGTCGGCTTCCTGCTTCAGCCGGTTGTAGTCAAAAGAGTGTTCGTTGATCTTGTCGAACTCAGTCTTGGTCGCGGCGACAGCATCCGACAACATTTTCTCGCGATTGACGCTTTCTTCATAATCAGCTTTAACGCGCTTCGCGATTTCATCGCGGGCGGTAGTGTATTGCGCCTTGATCTCGTCCAACTCCGACTCAGCTCGCTTGTAACTCGGATGATTGGGGCCGAACGTGCTTTTAATCTCGGCAAACTTCTCTTCAGCGTCGTTCAATTTGTCTTGTAGGCGCGTCAGATCGGCCCCTTGACCCGAAATCATTGCGGCGGCCAAGGTGCCGGACTTCATCGCATTGTAAATCGCTTCCTTGCGGACGCGGTCGCCCTGGGCACTGGTGTATTCGCTGTTTAGTTGCAGGAGGCGGGCGGAGATAATGTTGGTCTTCTCCTCAGGACTGATGACGTTCAATTCCCGCTCGAACTGTCCCAGCGCCTGTCCGGAGCGCTCCATTTTTGCCTTGAGTTCGTCAAGCTGTTTTTCCATGAAGCCGGCCGCGCTTTTAGCGGAATTAATTTGAATGAGATAAATGTGCTCCAAATAGGAGCTCGCAACCGCATTGGCGACGTCGGCGGAAAGCTGGGGATTAGTGGACCGGTAGGAAATCTGAACGAGGTAAGTATTGAGCGGGCGAGTGACTCGAAGCTGGCGCAACACCGTAGGCGCCTGTTTGAGCAATTCGGCTTGTGCCGGACTGACGCCCTGAATCTGATGTTCACGTTCCCAAAGATCGAACTTGATTGCAACCGGCCGCACTACCGCGTCGGATGCGATGATCTTCATCTGAGTGGAGATGTAGCTGTCGGAATCCTCCGCGATACCGGCTTTTTGAGAGTCGGCGCCGATCACTGCAGCCGGCGCGGCCCGATCGATATTGACAGTTGTTGTGGCTTCGTAAATGGGCTGAAGACGGGAGGAAATGATAAAGGTTCCGACTAGGCTTGTGAGGACGAAAACCAGGATTTTCCAGGCTTGGCGGCGAATGATCCAGACGTAGTGAGAAAGCGGTATTCCGGCCTCTTCGGGCTCCGGCGCCTGATTGTAGTAATTGGCGGTTGCCAGTGACTCCTGCGTGTAAACCGCCGGTAGCTGCTCTATATCTTTAGGCATATGACAATGTATCTGCTCTCAACTAAGTTCAGGCCTGGCATCCGCTAACGGCCCCTTTGCCATGGGCTTCAGTGGGTGTAAATCAACGCTGCCGCAGCGGCGGAACCCATGCCGAGTGTCGCTTCCACGGCGCGCATTGTGATGCGTCTACCGGTGTTGTCAGGGATATAAAGGATGTCGTTGGCCTGTAGCGTGACATCGGGAATCTTCCTCTGTAGAATCTGTTGGACATCAACCGGCACGCCGTCCTGATCGGGCGATCCTTCTTTGCGGAAAATGTATGCCTTCTTCTTGGAAGCGTAGCCATCGAGACCGTCTGACATAGCGATCGCCTTTAAAACAGTGAGATTTCCGGTCGTATCGTGAACGCCGATCGCTCCCGGTTTGCGGACGTCGCCGATAACATAAACACGACCCGCCTCCGGCACTCGCACTTCTTCGCCACCGCGCAGCGGGATGTTGACCGAATCATCCGCGTCGACCATCAGTTTGTTGGCCGGAATTCGTTGATTGACAACGCTCGACTTGCCGTCCTGCCCATAGATGGTATGGGTGACAATAATGTCCTGGCCGGCCACGTCAGTTAAGCCTCCAGCGCGGGTGATCGCATCGAGGAGGCGTGTATTCGGCATGGCTTGGAACGTTACCGGAACTCGGACTGCGCCGACCACACTGACGGGGCGGCTGCGATATTCGAGCACAGCCACTGACACCACCGGATCGACCAGGATGTCTTCGGCCTTCAATTCCGCTGCGATAGCCGTTTCAATCTCGCCGGGAAGCATGCCGTTCACGTTGATTTTTTTCTTGAGCAGAGGGACGCGAATGTTTCCGTCCGTGCCAACTCGAAGTTGACGAGTGAGCTCTGGGACATCGAATACTGTTAGGGAAATTACGTCATCGGGGCCGACCGCGGTATCGCTCTGGATCAAAGGCGCACTACCACTCGCGCCTGCAGCGGTGGGGCCTGCGGGAGACGGTGCGGCTGCGGCAGAACCGCTGGATGAAGAAGTCTGAGCTCCGGCCGGAAGCGCAATAGCCGCGGCCAGCAAAAACACGAACTCTGCTTTCATGAAAACCTCGGACGACAAAGGTACTTAACTAGTGTACGGCAGGAACGGGGCAGGCGCTTTCCACGTGCTGCAAAAACCAGGCGTAAGTGGAGCGGATTCCATCCGCCAGGGCGATCGTGGGACGCCACCCGAAGCTATTGAGTTTGTTAACGTCAAGCAACTTTCTTGGGGTGCCATCTGGCTTTGAAAGGTCGAACTCCACATTGCCCTTAAAACCCACACAGATGGCAATCAGTTTCGCGAGTTCGAAAATGGTGATGTCGTGACCGACGCCTATATTGAGGATTTCGCCGCTGTCGTAACACTTCATCAGAAAGACGGCGGCAGACGCTAAATCATCCACATGCAAAAATTCGCGGCGAGGCGTACCAGTACCCCAGAGGGTAACGGAGGGCCGCTGCTCCACTTTGGCTTCGTGAAATTTTCGGATCAGGGCAGGCAGGACGTGGGAGCTTTCGAGGTTGAAGTTATCGCCGGGTCCGTAGAGGTTGGTCGGCATCAACGCGATGCTCTTAAAACCATACTGCTGACGGAATGCCTGGCATAGCTTGATGCCGGCTATTTTTGCAATCGCATACCATTCGTTGGTTGGTTCCAGCGGTCCGGTAAGAAGGCTTTCTTCGGGGATGGGCTGAGGAGCAAACTTCGGGTAAATACACGAAGAACCCAAAAATTCCAGTTTTTTGACGCCATGGCAATGGGCGGCTTGTATGACATTCAGTTGGATGGCTAAATTGTCACTAATAAACTCCGCGGGGTAGCGGGAGTTCGCCAAGATACCGCCGACTTTGGCGGCTGCCAGGAAGACGTATTCAGGCCGTTCGGACTGAAAGAAATGATCAACCGCGGTGGTCGATCGAAGATCGAGTTCGGTCCGCGACCGCACGATGAGGTTGCGGTAGCCGTTGGTCCGGAGATAGCGCAGGATTGCCGATCCGGCAAGCCCTCGATGTCCAGCGATGAAAATACGGCTGGCTAGTTCCAAGCGGTGTCTAAGGAACACGCGCAAAACGGGCACGGTATCGAGCGTGCCACCCGAAGAGCTCGCGGGTTCCTCTCCTGTCTGGCGGCACGCAGCCGTGCCCTTTGCGCTTCCCCGGGGGAACTATCCGTGAGCCGGCGAAGAGAGTTCGGGAGAAAGTTCGTCATTAACGGAAACACCGTTAGGGCGCAAACCCTTCCGGAATGGAAGAGAGGCGAACGAATTTTTGTATTTCGCCTCCATCATCACCCGTTCGTCCTCTGCCAAACGGAAATCCGCTTCGACCATCATGCTGACTAATTGCCGGAATGTCGTTTTGGGCGACCAGCCTAATTCTTTGCGTGCTTTGGTGGAATCTCCCTGCAAATAGTCAACCTCAGTCGGACGGAAGTATTTCGGATCGATACTGACGTAATCGCGCCAGTCCAGCTCGACATAAGAAAATGCCGCCTCTAAGAAATCTTCGACGGAATACGACGCACCAGTTGCGACGACAAAATCGCCTGGCGTAGGATGTTGCAGCATTCGCCACATGGCGTCGACGTAGTCGCCCGCAAAGCCCCAATCCCGTTTAGCATCTAGATTTCCCAAATAAAGCTTGTTCTGCAGGCCCAAACGAATGCGGCCGACCGCACGAGTTATCTTCCGGGTAACGAATGTCTCGCCTCGCCGGGGAGATTCGTGGTTGAACAGGATTCCGTTCGAGATAAAGAGGCCGTAAGCCTCGCGGTAATTGACGGAATACCAATATGACGCAACCTTAGAAACCGCATATGGGCTGCGGGGGTAAAACGCGGTATCTTCCCGTTGAGGCGGCGCAGCGGCGCCAAACATTTCAGACGAACCCGCTTGGTAAAACCTGACGCTCCGCCCCGTGTGTTCCACATGATCGCGCATGCAATCGAGTAAGCGAAGTGTGCCCAGCGCATCGGCATCTGCCGTATATTCCGGATTGTCGAATGACACTTTCACATGGGATTGCGCTCCCAAGTTATAGATTTCTTCGGGCCGGGCGGCTTCAATTACCTTTCGAAGCCCGGTCGAATCGGTCAGGTCTCCGTAGTGCAGAATGAGCCGGCGACCGATGTCGTGTGGGTCGGCGTAGAGATGATTGATCCGGCTGGTATTAAAGGTAGAACTTCGCCGGACGATGCCGTGGACGGTATATCCCTTTGAAAGTAGAAGCTCAGTAAGATACGAACCATCTTGCCCAGTGATGCCGGTAATTAAAGCCGATTTGCCCGCGAACGTGTCGTCCACAAAGGTCTCCTAGACCAATGTCGGCAAATGGGGCCAAAATTCTCAAAGGAGCCGTGCGTGCACCTACCTCGACTCCTTTACGATCCGGGACAGCCTTTCGACTTCGGCGGAGAGGACAGAAAATTTCAATTGGAGCTCGCGGAGAGCGTTATCGGTCGAGCCCTGTTCGATCAGACCAGCCTCAAGAATGATACGCTGCATCGCCCAACGGGCCAATTCAGAAACGCTACGGGCCCCAGCCTTCGCACAAGCCGCCTGGAGAAGGCGATATTCGTCATGGGAGAGCCGAAAGCTAACCATTTTAGTCTTCTTAATCGCACTCAGCGAAACGCTAGCAGCGCTCATGTATCACCTTCACGACTTGGTCTGCGGACTACCGACGCCTGTGCTGAACTAATTCTACGGGCGCGGATTCTTGGCGATCGCGTACGGTGGATCAACCCGAAATTTCAGAGGGGCCGAACGTTGGCCGAATCGAGTTCAGCGATGATGGAGCGCTGAAGCAGGGTAACCGATAAGACCAAGCGGTACTCGCTTTTTGTTGCGACCAGGATGCCCTCGATCTGAGAGAGCGGGCCGGACTCAACGCGAACCCGTTGGCCCACTTTCAGGAACGGGTGAGGCCGGGCAAATACGCCAGAGCGGATGACAGCAAACAGGGCCTCGATTTCGGTAAGGTCGACGGGGTGCGGCTGAGAACCGAAACCTACGATGGATTCGACACCCGGCGCACTAAGAACCGGCAGGCGGTCGTTTGGGTCAAGCTGACAGAATAAATACCCGGGAAATAGGGCGGACTCGACAGTCTTTAGGCGGTCCGAATAACGGCGACGATCCAGGAAGGTAGGGCAGAGCGTTTCAAAACCCCGGCTTTGGAGCGATCCGCTGACAGTTATTTCCGCCCGGCTCCGAACACGCAATGCAAACCACGGGAAAGCGTCATCGGAACGAGCTACCGCCATTTTTGTCACATCCCGAATGACTACACTCGGGAAAATGCCCCCAGCGATAGACTTAAGCCTATCAGTCGTGATGACGTAATGTCAATCGAAATGTATGACGCCTGGCATTACGTACAGGTGCATTACTTATTAAATGAGCGGCTATGAAAATTGAGCGCGAAAACGGTAAATCGTTTCGCGAAAATTAACACTCAATCAAGAAATTAACATCACGACCACAACCGCCTGAGCCTCGCAGGATAGGCCTTCGCCCACAGGGCCGACTCGCTCCGCCGTTTTGAACTTCACACTGACGCATTCTAAAGGTAAGGCGAGAGCGGAGGCGAGACTTTCTCGAATTTGAAGTCTGAAATTCTTCAGCTTTGGTCTTTCTAAAATAACCGTGGCATCGAGTGAGCTGACGCCATAGCCGGCGCCATGGGCGAGAGCTTGCGCGCGTTGCAGAAAAGCAAGACTGTTAGCGTCCTTCCATTCCTCATCAGAATCCGGGAAATGCATCCCAATATCACCCAGGGCGACGGCGCCTAGTATCGCGTCGGTGACGG
>JBARMQ010000322.1:0-31186 GCA_049802535.1 Bryobacteraceae bacterium | reverse complement strand
GGCTGCAGACGCCCCGGTAATACTGATATAGTTGGTCGCACTTAATCCGCCCTTAAATCCGTCTGGACCTTCCCTCAGCATGCGCAGCAGCGCCTCTTCCTGTCTCCGATTGAGCTTGCCACGCATCCGCTCCATCAGTTTCGACTTGTCAATTAAGAACTCTAGGCGGGCGATCGTGCGTCTCTGCGCTTCGATCGCCATGCCTGCGAACCAGGCGAGCCACGCGGTCAGCTCATTGTCTTTGTTCGCCTCTTCCAGGGCGCGGTAATAGGCCTTGCGTTTCGACAGGATAACGCCCGCTAACCCAGTGAGCGTTGGTTGGCCGAAGCTCTGTGCAAGGACTTTTTCGGCAATGCCCCGGCCGATGCGCCCGTTTCCGTCCTCGAAGGGATGGATTGACTCGAAATAGACATGCGCAATGCCGGCTCTTGTCAGCGTTGGCAGCGGGTCCTCTCCGCTCGGCGCGGTGCGATTAAACCATGCCAAAAATTGTGTCATCTCCTTCGGCACTCTAGATGAAGGCGGTCCCTCAAAGTGCACTTTCGGCGCGGCGATCGCACCCGAAATGACCTGCATTGGTTCGTTGCTTGTGCGATATTCGCCGGTGCTGCTCAGATTGCCTCGCTCGCCGAACAACGTCCAATGCCAAGAGAATAAGACTTCGTGGGAAAGCGGATCTGCAAAGGAACTGTAAAGGTTCACCATCATCTCAGAGATCGCCCGTTCCGCAGGTGCGACTCTGCGGTTATCCGAGGTAAGGCCTAATAGCCGCCGCACCGAAGATTGCACGCTCGCCCGGTCCAAAATCTCTCCTTCGATCTCGGAGGTGGTGAGCGCTTCCGTGCTGATAGTCTCAATTGTGAACTGTTGCTGGTCGTCCGCGTCAAGGTGCTTTAGCATCCCCGAAAGAACGCCGGCGCCGACCGGGAATTCCTGCTCCGCCTTGCGCAGACGAGCCTCGTCCCAGGTGAAGTTAGGCCAATCGGATTGTTGCCAGTTCCACATCATGAGCGAAGGCAAAGTGCTATCGCTCATAATACCCACGGTTTGTGATTGATAAGAAGCCATTCCATCGCTCAAAAGGCTCGATGTATACTTCAAAACGTTTATCGGCTATCCACCTTGAATGAACAAAATGTCGCGATAACGGCGTTGCTCGTGAAGTGGCGTGGAGGCGATGACGACGCTCTTGCCGCACTCACGCCGCTGGTTTACGACAATCTTAGGCGCATTGCAGCGCACCACTTAGCCCGTGAGCGCTCGGGTTTTACTCTCTGCGCAACAGAGGTGGTTCACGAGGCGTATCAACGCCTGGCCGGTGCGGATGTTTCCTGGCAGGACCGCGCTCATTTCCTCTCCATCGCGTCCCGGCAAATGCGTCAGGTGTTGGTAGATTATGCGCGGACGAAGGGCCGGCAGAAACGCGGCGGCGACGATTGGCAGCGAGTGACGCTCGGGGAGGTCGGCGCATCTGGCGACGCCGAGCAGGCCGATATTCTCAGCATTCAAGAGGCGCTGGAACGATTAGCAGCCTTCGACCCTCGCAAAGCGGAAATTGTGGACCTGATGGTTTTTGGCGGCCTCAAAGGCAAGGACATCGCCGAGGTCGTCGGCATTTCGGAACAAACTGTTTGGCGCGAATGGCGTATGGCGCGAGCGTGGCTGCATAACGAACTGAAACCTGCGCGCGGCGAGGCTGCCGGAGCTTCTTAACCAGACGTTCTGGTTCTCGAACACTTCGCTAAAGCCGCTTCCGCCTCGGCAATGGCGGGATGTCCGGGAGGAAACAATGCCTTCCGCATTTCGACCGCCTCCAACAATGGCTTTTTCGCCTCCGCGGCCTGTCCTTCGGCCATCAGTACGGCGCCTAAGCCCATCAGCCCATTTGCCGTAATGGTGTGTGGCCGCTTAAATCTGCCGCGTGCAATTTGGATGGCCTCTCGAAAGTCTCTTTCAGCATCTTTGGAATCACCTTCGGCCGCCTGAACTTGCGCCAAATGGTTCAGGCTCATCGCGACGTTCTCATTCTCCTGCCCGTAGAAGCGGCGCCGGATGTCTAGCCCGCGCTCGATATCCCGGTCAGCGCTCCTAAGATTGTTCGCGGCAAGCTCGAGCTGCCCCATGCGGTCGTAATTGTCTCCCAGCTCCGGATTATCCGGGCTGCCAAGCGCCAGCCGCGTGGTCAGCGCCGCCTGCAGCAGTTGGCGGGCGCGGGCCAATTTTTTCTCCGCTAGCATGGTCAAACCCAACTGTCCCTGGCAAGCAGCTGTGTCCAGCGAGGCCGGGCCGAGCACCTTCATCGCGATCGCTAGCGCTTGTTCACCCAGTTGCTGCGCTTCGTCGTAGTGACCCAACTCCCTTGCCAACCAACCCAAATTACTCAGGCTCAAAGCGGTTGCGGGATGCTCCGGACCATCGACTTTCTGCCGCAATGCCAATGCGCGCTTGAAATCCGTTTGCGCGTCTTGATACCGTGCCGTTTCGGCCATCACATAGCCGAGATTGTTCAGCGTCAACCCCACGCTCGGATTGTTTGGCCCCATCACGCGAATCTCAGTCGCCAAAACCTCTCGCGCCAGTGATTCGGCCGCACCATAGTCCCCTTGATCCGCTAAGACCACTTCCAAGTCGTTCTCTACATCGAGAGTCTGCCAATCAGTAGGGCTCTTAATCTGTTTGCAGATGGCGAGCGCCTCCAGATAGCGCTTCTTCGCTCCGGCAAAATCTCCCAGCATCCAACGCAGTTCGCCGATGTCGTCGATTACTTCCGCGGCTCTTTCATTCATCTTGCCGTCAGTTTTGGTGTAAATGTCCAGCACTCGCTCATAGTCTTTGCTGGCGCGCTCGAACTGGCCCTTATCGCTCGCAATTTCCGCCAAGATCTGCAGCGATTCGGCCGCTTCCATCGAATCCGCACCCAATTGGCGCGAACGTATTTGATAGGCCTGAGTCAAAAGCGACTCGGCCTGATCGAACGCGCCGAGTTCGCGATACGTAGTTCCCAGGATGTTGAAGAGACGAGCCTTCACAATCGGCTCCCCCGCAAGTTCAGCGGCTGCTCGTTTCGCGCCTAAATCGACAAGCTGTCTCGCATAGGCGTTCTGGCCCTGAGTTACATCGGGCCGCGAATATTCGAACAGATCTCCCAAGAAGTCGGAAACTCGATTGGCCGTGTGGGCCTCGCTTGTGGCGCGCGTTGCTTGAATGGCGAGCGCCACGCTCAGTCCAGATGTCGTCAGAAGGAACAACGCCGCGGCCGCCGTTGCCGTCTTATGCCGCGCCAGGAATTTGCCCGTACGATACCGCCACGAATCGGCGCGCGCTGCTACGGGAAAGCCCTCAAGATAACGCCTGATATCTTCCGACAATTCGGCAGCGGAAGCATACCGGCGCGCGGGATCTTTGTGCATCGCCTTCAGCACAATCGTGTCCAAATCGGCCGGAATTTTCTCCGCCGCCACAACGCTTGGACGCATCGGAGAGCTCTGGCAAATGACTCGCTCGAGTTCAGCAGGACTAAGCTTGTCGAATCGGAACGGCCGTTTGCCGGTGAGCAATTCGTACAGCAAAACCCCCAGACCATAGATATCGGTGGCAGTGGTAATGGCTTCGCCGCGAATCTGTTCGGGGCTTGCATACTCCGGCGTCATCAACCGCTCCGCGGGTCGCGTCAGCGCCGCCGTTTGACCCAGAGCATCGGGCTCCAGCATCTTAGCGATGCCAAAATCGAGCAATTTCGGCGTGCCGTTCGCCGTCACCATCACGTTTGCCGGCTTCAAATCGCGATGCACAATCAAATTTTGATGTGCAAACTGGACCGCTGCGCACACTTGCCGGAACATCTCAAGACGATCGCGAATCGTAAGCTTCTCGCGATCCACAAAGATGTCAATCGTGGTCCCCTCGATGTACTCCATCACCAGGTAAGGAAGACCGGAAGCCGTTACGCCGCCATCCAGCAAACGCGCTATGTTCGGATGCGACAAGCTCGCCAGTATTTGCCGTTCCGCCCGGAAACGGATCAACATCTCGGTCGATACGCCAAACCCGGCGTCCAATATCTTGATGGCCACCTGCTGGCGGAACTGGTCGTCTATGCGGTTCGCGCAATAGATGCTGCCCATCCCGCCGTGACCGATGATGCCGGTAATTTCATAGGGCCCTATCCGGTCGCCTTGTAGTGGGGATCTCGGGCCAAACGTTTCAATCGCACTCGCCGCTACGGAATTCTCGAGGAAAGTGCCAGTCTCTTCGTACGACCGGATGAGATTCTCGACCTGTTGACGCAATTCAATGTTGCTGCCGCAAACCTTCTCAAGGTACGACGCGCGTTGCGCGCTTGCCACATCCAGAGCCCCGGTTACGAGTTCTTGGACGAACTGCCATCTAGTCGGAGTCACAATGTTACACAACTAACAGAGAGTCGTGATCTAAGATATCGTACGCTGGTTGTAGTGCAGGAAATATGAAAAAACTCGGGCTACTGATTCTCGCAATGGCCGTCATGATTGCTCCTGCCTTAGCCGATACCGTCACCTTGAGAAGCGGCGCTCGGTACCATGGCCATTTCAGGGGCCGCGAGATGAACGGGAGGGTCTCCTTTACGGACAGTCAGGGGGCTCAATACCAATTCCCCATTGGAGACGTTCAAAGCATCGCATTCAACCAACCAGAGGATACCGTTACACTCCGCAATGGCCGTTCGTACGTCGGTCAATTGAACGGGCCCGCGGCCAATGAAATCGCATTCATCGACGACCAAGGGATCACTTATCGCTTCCCGGTAGGCGAGGTTTCTAGCGTCTTCTTTTCGCCCGGTTGGAAAGGGCCGTATGAATCGGGTGGCGAAGGGATCGTACTTCCGGCCGGTAGCGAAATCTCCGTCAGGACTGACGTGGTGATCGACTCTCAAAACGCCCAACCGGGGCAAACATTTCCCGCAAGGATCGCCGCCGACGTGGTGGCTCGCGATGGACGCGTTGTGATTCGGCGCCACTCGCCAGCCACGCTACTCCTGCGTAACGAGTCCGCTAGTGGTATTCACAGCGGCGACATCGTTCTCGATTTGCAATCGGTGGTCATTAACGGCGTTTACCACCGGGTCATGTCCTCCGATGTGAAGGAAACCCATGGTGAAGGTCTTGGCGCGAACCGCCAAACCGGAGAGGTCGTGGGCGGCATGGCTGCCCTCGGCGCATTGATAGGAGCGGTCGCTGGTGGCGGAAGAGGCGCTGCCATCGGGGCCGGTTCCGGAGCGGGCGTCGGCGCTTTCACGCAGATTATTACTCATGGCAGGCACGTTTATGTTCCCGCCGAAGCAACGCTCACCTTCGAGCTCGACAGGCCAATGCTCCTCGGCCCTCGCCATTCAGAACAGCGCTAGACACGCGCCAGTCGCGCTCTCAGGCTGATATTCTAAAGGAAGCGGCTTCGGCCCAATTCGTTTGGAAACCCTCGCACTTTGAAAATAGGATTTGTAAGTCTCGGCTGCCCGAAGAACCTCGTTGACACAGAAGTGATGATGGGCCAACTGACAGCAGATGGCCACGAACTGACTCCCCACCCTGCCGAAGCCGACGTCATCGTTGTCAACACTTGCAGCTTCATCGATCCGGCGAAACAAGAGTCGGTCGACACCATACTCGAGATGGCTGAGTACAAGAAGACCGGGAAAGCGCAGCGGCTGGTCGTCGCCGGCTGTCTGGTCGAACGCTTTCGGAATGATATCCGAAAGAATATGCCCGAGGTGGATGCCGTGCTTGGCACCAACGAGCTTGCCAAGATTACCGCTCTTTGCGAAGGACTGGAACCAAAGCAGCTTGCGCCCGAGCCATACCTTTATCACGATCTCACGGCCCGGGTCTTTACGACTCCTCGTCACTCGGCCTATATCAAGATCGCCGAGGGTTGCGACCACCCCTGCTCGTTCTGCATCATTCCGCAGTTCCGCGGAAATTTCAGAAGCCGCCGTTTCGAAAGTGTGATCAACGAAGCCACTCGCATGTTTGCGGCGGGCGTTCGCGAGATCAATTTGATCGGCCAGGACACTACAGTCTACGGCGAAGATTTCGGCTTAAAAAACGGACTGGCCGAGTTGCTTGCGCGGCTAGCAGCGATTCCCACGGAGGCGCCGAAATGGATCCGTTTTCTATACGCTTATCCAAATAAAGTCACGCAAGCGTTGCTCGATACGATCGCGAAACACGATGCGCTCGTGAAATATGTCGACATGCCGCTGCAGCACGCGAGTGCTGCCGTCTTAAAGCGCATGAAGCGCGGCGCGAACGGCGATATTTTCCTGAAGCTGCTGGAACGAATCCGTGCGACGATTCCAGGCGTCGCTATTCGCACCAGCATGATTGTCGGCTTCCCTGGCGAAACGGACGCCGATTTTGAGCAACTCTGTCACTTCGTACAAGCCGCCCGATTCGACCGGCTCGGCGTCTTTTCGTATAGCGACGAAGAGACTAGCCAGAGTTATGCGCTCGACGGCAAAGTCGATGCGCGGACGATTTACAACCGAAAGCGAAAGCTGATGTCGTTGCAACGGCGCATCTCGCAAGCCCGAAACAAACAACTGGTCGGGCAGGAACTTGCCGTCTTAGTCGAAGGCCCTTCCGAAGAGACAGACCTTCTGTGGCAAGGGCGGCTGAGCACGCAAGCGCCCGAGATTGACGGCGTTTGTTACATCAACGATTTCGGTCCCGCTGAGCCGCAGCCCGGTGATTTACGCACCATCCGAATCACCGAAGCGCATGATTACGACTTGGTCGGCGAGCTTCTAGATCAGCCTGCTGAATACGGCAATGCGCCTCGGACAGCATCGGCGACCGCCAACCCGTTCCCAATCTTGACGGCGCGCCCGATTCCTGCCCAACGCTCCGCTTTACCAGCCCGGTAAGCGCTTTAGGAAAGCCTATGCGTTGTCCCATTTGTAAAAAGGAAGTTGCTTGGAACGACCCCAACATGCCGTTCTGCAGCGATCGTTGCAGAACTATCGACTTGGGTAATTGGGCCACCGAGAAATATGCAATTGCCGGTGCCCGCCCAAGCGAGCTTGAAGACGAAATGGACCATTTACCCGATCCCGAGACGGATCCCCTCACCGAGCCCGAACAAGAACATGATTGAGCCGGAGCAGTGAACATCCAAGCCGGCCGCGCGGCCACAATGGCCATCGCCACTTGGTTCGGCTGCGGCTACTTTCCTTGGGGACCGGGCACTGTGGGCTCCTTAGCTGGATTGCTGATTTATGTGTGGCTGCATCTTTCCCTAGGCGCCGGACGATTAACACTGCTCATACTGATAGCGGTGCTGACGCCTATCGGAATTTGGGCCTCCACACGCGCTGCCAACATAGTTCAGAGAAAGGATCCCGGCCTGGTTGTCGTCGATGAAGTACTGGGCCAATGGGTGACTCTGCTCGGTGCTGCATCCTTCAATGTTCGAAGTGTCATCGCCGCGTTTGTTTTGTTCCGCCTCTTCGATATCTGGAAGCCGTGGCCAGTCCGCCAGTTTGAGACACTACCGGAGGGGGTGGGAATTGTCGCAGACGATTTGGCGGCCGGAATTTACGGGGCGCTTATCTTGTATATAGGCGGAGTTCTGCGACTGTATTAACCTATGCCCATGAAAAAAGAGGCTGTCGAGCGGCCTACCATCGAAAGTCTGGAACCTTTTGCCGCGATTCCCGGAGGCGACCTTCATATACGCGGCCGTCACTTTGCGACTGCGGGTCATCCATCCGTTTCGATCGGCGTCAGCCCCGTCCAATCGATCGTTGCGGGCGATTCCTACATCATTGCGCGTGTCCCGGAGTCCATTCAATCGAAGGCCTTATCGCTTAAAAGCGGTGAACTCCAAAGTAAGCCTTGCGAAACCCACATCGGCGTTCGCATTGCCGACAGCCTGCACCCGGTCGGAAATCCGGCTCTCGATGCCGACGGCAACATCTACAGCACCTTCAGCGGATCGCGCGGCCAAAAATCGCCGGTATCCATCTATAAGATCGATACCAGTTACAACTCAAAGCCATTCGTCACCGATCTCATGAATCCCACCGGCCTCGCGTTCGACCGGGAAGGTGTTCTCTACGCATCCAGCCGTTACGACGGCATCGTGTACCAGATCGCGCCATCGGGCAACATGTCGGTCTATGTAGAAGGGATGGGCGTCGCGACAGGTATCGCGTTCGATCACGAACAGAATCTCTACGTCGGCGATCGGAGCGGCACAATCTTTAAAATCAGCCGTTCCCGCCAGATCTACGTCTTCGCGACGCTTGAGCCTTCGATTGCCGCTTACCACCTCGCGTTTGGGCCGGACGGTGACCTGTTCGTCACTGGCCCCACCACGTCCAGCTTCGATACGGTTTATGTTGTCTCGAAAACGGGCGAAGTCGGCACCTTCTATCGCGGACTGGGGCGCCCTCAAGGCCTGGCGTTTGACAACGCCGGCAATCTTTACGTAGCTGCTTCGCTGCGCGGCCGGCGTGGCATCACCCGCTTCGATCCAAATGCAAAACCGGAACAGTTCGTTTCGGGTCCCGGCATTGTCGGCTTGGCGTTTGCCCCTGGCGGCGGCCTGATTCTTGCCACCCATAACGCGCTCTTCCGTGTCGAGACGGGCGTGGCGGGATTGAGTTTGATTTAACCGCTTGCCGGCCTGATGAGCCTTCCATGACGAACGCCGAGATCATTGCAATCGGCAGTGAATTGCTGACCCCGCAGCGGATTGACACGAATTCGCTTGTCATCACTGAACTCTTAAATGCCATCGGCGTCGAAGTTCATCGCAAACAGGTCATCGGAGACGATCGCGCGCGCCTTACCGAGGCGATTCGTAATTCGCTCGGCCGCGTCGACATCGTAATCCTCACGGGTGGCCTGGGTCCAACCGAAGACGATGTCACTCGCGATGCCGCGGCAGCAGCCCTAGGCCGTTCTCTCGTTCATTCCCCGGAGCAAGAGGCAATCCTGCAAGCGCGCTTCGATCGGTTCCGCCGAAAAATGGCCGAGAACAACCGGCGGCAGACTTACCTGATCGATCAAGCCGAAGCCCTCCCTAACGGCAACGGCACGGCGCCAGGACAATTTGTCCGCTGGGGCGGCAAAGTCCTGATATTGCTGCCAGGCCCTCCCCGCGAACTGAAGCCCATGGTCTCGGACCAAGTGATCCCCAGATTGAAGGCGTTCTTACCCGATGAGGCCATCAAGATCCGTAGCTTTCGAATTACCGGCATGGGCGAGTCCGATCTTGATGCCTTAATCGCGCCTGTTTACACGCGCTACGAGAATCCCGCGACCACTGTACTCGCAGGCGTAGGCGATCTGTGGGTCCATCTACGCGCTCGCTGCGCGACAGAAGCAGAGGCCGACGCGTTGCTGAAGGAAGTAGGCGATCCGATCGCCGAGCTGCTGGGAGATCGCGTCTACTCCACCGATGCCGAGCAGTCGCTTGAAGAGGTTGTTGGCCAGCTTCTGCGCCAGCATCGAGCAACGGTCGCTACCGCCGAGAGCTGCACCGGGGGGCTGCTTGCCGGCCGCCTGACCGAATTAGCCGGTAGCTCTGATTTTTTCCTCGGCGGCTTCGTTACCTACGGCGATCGACAGAAGGAAAAGCTGCTCGGCGTTCCTACAGATCTCTTAGAGAAATGTGGCGCTGTGAGCGAGCCCGTCGCAGCGGCCATGGCCGAAGGCGCGAGATCGCGCAATGGAGCCACCTATGCGCTCTCCACGACGGGCTTCTCCGGTCCGTCCGGCGGCACCGAACAGAACCCCGTCGGCACGGTCTATATCGGCCTCGCAGGCCCTGAGCCAACGAAAGTAACGCGTCTCCACTACGGCAGCGACCGGTATCGCCACCGCCTTCTTTCGACCCAAGCCGCACTCGATATATTGCGGCGCCGTTTGCTCAAGGATCATTAGCAAGGTACGGTCCATGCCGATCAGCGCCGTTGGCGCTACGCGGCAACCATCGTCGCGTTTAAGGATAATAAAAGCATGGCTGCTCAACCCCTGCCGTTAAGCCTCGAAGAGTTTCACCGGCAATACGACGGAGCAAAGCCAGCCTATGACTACTGGTATGGCACAGCCGTCCAAAAATCTATGCCTACTCTTTTGCACGGCATTGTCCAGGCCATCATCATGATGCTGCTGGAGAAGGCTGGCTGGAATACAGCCTCAGAAGTCCGGCTGAAGATCGTTTCGAATGCTGAACCGGTGCCGGATGTGATCGCCGTGCGCGGAAAATTCAAAGGCCGTTATCCTGCGGCAGCGCCTGAACTGTGCATTGAGATTCTGTCACCGAATGACATCCTGGCAAAAGCTTTGGAGAAAGGCAACAGCTATATTTCTTGGGGATCTGAATGCGTATGGATCATCGACCCAGAGAAACGCACTGCCTGGACTCTGTCTCTGGAAGGCAGACCTGACCCAATCAGACCTGAGCCAATCTGGGTCTCTCCGAACGGAACTCTCCGAATTGGTGACACGGCAATCGACCTGCCCACTCTTTTTGCCGAGGTCGACAAGAAGCTCGAGTTGAGCGAAGACGAAGAGTAAGCAATGCATTGTGGCCTCGCCGGACCAGATGCCACTAAAGACGCGTCTCCACTACGTCCCATTCGGAGTGCGGGCTCAACGGGTGCCAAATTCCCTTGCGCCAAGCGATGAATGCCGACACCAACACGCCTATAAACGCCAGCAAACTTAAGGCGCCGCCTACGAAGACTGGCATCGGTACAAATCGCAGTTCCACGCGGCTATGCCCTGATGGAATCATTACCCCGCGAAGTGCACCGTCCACCCTCAGAATCGCCTCCCGCTTGCCGTTTACATAAGCTCGCCATCCAGGGTAGTAAATCTCGCTCAACACCAGCAGACCATTCGCGTCCGAGCTAACGTCCACCTGCATCCAATTCGCTTCATACGAAATAAATCGAACTGAATCGCCAGCTCCGGCATTGGCGTCGAGCTGTGCCCTCAAAGGGGTCTCGATAAAAGCCGTGCGATGCAGATTGATCCCCGCATCATCCAGATGCTTGAAAACTAAGTCGTGATGTGGCTCGAGGATTGTTTGGTGAACGACCCACGCGCGTGGATAGGCATTCGGATTGAGATAAACCTTCCAATGGCTATCTTGATAAACAGCTCCGGGATCGCCGCTTGCGGCCGGTTTGATCAAGTAACCCACGTTTAGCAGATCCTCTCTCATCCCGAACTGCGCAAAATCAGTCAGTAGAGTGGCTCCGCCGCCCCAGATTGTCGGCACGCTGTAGATATCGCCGATGTTCGGCTCAACCGCGACCCTAACATGAGTGCGGTATAGGCCCGGCTGTGCTTTGACAAATGCTGAGGGCGGCCCTAAGCTCACCATTTGCTCTAATTCGCCATGGGTCGCGTTGAGGTTACTCTTGTCTGCCTCCAGCCAATTGAACGTGTCGAGGTCGTACAAGACGAACACCGCCAGAACCACGCACAACCATGGACCGGCCGGACGATTGATCAAGTAAGCCAAGAATCCGCAGGAAGCAAGAATCAGCAGCAGCGAAAGATAGTCCCAAATCCTGATGGAGAGCTGCCCGAACACAGCCGGCGCGAACAATGCCACGATGCATGTAATTGCTATCCACTTCACGATCCGCAGCATTGGAGCCCACGTTTGCCTGACAGTGGTTCGATCGACTAAAGCATCTAAGCCTAAAGCTGCCAAGACCGCCAAACCAAATGACACGAAGTACAGAAATCGACTGGGCGAGCGAGCAACCCACAGGAATGGTGTGATGGCATAGAGGACGCCATTTAGAGGTGACGACTCGCCTAATGAATAGAAGAATGAGATGACGGCGAGCCCAGTGAGGTAGCGCACCCACAGGTTGCTCCAGCGCCTCCAAATCGCCACCATCGCGAGAAGAAATGGTAAGGCGCCGATGTAATACGGCCACGTTTCCCCGCCCCCGATATTGCCGCTAAACGCAACCGGGAAAAGGCCAGTGACGATGCTCTGCGGCCACATGCCCTTATTCATTCTGTTGTAAGGAATTTTTTTGCTTGACGGAAAAGGACCTCCGTCGATGAAACGCAAGGTTAGTTTGCTGTACTCAAACGCGGGCAGCAGCTGGACCGCGCCCGCAGCAGCCGACACGATCACAAATGCTGCCAAAATCCAGGCGACTCTGGTCCAGCGCGCTTTGCGATGGGCGGTGATACCGGCAGCCGCCTCATCGGCGCTCAAACTCAGTGGTCCATAGGCTCCATAAAAGAGGCAGCCGGTTAGGACGAAAATCGCCTGCATCATGCAAAAGTGCAGTCCGCCGATCAGAATCGACATGCCCAGGCACAATCCGCTTAACGCAGCTTCAATGAGTGCACGCTCTGTTGAAATGGCGCGGAATGCGCGCAACAAAAAATAGAAAATTGCCGGAAGCCAAATGCAACTTTCGACATATGGTGGCCACATCATACGAACGAGCAACCCGCCCATAGAGAAGGCGCAGGCGCCCACAAACGAGGCAAAGCGGCTGCAACGCATCTCACGCAGAAGCGCGAACATAAAGTACGTGCACAACAGATGAGTCAGGGCAAGTACGATGTGATACAGCAGGGGCGAAATAAGGCCCGCTCGGTTCATCGGAAATAGCGCAAAGAACAGTTGTAGCGGGGAAAAATCAGACGGAAGTATTTCGCCGTAGAACGGGCGCCCGGCGAATACATATGGATCCCACAGCGGTAATTGCCCGTGCCGGACCGAGTGGACCCAGAAATGGAGCCAGCCATAGGTTAGATTCACGCCTTCGGAGCCAAGGATGGCAGTGAACTGACTGGTTAGAAGCGTTTTCCAATAGAAGAGCGTCACCGCCACGGCGAGCAAGACGAGGTATTTTCCGGTCGCACGAGTCATTCAGGCTTAGCTATCGCAAGACACTTGACGTATTGTACGCGAAGTTCACATTCACACAAGTTTGCCAAAGCTATCCACGGCCCAGGCGCCTCATCCAGGTTTGCCAATCGCATGGTGCGTACGAGGCAGAACATAAAAATCGCTGCCAAAAAGTTAGAAAAGACGATCGCTAAATACGAGCCTTAAATAAACAAGGGCTGTCGCCATCGCCATTAGAGGGGTCAAGCGTGGTAATTAGCTCAGCGTCACTTCAAAGTGTACGTAAGTCCGGTCGTCAATTGGAATGAATTTTTCTTAAATCCAGGGGGCGGATCGTTTAAGAAATTGTCGATAAGGCCGATGCTGAAATTCAGCCGTTTAAAAACAGGAACGGCCAGATTTGCGTCGCCGGTTGCCGAGTAGGCATTGAGATTGTTCCACGCGGGCGTGATGGTAAGGCCCTGATTGAAGACTATGCTCCTTTTAAACTTGCGGGTATAGGTCTCCCCAAATATCGATCCGATCAGGCTTTGGTTTGGGCCGGTTTCGAATGACTGCTCAATATAGGTGACGCTGCCTTTCAAGTCCATTTCCTCCTTCGCGGTTTTCAGCGCCACCAGTCCGATGCCGCCGCCGTACTCCTGCTGAAGGTTCAAACCCTGTGAGAAGTTGTGGTCGTAGGACAGCTCGCCAAAACCGTAAATCCGGGGTGAGAAAAATTCATCGCGCTCCGCATCGCCGTGGTAAATGGATGTCTTGATGGTAGGCTCCCCCGTCTGAGATACTTCGCCATATGAGGCCGTAAAGTCTGCGATCGTCCGGTTAATGGGACTCAGCCAATTCACAGTCGGTATCGCACGCACCAGGTTAATGGCGCCTGTAAAGTTCTCACTGTTCTGAGTAGCATCGACCAGCGAAGCGCCTGCGGTGATGGCGCCGGTCCAATCATGGAAAAAGCTGGGATTCTCCAGTGCCTGGTGGAAAGAGGCCTCGTCGACTACGTGGCCGGTTTCGGCCACCGGTACCGACTGACGTGCGGCGCCCGATGGGGTTACTTCTATCGCCTTGCTGTCGCTCGCGATCGCGACAGTTCCTTGAGGAACCGAGGCGCCTGTGGCGTGTTTCTTAAGAACCTCGCCCTTGCGCAGCACTGCGAACGTTCCGGGGGAATGGATTTCCTGAACCTTACTCCAATCGACGGTGACCTCTCCCGCTAAATCGCTTTTGAACTTAAGGGAGGACCCGTCCCCGCTTTCCAAATGCCCGATCAATTTTTCCCCATCGACCAGGATTAATACGTCGGGCGGGGGTTTGGGCGCCTGCGCAAATGCGGCTTGCCCAAATAGGATTAGGAAAGCCGCTGATTGCGCAATGGACGAACGATGGATCGGTATGATCTTCGGCATCCTACCGATCATAGCGGGACGAGTGCCGTGTAAAGGTTATCTGCGTCCGCCGCCGCCGTGCGAACCGCCACCACCACGCGAGCCACCACCACTGTGGAATCCGCCACCGCCGCCATGGAAGCCGCCGCCTACGCTACCCCGGAAGGCGCCGCTGCCGCCGGAATATCCGCCTCGAGCCGCGCCTCCCGCATAGCCACTTCGGTAAGCACCTCCGGCGTAGCCACCGCGATAGCTATTATTGCCGTAACCCGCGCGGCCTACGCCATATCCATAGCTGCCACGATTGCCGTATCCGTAGCCTCGTCCATAACCATACCCCCGGCCGTAGCCATAGCCGTATCCGCCGCCGTAGTATCCTCCCCAGCCGCCGTAAAAGCCAAGGCCGTAGTAGGGATAGTACCCACCGTAGTAATAGGAGGAGCAGGAGTATGGGCTGTAGTATGGGTCGCAGTAGGGATAATAGCTATATCCCGGCGCGCCATAGCCATAGCCAGCGCCGTAGTAGCCTCCGTAATATCCTGGCCCCCCAACGCCGACGTAAACTCCGGCTTTCGCCTCATTGCTGCTGCCAAGCAAAAGAAACGCCAGAGCCGTCAGGCCGATGAAATTAGTTAGCCGCCTCATACTTGTATAGACGCTAGGAATCGCAAGAGATTTACACGCTATAAGGAAAATTAATTGGAGCCGCTGGTTCGCAGGTCCAGGCGTACCCACCCGGCAAGCGCTGCTGGCTGGCCGCCAGTAAACACGATGCGGCGAGTCTTGGGAAACGGCACGCCATCCCGGATCGCCCTTCCGAAGGCCGGCATGGCACGCAGTATCTTCTTGTAAGCCTCATCGCCGGTGCCCAAAAAGCCTGCCTTCGCCAGAAATCCACTACCCCACCCAACGCAAATCAAGCAGCCTTGCCCCGACTGGCGCACGGCGCCCAATTCCTGCTTCAGCCGGTTAACAGATTCCGCTAAAACACCGAGTCCGGGCGTGGCTGCGTATTTTTCGTGCAATTCCAGCTGAGCGGCCGCATACTCGTTAGCGGCCTCAACAAATGCCTCAAGTTTTGGCGTGGAACGCCAACCCAGCGCTCGACTTAGCTCCGCATTTTCAAAAAATGTTCGCTCGTCCCACCGCCCGGTAAATTCTGTCCCCGGTATTGCCATTTCGGCAAACACGGGCGTGGAATCGGCAACACGCTGCGGGGTGACATTGCCCCGCCCGGCAACTTTCCATGCCAATTGCGGCTTGCCGGGGTCCCGGGTATCTAAGGACGCAACGCGGGTGACGTAGATCCGAAACGCCGTGACGGGTACCGGCTGGCTGTCGGCCATGCTCACAATCTTGACTTCGGAGACGCCGGAACTGGCTTCGGAACTCTCCGCCAGGCGGCGCGGAACACGGTCGCCTTCGAGATTCGCCGCGACCTTTTCGATCGTCGAGGCCGACCATCGCGAAAAAACGAACCCAGTTCGCAGGGCGCCCTTGACCGCGGAACCGGGTACATAGGCGCCGCTGATGTTTGAAGCAAATGTCGGGATGAAGAGTGATTCCGGGGGCGCCGAGTTCCAGATCGTTGCAGCCTCAGGCGCTTCGAACGGAATCCGGCGTTGGGAGAAGTTCTGCGCAAATCCACCCCAGGATGCAAAATCGAGTTTGGTCGCCTTGCGGAGCTGCGTCAAGTAGCCCTCAAGCCTTGGTCCGCGGGAGAGCAGCTTAAAGATCCGAGTCTGATCCAATACATTGACTTGGTCCTTCCAAACCATGTAATCGATTGGGGATAACTCGCGCCCATCGCCGACCAGAAGGGGAGTCAGAGCTGTTAACTTATATGTCAAACGAGCCCTCCTCACCGGCAGCATCGGGCAGCGGATCTCCACCCGCTTGCGGTATCGGCTCGGCTGGAGGCGGCTCTGGATCCTGCGCGGGCGGTTCGGTCGATGGCGGCTCGTCAGGGGGCTCGACGACCGGCGGTTCCGCAGGCGACGGCGGCTCAATAGGTTCTGGCTCTGGAATGATTTCGGGTTCGTGAATCGGGGGCTCCGGTTCGGACGCAAGAAGATTCACTGACTCCTCCTCGCGAACAGCTACTTCCGCATTGTCAAATGAGCTACTTGCCGATGCTTCTTCAAGTAAGATCTCAGGTGGCGCTTCGATCACAACCTCAAGCTTAGGATCAACCTTTATCTCGATCCGAGGCAGCGGAATCGCCAAAGCCAAACCGGAGCGGTAGACCGGGTGTGCAAATCCTTCCGGCGCCACATCAACGGCGGTCCCGGCTAATTCCGAGCTCGCAGCCAGCACAGACCCTTCAGCAATCAATTTCGCCTGCTTCTTGGCGGCCCCTGACGAGCCCGGACTCTCGACGCGGCCACCGCGAACGATTACTTCGTAGAAGCCGCCGTTCCAATCCACCCGGTCACCCGCAGCCGGCGAATACAGGGAAAGCAGCCAATAGAGACGCGATGAACCGTCACCGTTCTTCTCCGGCTTCAATTTAGGCATCAGCACTTGCGGCCACACGCCCTGCTGAAACTCAGGCGGCGCGGACTGCCCCCACCCGCTGCTGCGCCGAGCTCCAAAACCGCTGTCAGCCAATAGGCGGAAGGCAGCCTGAACCCTCTCGATCCAGCCGCTGCCAGCCGCTTCGTCAGAAAAGCGCACTCCAGCCCAAAGTCCCGAACCCATTTCAAACTCGGCGCAAGCCACGCGTCCGGCTTGCTCGGAACGGCCCGTGAGGCGATCGACCGCCGCCCAACTGCGTTGCACGACACGAAATGGGCTGGAACTCGGGCGATCGCGCCGTAGCAAGCAACCGCTTTCGGCGTCCGGCGCCCATTGGTCGGCCAGAATATTCTGTCCCGTCAGCAGAAGTTCCAATACGCTGAGCGGCACAAAGCGCGCGGCGCGCCATCGGATCTTGGTCAGAAATACAGGGCTCGGCGCAGTCAGCAGAGAGTACGGAGGCGGCCAAAGATTCGCCGGGGGAGTCGCAAATAAGGTTTCGGCCTGAAATGGGAACAACGAAGTGAAAACGACAGCCGGTTTTTCCGCGCGTGCTGTAGCGTCCAGCCACTCTTCCAAATGCCCCAACTGGCGCATCGCCAACGTGACGGCGGAGTACAAACGATCGCTCCGATAGAGCGTGTCTACCCGATCGTGAGCGCCGTCGCCCGGACCGAAGCGCCAAGGGCCGAGTGGACGCAAACGGATCAACAACCCTTGGGGCATCGTTTAGACGAGTCTCCCGGCGAAATCGTCCGCCGTCGCCAACTGCTGAAGCGCCGCCAGATCCGCGCCTTCGATCAAGACCGATTCACCGGCGCCTTTGGCATAGTAATCCTTGCTGCGCCACGTCAGTTTCACACTGCCAAGCGCAACCCGCCCACTGCCCCGGCTTCCGCCGCCACCCAGGGCGTCGTCTTCCATCAGCCGCAGCCCTTCGGCAAAGCGCGCCAGCAGCGGCTTATCTTCTTCGCACAAAACGTCGAGCACCATACGGAAGCGGAATTTCGCTCCGGCGGGCACACGCTCAAGAGTGCGCGGATTGGCTTGGGACGTGATGCGATCGACGGCGTTCTCGCTCTTGACCTCAGTTAATTCGTCGTCCAGGTTTTCACGCATTTGCGGCGTGATGCTATCCACGATGAGCGGCGCGTCATATACCGTCAGCCGCGCCGGCGTCGCGCTCACGGACTCGATCGCATCGCCAGAAACGCGCTCAACGCGGCCCGGATTGCGGCCAAACAGGACACAAATGTCATCGTCTGGCCGATCGCTTTGGTGGATACGAACTTCCTGACCCTTGCGCTTGGAAAGATAGACCAGTTCGCTGGGCACCGCCAGCCCCAGCGCCTGTTCGAGCAGCGATCGCAACCGGCCACGCAATGAGCTGCCGGGAATATAGGGAATGCCGAACGCGTCTTTCACTACCGGGTTATCCGCGCCGCCAATTTCGAGCGAACCTTTTCCGGCGCCAATGTGCAAGCCAGTCTGGCAATGGATTTCGCCCTCCAGAACCAGTTTTCCGAGAAGCGCCAGCTCTGTTGTTGCCGTATGAGAACTCATGTGAGTTTAATCCTGTTCTATTTCTTATTCGTTATAGGCGATGATCGCTTCAAACAGATCGCGGAAACGCTCATAGCCGCGGGTGTCGTTCTTCCGCGTGACCTGCAGCAGTAGTCGCTCCAATGCATCCAAGCTGCGAAGCGAATGGCGGGCGATGGTATAAGCAAGACGCGCGCGCACCATCACGAACTCGTGTTGCCGTTCGCTTTCCGGCGCGCGAGTCGCCCTACGAACCGCGTTATAAAGGCGGCGCAACTGGCTCTTCGTGCCCGAATCCATATCGCGCATGCGGCTCACGACGACGTGGGCCTGATTGTCCAAGTAGAGGCTGTCGGCCATCAGTTTCTCGATCTCGATTTCAGGCGGACCCTCCGGCCTCCGATCGCCACGTGGTCCGCCACGATCGCCACCTCGGTCGCCCCCAGGGCCACGGTCACCGCCACGATCGCCGCGCGGGCCGCCTCGATCACCGCCGCCAGGGCCACGGTCACCACCGCGTCCGCCGGGAGGACCACCGCCGGGCGCACTACCACCGGGACCACCGCCAGCCGGGCCACTTCCGCCGGGGCGGTTCTCGCGAGGCGGCCGATCTCCGCGGCGCTCTTCCGTTTTCTTCTCTTCCGTTTCAGCCATGTCTAACGTCCTTCGATTGGTGAATTCTTGTTGAGCCGCTGCGGCGCCTCGATCAATCGCCGGCAGCCATTCGCGCCCATTCCAGGCCAACCCGCGCGGAGGGCCGCAATTTGAAGCCGGCTGTTTTACGTCCAACCAGATTTGCGATTAACGAATTTCGTAGATTCACGAAATCCTTGCTACCGCGCGCCGGGCCACGGCTCAGCGGCATAATTCGCGACAGACTCATGTAGGTCCGCCACGGTTTATCAAGCCGAATGGCTTTGTTACGCCGGGTAGCCCGGGCCGAAAACGCTTCGCGATAGACCGAAGCCAGATCGTGAATGTATTCGGCATCGAAGCCATAGACGCGGACCATCCGCACCAGCCCGCTCTTCAGTTCTTCGGCATCGGACAACCGCTTCCATTCAAGGGTCCGGCCAAAAAGATAAAATGTTCCGGCCTCGAGCGCTTTAGCGCCCCGCAGTTGTACGCCTGCTTCTTCGAATACCGGAACCGGAGCAGCGGCGACATCCGGCGCAATCGCCAGCGCCATCGTAATCGTCTTGCCTTCCATGCCGGTAAAGCTTTGCAGGTTGGCTTCGACGAACTTTTCAAACAGACGTTCAATCTCACGCGCCAACAGAATCAGCGCGTCCCAAGTGCCGATCACCGCGAAGTCATCGCCGCCACGCACCAGTATTGTGACCTTGCGCCAGAAGTCTGGCAAGGTGCAAAGCAGAGAAAGCTCGCCGGCAAAAAATTCTTTAAACAACATTGAGAGGTGAATGTGTTCTTCCACCGTTGCCGCGCGCCGCAAACGAACATCGAAATGATCGACGTCGCCTCGCAAGATCGCCCAGCCCGGCGTTCCTTCGGCCCGTGAGGAAAGCTCCATCAGCGAAGCCGGATCCGTGCCATTTTCGTCTAGCGCGAAACGGCGTGGGAACAAAATGCCTTCTTCATCGACGCCCGATTGATCTCGCAAGGCCCACTGATATTGGCCTTCGTCCCACTTCAAGTGCGCCGGAGTTTCGCTCGACCAACCCACTTTGACCGCTCCCGGCAACCGTTCGGCGAAGGAGACGAAATAGCTAGTGTCAGCAGTATCGTCATCGCCCTCAAAGGCTGAGAACACCGTTGCGCTATCGCTCACTGCCGAAAGTGGCGCGGCCGATTGGGCAAGCAACGCATCGTCCAGCCGTTTGCGCGCAACCGGCCAGGATCCTAAATTCTCCGTGCTGGACCAAATCAACCGCAGGGTTTGACCGGAAAGTTTGCCAATTGCATCGGCCGCTTTGGTGAGGAATTCGTCGGCAAACGGAATCGTCTCGTCCGCCAGAACCAACAAAAACTGCTCGGCGCTGCTCGAGCCAAGTAACATCCGCGACAACTTCAACTCTGAAAGCAAAGCGCGGGGCAAAACTTCCGTCATCAAACTAAGCCATGCGCAACGTCCGATTAGGTCTTGCGCACCTGTCGAAGGTTCACCGGTGCGTTGACTGGAGTGCGTGCCCAGGAACTCTTCCGTTCCGAGCAGTTGAGCTTGCAAAAAGACTTGCAGCGACATGGCAATAGGTCGTGGCGACCCGCAAAAGGCGGGCTAAGCGCGTTTAGCGAGAACGGCTTCAGATTACCACAGCAGTCGATTTAGGCTGGCCGTTCACAGCTTTACGTCGAAGGAGAGCTGTTCGATGAATTTGTTTAGATCTTCTTGAGCCGCATCGATTTGGTTGTCAAGCTCGTTGGAACGCTTTTGTAGTTGAGCCAGCCGCGTTTCCTGGTGATCGAGTTGCGCGGTGTAGCGTTGGACCAACGCCTTTTCCTCGGGAGTGCCCTTCAGAGCCTTCATATTTTCACGAAGACGTTTCTGATCATCAAAAATGGACTGGGTCTCGTCGTCGGCATTCGATTTCTGTTCCTGGAGAGCATCGATGGCGGTTTTATGAGCGAGAACCTTGCGAATCGCCGCTTCTACCGAAGCATCGATGGAACGCAGTTGCAGAAACATCGTCAGTTGCCCGGCATTGATGTTGCTGACGGCATAGGTGCTCTGTTCGACGCGTGCTTCTTCAACTTCCAAAGCGGCAGTCTGGCCCGCGTCTACCTTTACCCGAAATCGGTACCAGTCGGCGGTCGTTTCGTCCGGCTTGGCAGTACCGCGCAGTTCATACCCTGGCCGAACAGGATGCTCGACGATCAGCGTGCGGGGCGACTTGTCGGAATTGCGAAGCGTATAGACCTTCTTTTCCCGAACCTCCCGGTTCTGTCTGAGCGTTCCGTGGTCGATAATCACGCGGGAAACTCTTTCGCGTTCTGAACCGATTTTTGAACTGACAATGACGGCCAGATCATTCGCGTAGGAGACGAGGCGGCGCTCACCGGGCCGAATGGGGTCGAAGATGCCTTCGCCGGCGAACGTTTCGTCCTCCAGCACGCTGACACTGCCTCCATCGAGCGTGAGTCCGGTGGAATTGGTCAGCCAAAGCGCACGCTGCGGGCGCAGCAAGCCGGATTGGTCATTCCACAGTGAGACTTTCTCAGCCGTAATAGGCGATTGAGCGATGGGAACCAGCGCGGAGCGGTTCTTAGGAATCGTGATCGGGTCTTTTAATTTGTACTCGAACAGGTCGCCGAGTTCACGGGATAAAGCTTCCGTATTGGACTTCCTGAGAGCATCGCCGATCCTGTAACTCCCACCGCCCTGACCACCTCCGTGCCCGGCGGCATATCCATTTCCGTCGGCGCTGCGGCCCAATCCATTGCCGCTTCCGAGAACTCTGGGGTTGCCCAACCGGCCGTTCGTGGCGATTGCCGCGCCGTCGGTCGAAAAAGTGGGCGCGGACGCAGTAACCTGGACGGTTTCGGCTGATCCTCCGACCTCCAGCCGTGCGTTCTGCTGCAGTCGATGCCCGTCGCTGATCAGTACGCCGCCGATGACGTTAGACCTAAAGCCCGGCGACGCAATCTCAAGCCGCGTTGGACCCTCGGGCAACTGAGCGAATTCGTAGATTCCGGCCGCGTTGGTTGTGACTCGACCCACTAACGCATTATTGGCGGCGAAGGCCTTCACCTCTGCGTTAGGGATCACTGCACCGGAGGAGTCAGTGACAATGCCACTTAACTGGGCGCTCCCGGGAATCAGCGTGGCTTCAAATGTCTGGGGCGTGGTGCTTACGAGTTCAGGAATGGGCACAACTGGCCGATGCGCGTAGTACGGTTGCGAAAGGTTCTGAATGAAGGACTGCGGCGCGCCGGCCACCAACGAAAGCTCGACGTTATTCCAATCTTCGCCCACTGTGTTGTCGACGACGGCCCATCCTTGCAGCAACGCGCCGGTTCCATGTTTGCTATCGAGCACAATGCGGTATGTCGATTTCCAGACAGGCACCTCGCTGATATAGCTCAGGTAAAGCGACCGCGCTCCTGAACCTTCCGTAGATACCACCATGCGGCGTATGTCGGCGTCGCGCGCGGCTGATTCGATGTCGAGATAGCGATCGACCTTGGAGGCAAGATCATGATCGAGCAAGCGGACGGAATACGCGGGCGAGAGTTCGGTGGTGCGTAGCTCTCCGTTGTCACCCATCAGCGCGAGATAGTCGACCTCAAGCGTGGCGCCTCCGGCGACGCGCGTCTTCCGTTCAATGCTTAAAAGCCGGCCCGTGATCACGTTGGTCCCGCTACGCACTTCCAGCCTCGCGCCTCGAAGGCCGCCGAGGAAATCCGAAAGAGTAGGCTTGTCACCGACTGGCAGATGTAGTTGGTCCAATTGACGGCCAGCGGGTTCGGAACTGCCGTAGGAGACCCCGGCAATGTGACCGCCATTGAGGTCGAGCACGGTGAGAGACTTCAGCACATCGTTGAGCTGTCCGGACGTGAAGGCAATGCTGACGGCTTCATTGCCATGTACGGTGCCGACGTGCTCGAAGAAACCAACGCCGTTCTTATAGAGAACGACACGCTTCACCGGAATGCGGCCCGGATCCTCGCGCGCCGGCGCCTGGGCCAAAGCGGACGATGCGGCTAAGCAAAGTAGAGAGATAGAAAGCGATTGTTTCAAGCGACCTCCTTCACGAACTAACTCACCACCTTAGAGGTGCACGGCGAGTTACGGGTTCCCGGGGAACTACAGTAAAAATATGACCGTTCTTGTAACCGGAGCAACTGCCGGATTTGGCGCCGCCATCGCGCATCGATTCGCCGAAGATGGCGCTCGCATCATTGGAACAGGCCGCAGAGAAGACCGCCTGCAGAGCTTGAAGAAGGAACTGGGCGAGGCATTTCTTCCGCTGACGTTCGATGTCCGCAAACGCAAGGAAGTCGAACAGGCGATTGCCGGGTTATCGGGCGACTGGGCGAACATAGACATCCTGGTGAATAATGCCGGCCTTGCTTTAGGATTGGATCCGGCGCAAAAGGCGAACCTCGACGACTGGGACACGATGGTAGACACCAACATCAAAGGCTTGCTGTATTGCACGCGGTACGTCCTCCCCGGGATGGTAGAACGCAACAGTGGGCACATCGTAAACCTGGGTTCGATTGCCGGGCAGTTTCCTTATCCGGGTGGTCACGTTTACGGCGGCACAAAGGCATTTGTCCATCAATTTGGTTTGAACTTGCGGGCCGATTTGCTGGGCATGAACATTCGCGTGACCGACATTGCGCCAGGCATGTGCGGCGGCACCGAATTTTCAGAGGTTCGATTCAAAGGCGACACGAAGAAGGCCCAATCGGTCTATGAAGGCACGCAGCCGCTAACCGCGACGGACGTTGCCGATGCCGTGCACTGGGTCGCGACCCGGCCAGCGCATGTCAACATCAATTTCGTCCAGATGATGCCGGTCTGCCAGGCATTTGGACCTTTGCCGGTGAGCCGGGAGAAGAAATAGCCTGAGGACGCATCTGGCGTAGTGCATTGCTCGATGGTTGGCTCACCCAAATGGTGACGCCAGGCTGTGTTGCCATCGATCCGACTTGCACACGAACAGCGTGATTTCCCGCAGTCAAGTTGCTGGGAACCGTGAACTGAACCTGCAACAAATCCTCATAGCCCACCACATCGGCGGCGGAGATCAGGGCGGCCGGCTTCGAATCAATCGTCACGCTGACCGGCAATACCGGAGTAGTTGCGGAGGTGCGCGAGACACCGCTGACATTGCTGCCGTTTGTGAGTCCATCGCCGGTGACGAAAACAGTGAGCGGCGAGCCGGCGGCTACTGGATTCGATTGACGGTTATAGGCATTGTTCTGCATCAACGCCATGGCTTGGCTACGCGAGCCGTAGGTGTAGAGTCCCGGATGCGTGACGCCTACGCGCAGCGTCTCGGTTGCGACTAACGCTCCTTGATAGAAGATCTGTAGCAACGCCGACTGCGAACCGGATATGCCATACGGAACCTGGAGTTCAATTTGGCCGGTTTCCACCATTAACAGAGGCACCGGGAGCCCGTTGATATCGACTTGCGTATCGCCAAGATAGAGCGGCAATTGGGCCGCATTAGCGGGCGCACTGACGGCTTGAGCGCCAAGCTCAAACGCGCCAACGACCTCTACCATTTCTCCAGGCGCGAATGCTCCAGGAGCGCCAGAAGCGGCATTCACGACTTTTACGATCGGCGTGTTGTGCGGGATTACCGCGGGCAAGAGGCTCAGCGCTCGAATGCGATTGTTCCCCGTGTCGGCAACAAGGATCGTGCCGCCGCTTGAAGCGAACACAGACTCCGGGCCATCGAGTTGCGCGGACGTTCCCGAATAAGTGTCGCCGCTGAAGCCCGCGCTGCCTGTTCCGGCAAGGACGCTGACCGTACCATCGGAGTGCAGGGCGCGGATGTCATGCGTTCCTGAATCGGACACCACCAACGAGCCATCGGAGGTAAAGGCCAAGCCTGACGGTGAAATCCAAGGCCCGTTGTCCGCATTTGTGACGGTGGAGATAACGCCGGCAGGAGTGACCATGCGAACCACGCCGGCCCCGGAGTCGGCAATATACAGGTCGCCTTTCGAATCCATCGCCAACCCGCGGGGGAAATCGAGTGTTGCCGCGCTCGCTTGGCCCAAGTCGCCGCTGCTCCCGGCTGTTCCGGTCCCAACCAACTGCTGCACCGATCCTTGCGAGTCGACCTTAAGAACCGTGTGCGCTCCGCTGTTGGAAACGTAAATGCTGCCTCCGGCTCCAAAGGCGTATTCCGGATGGTTCAAATCGGCTGGTGGGACGGCGGTCGAGATGAAACCTAAAGGAGATATAGAGCGGATCGCATTGTTGCCGGTGTCGGTGACCAGGAGATTGCCCGCCGAGTCAAATGCTACCGCTGACGGGGCGCTCAACTCGGCCGCAGTTGCCGAGCCGCCGTCGCCCGAGTAACCGGCCGTGCCTGTGCCTGCGAAGGTTGTTATATTGCCGCTGCTATCGGTGCGCCGAATCCGATTAGTACCCGCATCGGCGATGTAGGTGTTGCCTGCGCTGTCGGCAACCACCCCTAAAG
Source organism: Bryobacteraceae bacterium (assembly GCA_049802535.1). GTDB lineage: Bacteria > Acidobacteriota > Terriglobia > Bryobacterales > Bryobacteraceae > Bog-105. Next base: position 5,742 of record JBARMQ010000322.1, on the reverse strand, counting down.
GTTGGTTCAGGCGTGCTGAGGTTGCTGTAATGCCTTCTCCAAAGAAGCCAACGTTATTGATGCCTGCCAAAATCGTTTTTGCTTGCGTCGGAGCAATCATGCTGACAAAGCCTTGCTGCGACAGATAAATGTTCGATTGGGCATCCACTGCAAGGTCTTCCGCATACGGCAACGTCGAGACATTCCCATTAGCGATAGAGACGACGTACAGGACACCGGCCCCCGGGTCGGAGATCATCAAGAAACCACCGGATCCAAAGGCGATAGCCGTTGGAGCGGAAAGCGTGAGTCCGGAAGCGAGGGTAGGAGTTGGCAGATAGGTTTCGATCAAATCGCCCAGGATGCGCCGGACCACTTTATTGCCGCTATCGCAAATCAGCAGGTGACCATCGGAGGTGAACGTGAGACCGGCCGGCGCGTTTAGGGTTGCCAGTTGCGCGGCTCCATAGTCGCCGGTATACCCAGCTGAACCAGTCCCAGCAGCGGTGGTCAAGATACCTGCCGGAGAGATTTCAAACACCTGATTGCGGGAGAAGTCGGACACAAACAGGTTGCCGTGTGGATCGACCGCCAAGTCGCGTGGCGCGCCCAATAAGTAGTCAGAACCGGCTCCGCCGTCGTTGGCGACTCCAGGCTGTATCATGCCTCCGCCGGCGTACGTGCTGATGATGCCGGAGGGGGTGACCTTGCGCACGCGAGCGTTGCCTAGATCGGCGATGTATAAGTTATTGTTGCCATCAATCGCAAGGCCGTATGGATTGCGGAGGCGTGCATTGGTCGCAAAGCCATCGTCTCCACTAAAGCCCGCCACGCCGGTACCGGCGACGGTCTCAATCGTGCCGTTCGAATCAATCCGTCGAACCCGGTTGTCGTTGACGTCGGCGATGTAAAGACGGCCCTGACTATCGAGCGCCAGTCCTTGTGCCTGGAGTAGGAGAGCGGAGGTGGCCGGTCCTCCATCGCCATTGGCCAAACTGCCGGCAATTGTGTCAATTCGATAGGGGCTGATCTGAGCCGATCCCTCCCGACCGAGGAACGGCAGCATCAGGAAAAGGAGCAGTACGGGGCGCATGGCTAGTTCTAAGAGATAGTCGTGCCTTCGGAAGAAAATTCTCGGGGCGTAAAGGCACCGCTGTATTTTCAGCGAGTTACGGCGTTTCTACCAAATGAACTGGGGTTTTGTCGGGAAAAGAGAAGCGCTAGTGCGCCATGTCGGCGAGCACCGCCATAGCCGCATTTCGACCATTGATGGCGATCACGCTGCCGCCCGGATGGGTGCAGGCGCCGCAAAGGTATACGCCGGCCATGGGAGTTCGGGGACTGAGACGGCGGCTCCACATGTAAGCAGGCATACATTCGCCCTGAAAGATGTGGCCGCCGGTCAAGCCCACTTCGCGCTCAATATCGGCGGGTCCCAAAGCCTCAGCGTCGATTACGGCGTCTGGAATATTGCTGCAGAAACGGCCGAGCGCGTCGAAGGCCAGCTGTTTGGCCGTTCCACGGTGGTCGTCCCACGTACCGCTTTTAAAGTGATAAGGGACGTATTGGGAAAAGACGCTCATGGTATGCGTGCCGGGAGGGCATACGCCGGCATCGTGGACACTTTGGAAGTAAAGTTCGGTCCAGAGGCGCCCTGGTAATTGGCCGGAGCGGGCGGCATCATAACTTTCGCGCCACTCCGAGTTGGTGAGGGGAGTATTCACCTGTCCGTAGTGGTGCGGTTCATTGATGCCGGGCCGGGCGCGAAAGTTCGGCAGCTCATTCAGCCAAACATTCAACTTGAGGGTGCAGCCCTCCATCGGAATTGACTCAACCTGGGCGCGCCACCCAGGGTCGGCGGCGGAGTTCAACAAGCGCAGCGTGGTTTGCGGATCGGCGTTTGAGATGACGACACGAGAGTAGATACAGACGTCGGAAGCGAGCACTACACCCTCGCCCGGGATAATTTGTCCCACGGGAAGGCCGGCGGCTACCACCGCACCAGCTTCTTGCGCCGCCTCGAGCAGATAGTAAGAGACCATCCCCATTCCGCCTTGCACGTAGCCCCATGAACCCGGCAAACCGCCGAGCCGGCCGGACGCATGGTGAAAGCGAATGGAGGCGGTGCCTGGATCAAAGGGGCTGGCATTCGTTCCGATGACACCTTGACCTAGATAGGCTGAGCGCAGACGTTCGTCGGAGAAGTAGCGGTCGACAAGCTCCGCCATCGACCATTCATAAAGCAAGCTGCGCGCTTCGTCGTCTCCTGCGAGGCGATCCTCAATCTGCTCGGGCGTAGGCGCATCGCCGATCCAAACGTCATCCTCACCGTCCGGCCGCAAAGCGTCGCGCAGGCGGCGTATGACGTCGCTATAGGCACGCCATCCTTCAACGTCGCCAGGCGAGAAGCGCCGCAACTCGGCTTCGCATTGCCGGTCGTCGTCGTAGAGCTGCACACTCGAGCCATCTTCGAACGGGACGAAGAGACCGTTCAATGCCGGCGTCCAGGAAAATCCTCTGGCCGGCAGATTCAGTTCTTCAATGACGAGCGGATGCAGCAAACCGGCCAGGTAAGCGCACGGCGACATATAGACGCCGGGCCAATGTTCTTCCAAGGTGCACGCGCCGCCGAGGCGATCGCGTGATTCAAGCACCAGCACTTGCTTACCGGCGCGCGCGAGGTAAGCGGCACATGCCAAGCCATTGTGCCCTGCCCCAACGATAATGGCATCCCATCGCCGCTGAGCCAATTCCCGCACCGGAAAGGGAAGGCGCGGGCGAGTCAAAGATTCAAACGCGGACACGTTCATGAAGCCGAACTGATTCTAACGTGACGTCGATTGAGCCGTAGAGATGTGACAGGCCGCCCGATGGGCGATGGCGCACTAGCGATGAAAATTCTGCGCGTACGTATCGTGCGGCAAGCCTTCTGAGATGGCCTGCGTTCGCATATGGCGCGCCTCGTCCATAGGCATCCAATTGCCAATCGAAACAAGATATCGGCCGGGCTGCGGCGAGAACACCTCGGCATGCAGATTGGGATGGGCACGATTCACAGTGGCCGCTTTGTGTTCGGCCTCGTCCTCGCGATTGTAAGTGTAAGCAATAACCCTCCAATTCACCGGACCATTACCGGCATTGGCAGAGGTGCGAACCGGCACATTCTCCTTCTGCAAAATTGGCTGGGAGCGGCGCTTGACAACTGGCGGCGGAGGCGACGGTATTGGAACCTGCGACGCTTGCTGCGCCGGAGCGGGGGTTTGCACCGGGGCGGCCTGAACGTTCGCGACAGCAGGATTACTTGGCTGCTTTTTGTGCCCGAAGATCAGCCACAGAAGCGCCAGGAATAGGACGATAGCCGCGATCGCATAAGGAAAGACAAAACGGCGTTTGGGTTCTATCGGAAGCGGGAGCGCCACTTGGACGGGAGCGGGCGGCGTGGGCAAGGATTCGAGAACCAGCGGACGTTCCGGAACCTTTGCACGTAAGGTCTCCAAAATTTGCCGGGCAGTCCAGCGTTTCGCCGGGATCGGATCGAGAGTGCGTTTGAAAATCTCTGGCAATGGCGCGGGAAATGCGGCTGCGCGCGCCAGAAAATCATCGGCCGGTAATTGGCGCGTAAGCGCATAGAATACGGTGGCGCCAAGGGACCAAACATCAGCGGCAGGCGACGATACAGACGATGAGACTTCTGGCGCCTGATACGCCGATGGCTCGAGGAGCAGATCGGGGGCGCCGGACCGCTGGACAGTGGCAGCCGACAATTTAATTGCGTCGCCGACGGCGTAGATGCTCGAGGGTTCTACTGAGCCATGGACGAACTGGCGGTCATGCATCACGACCAACGCCGATGCGGCGCTCTCAAGCACTTGCTTTGCCTCGGCGGCATCCAGCGCGCGGTCTTCAAAAACTCCAGCGAGGGTTTCTTCGGGAAGTTCCGTGACCAGATAATCGAAATGTTTTTCGGGCCAGTCGGTGGTCCCGCTTGCAATGATCCTTAAAATTTCCGGTCGATTCAAGAGTTGAAGACTGCGCCAAAGCTCGAGCCGGTTGTGTGGATGGCCCAAGTTCTGCGAGAAAAACTGAACCATGACGCCGCGGCCGTCAGGCCCCTTGGCTTCAAAGCGGCCGGTGGTCTCCGAACCGCCTAGAAAACGAAGAAGCCGGTAGCCGTCTCCGGCCGTGCGGCCTTGGAGCTCCGGCCACGGCGATATTATGGCCTTCCGAGGTGTAGACATCTTTTTCCTGTGACGCACATTAGCGTTCACTTGTGACGCGGTTTCCCGAAAAAATACGAATTTGCGAACGCAATCGCTGCGGGGCAAACGGCCCCAAGGACGTAGGATACCCAACAAACTGCAAAGATAGCTGGCGAAATCACTTGGGTTCGAACAAACGGCGTGCGCGCGATATTGGACAGTTGAAACTCGGAAGCCAATATGCCGATATGCGCTGCGTGGAAGCTGCCGTCAGCTGAATGCGCGATCAAGCCGGTGTAGTAGGGCAGCAACAGCAGGTGCATCGTATATAGGTTGAGAGCCAATGCGAAAAACGTTGCCGTAGCGGCAAGCCAGCCCCCACCACGTCTACCGAAAAGCGCCCACGCGCCAGCCGTCAGCAACAATAGTTCCGGGGCAAGCAGGACATAGAAATACCAACCGGGACCGAATGCCTCATTGTCGATCATGAAGACGGCTAAGGCTTGATAGAACAAGCCCGGTTCAAACAAAATCAGCATGAGCAGCAGCATGGCCAATGTGACACTCATGCGGGTGATATGCGGATGTTTCACGCGGCGCACCGTATACCGGACTAGCCCTGCGACGCACAGAGCCGCGAGTAATTCGAAGACCGTGTACATCCAAGGGCGGACCCGTAGGAAGCTCCAGCCGCCGAGCCAGAGTTGTGAATAGATTTGGTCGTAGACAATACGCAGCCAATTGATGTGAGTCGCGGCGGTGAATTTCTGTGCAAAGCTTGCGTTCGCGATGGCGGCGGCATTCTTTTCTCCCGATAGCGAACCGGTCAATCGCTCCATGCGCGCGTACCATGCGGCGCTTATTACGATGGCGACGAGCAGTGACAGGGTGGCGCCCACGGCTTGCCTTTTCCATGCGCCACGCCGCCACATCAGCATAAGAGCGAGAGCGGGAATTAGCGGCAGGAAAGCCAGGAAATACGCCTTGGTTAGCAGGCCTAAGCCAAGAGCGATGCCCAAAGCCAACCAGTGTTTGAGACTGCCGCCTCGACGAATCGCCGAGATGAGAATGAGCGTCATTGCCGTTCCCAACACCACCGCCAGGCTTTCATTGCCCGCGCGACTGACGTCCATGAGGAGACCGGGAAGCGATGCGGCCACGCAAGTCAAAAGCAAAGCGATGCGATGAGATCCGAAAAGTTCCTTCGTTGTGGCATAGATGAGAGGGATGGCCAAGGACGCGATCAATACGCTGGCAAAGCGAATCGCGAGCAGACGGCCGGCGAGCTTTGCATTTGAGAACGCACGGTAGACGGGGACCATCAGGACATAGTAGAGCGGCGCTTGCTGCGCTTCGTATAAACCGGCCCCGCCTATATCGACGCGCGCTCTGACGGGCATTTGAAGCAATGCGGCTTCACGCGCGGCGCGTTCCCCGGTGGGCAGCCGCCAATACTGATCGTGGGACAATTCGGAGCGAGTACGGCCACCCGGTTGATAGGGAAGCGGCAGGTAGCGCAATGATTGCGACACTTCCATTGCGGTGTCGTCGCCGGGCGCGGGGA
>JBARMQ010000321.1:0-1667 GCA_049802535.1 Bryobacteraceae bacterium | reverse complement strand
GATGAACAGCCGCAGTGGGTGGGGAATCTCGGTGGAAGCGGCGGCTCTGCTTCTGATCCTGTGCTCTGCGATCGCCTGCTGGCTGGCAGCCAGAAGAGCCGCTGGACTGCGTCCCACTGAGGCGCTTCGCTACGAGTAGCCAGAGCCGAAGCGCGCCCCGCTGCTGAGTCGACCCTTTCATCTCATCGGACGGCAAGCAATGTGCGCTGCTTCGCAGCGGGTGAAAATTGACACGTCATCCCCAACAGGGTCAATCCTCTCGCGATTTGTGAACATCTTGATTTTCAGGTACTTGGCAGACTTGTGTTCCCGTGCGTAAACGCGCCGTTTACAAATGTGAACATCTTTCAATGGACCGACTTAGCGCCATGGCGTTTGACAACGCGGGGGACCGGGGGTACTTTGCGACTAAGGCGACTGACTGATGTCCTCCCCCGAGACCAGACCGCCTGCTGTGGTGCCGCCAGCTGTGCCCGCTCCCCGGGCAGGTGAGAGCTTCCGGGCCAAATCCATCGCTACCCGGATTACCGAGACGGAATTCGCCGAGATTGAATCGGCCGCATCAGCCGAGAGGAAGAAAGTCTCCGAATGGCTCCGTGAGGCCGCCCTCGCCCAAGCCCGAGGGCGTGGTGCCGGCGAGACAGACCCCGTCTTGCTCGCAGAGCTGATGGCGGTGCGAAATCTCCTCGTAAACCTTTTTGCGTCCGCCTCCAGGGGTCCGCTCAGCGACGAGTCGATCCGGAAGATGACCGCGTATGCGGATTCGATCAAACTCCAGAAAGCTGAAGAGTTTCTCGCAAGTCGAAAGGACGGAAAGACCGGGAAAATATAGGAGGTCATACTGTGCCACCGCTCCGATTTCCTCGACGGTCCCTCTTCTGGTTCATCGTCCTGTTCCTGGGCATGTTGCTTGCCCTTCCCGCCGTTCCCCTTCTGGGCTCCTTCACGTTCATGATTGAGCCGCCGCTTCAGCGGTACTATCTCACCGCATACGTAGTCAGTGCGGAAGTCTTCCGCCAGAGCAGCGCAACCACACCGGTAATCTGGCTTTACAAGACCGCACCCGGTCGGCGCCGTGCTCTCCTCACTGAGCGTGACGTGGAGTCCGCAAAAAGTGGGACTTTTGGCCTTCGCCTCTCGCCCGCGGCGCTGGCAGATGGGTGGACAGGCATCCAGGACGGTGCTCAGGAACACGTGAACTCGGCAGAATTGCATGCGTTCCTGCAAGCGAACGTCTACGACGGCCACAGCTCTGAGTGGGTCGTTGCAGAACCCCTGCTCCTGGGCTTCCTTGGAGTTGCTGGATTGTTCGCGGTGGTGATCGTCATCAGGCGCAGGTCGAAGATTTCTCGACGTCACGAGGAGCGGCACGGGAGAAGGACCAAGGGTCCGGAACTGGTTACGTCCGCCGAGTGGAATGCCAGACTCCGGCCAGATGGAATTCAGCTCCAGTTGCACTCGGCCACCCCGCTTCGCCAAGTGCGCGGGAGACTGCTGGGCCGCCAGCCTCCCTGCCTCGGGATTCGGCGGACCCTGGAATCGAGCCACATCCTGCTAATGGGTGACAGCGGCAGCGGTAAAACCTCTGCGATGCGCCAAATTCTGCGTCAGGTTGCGTCTCGGCGGGAGGTGGCTGTCGTTTACGATCCCGCGCTTGAGTTCACACC
>JBARMQ010000320.1:0-19781 GCA_049802535.1 Bryobacteraceae bacterium | reverse complement strand
GGTACACTCTTACTGGCGGAACCGGCTCACGCAACATGTGGACCACGATCATCGCGCAGCGAACGTCTGGCGGCTGGCAAATCGCCGCAATTCGCAACATGCTGCCCGCCGCCCCCGTACATTAATTTCCAGCTCCTGTAGACCTATATCCTTCGATTAGAGTTCTCATGGCAACTGCGCCCAGCTATCTCACGGTAGACCAGTTCGAGCGGCTTTATGGCCACAAGAAGCCGTATTACGAATATTGGTACGGCGAGGCAATTCAAAAGCCCAGGGCGACGCTGCTGCACTCCTACATTCAAGGCTTGTTGTTTATGTTCTTGAAGTCGTTTGGCTGGCGAGTCGGCACAGAAGTGACTTTGCGCATTTCGCCGGTGGCGCATCCCATCCCCGACTTGGCCGCCGATCCCGGCCACATCGAAGGTCCCTATCCTTCTAAGCCTGTTGCGCTCTGTATCGAGATTCTGTCGCCGCAGGACGATTTGCGCCAGGTTGTTCGAAAAGCGGCGCACTACCTGGATTGGGGCATCAAGCAGGTTTGGATCATCGATCCCCAAGATCGGCGCGCCTTCTCCATGTCTCTCGATAGCCCAGCTCCGGTTGAAATCCCAAGCGATGGGCGCTTAGTGGCTGGGCCTGAATCCGAAATCTCCATTTCACTCTCGGAGCTCTTCGCCGAAGCCGACAAGATGCTCAATCGGTCCGTGTAGTCGCCGACGGGAGTGTCACACGCCGAGGCGAAGTCACTCGATTCGCAGTGCCTCGAGCGGTGAAATCCGACTCGCTCGCAACGCCGGAATCAATGACGCAACCAGGGCGGATAACCCGAGCACCACAACCGCTGCTAACGTCACGACGGGATCGTACGGATTCATGCCGTAAAGCTGACTGCCTAAGAATTTTCCCGCCGCGAACGCGAGCGGCAAACCGAGGATGAGGCCTGATGCGACCAGCACGAAGGCGCCGCGCAGCACCAGCGCCACGACCTCGCCGCGACCGGCGCCCAACGCCATCCGCACGCCGATCTCGCCCGTGCGGCGTCCGGCATTATAAGCGGTCACTCCATACAGCCCGATACAAGACAAGAGGAGCGAAAGCACTCCGAAGAACGAAGTAAGCCGCGCAATCAGCCGCTGCTGCCGGAATACGCCGTCTACTTGCTCCTTCAGAGTGTGAATCGAAATGACCGGCAGATTGGGATCGACCGACGCCATGGCTCGGCGCACTTGCGCGTCGGAGAGGCTAGCGCCCGGCTTGGTCACGATGACAATGTCGTGCAGAAAATGCGAACCGGAGCTGATCTCAGGCGATTCGGCTTTCGGCAAAAAGTCGTGCTGCGCCTCAGGAAGAAAAAAGAACGGAGCCACCGGCTTGCCGAAGTTTTCCGCCAGATAGCGGGCGTCTTTGGCAACGCCCACAATTTCGTAATGTCCAGCTTCGAGCCCGTCCCGGCCAAAATGCTTTCCGATAGGATCTTGATTTTTGAAAAACTTGCGCGCAAACGCTTCATTGAAAACTGCCACATGCCGAGAAGTCGCCGTGTCCCGTTCCGTGATGCCATGTCCCCTAATGATGGTATTCCCGATGACATCGAAATACCCTGCCGTGACCCGATTCAAGAAAGCACGGTTGTCGTCCATAGGTCCAGCAGGCGGACGGCCTTCGATCGAAATGTCGCTGCCCCAATTATTTCCACTCAGCGGTGAATATTTGCACAGCGCCACCGCGGAAACGCCGGGAATGATCGATAGTGAATCACGGATACGCCGGTAAAGTGGCGTGAGTTGGTCTGGCCCGTAGCCGGCAAGCATAGGATTCATGCTCGCCACGATGCGCCGGTCCTGGTCGAACCCGAAATCCTGATTCTCCAGTCGATGAAGCACAACCGTGAGCAGTCCCGAAGCCGATAGCAACACAAGCGATAGCGCGGCCTGCAAGACTACAAGCGTCTTTCTTGGCATCGACCCGTTGCGCACAGTGGAGCGGCCGGCCCCGCGAAGCGCTTCGATCGGATCTACGCGTGTGGCCATCCAGGCGGGAGCGATGCCGAACGCAATTCCCGTCAGCAATGAAACACCAAAGGCGAAGAGCAGCACTTCGATCGAAGGCGATGCATGGATCGGTACGCCCGTCATGCCGCTTACTGTGGGGAACGCGAAATGCAAAATAAGGCTCGTCCCTGCAAATGCGATCGCCAGACCGGCCGCGCCGCCCAGAAGCGAGAGTAAAATGCTTTCTGTGAGCGCCTGCCGGACGAGCCGCAATGCTTGCGCGCCAAGAGCCATGCTCAACGATATCTGCCGCCTGCGTTCCAGCCCGCGAACCAGCATGAGATTGGCGACATTCGCGCAGACGATGAGCAGCACAAATGCCGAAGCCATCATCAGTATCTGAAGCCAGTGCTCATATTGTTCGCGCATGCTGGTGATGCCGGCGCCTCCGGGCCGAAGATATAGGGTCTGTTCGGGAAGTTTCATGCGCTCGTTGGCGCTCATTTCACCCCAGTGCGAGCGCAGCCATTGTTTGAGCTCCACCCGCATTTGCGCCTCTATGGCGGCGCGCTTCGCGCCCGGCTGGATACGCCCGATCAAGTCTAACCAGTGCTGGCCGGGTTCGTTCAAATCGCCGCCGTCGCCGATGATCGGTTCAGCGTTCAACGGCAGAAAGAAATCGGGCGGATTATTGCGCAGTCGATCGCCAAAGAAGCCTGGCGGTGTGATCCCCACAACGGTAAATGGCTTCTGATCGATATCGAAGATGCTGCCGATGACGGATGGATCCGATCCATATTCTTGCTGCCACAATTGATAGCTCATGACCGCGACGGGCGGAGCATTGGGCTCATCGTCGCTGGATGTAAGCATACGTCCGGCATCCGCCGTTACGCCGAACATCGCGAAGTAATTGCCGGAGACGAGCTCTCCCGGATAGCTTCGCGCTGGCTCCGAGCCACTCGAGCGCCGGACACCGAACTGCGGCTCGTCAGCCTCCAAGGCCGCTAATTCCGCAAAGCCTTCTGTGTGATCCCGAAAGTATTTATATAAAGCATACGAAACAAGCGAAAACTCATTGTCCTGACTGTACCCGCCCAGGTAGCAGCAACGCGCGCCTTTTCCAAGACGGTACAACTGTTCGGGATTCGCCACCGCCAGTGACTTCAGCAGAACGGCATAGACCAATGTAAAAATGGATATCGTTGCGCCAATGCCCAGCGCAAGTGTCAGGACCGTTGTAAAGGTGAACGCCGGAGCGTTTCGCAGACCCCGAAACGCATATCGAAGATCCTGTCCAACTCGTTCAAGAGATGACCATCCCCACATCTCGCGCGTGACCTCCTTGACTCGGCTGATATTCCCGAACTCCCGACGCGCACCAAACTCGGCCTCTTTTCGTGTTGCGCCGGCCTCTAAGCGCTGCTGGACCTCTAAAGCGAAGTCGGCCTCAATTTCTTCGTCCAACTCCCGCTCGCGGTCCTTCTTGCGTTCTGCCCAGCGGAACCACTTCATAACGGCGGCCTTAAGCCGGCTTCATTACACGCGCAATCGTCTCGACCAAGGCGTTCCATTTCGATTCTTCTCTTATCAACTGCTTCTTTCCTGCTGCGGTCAGACTGTAATATTTGGCTCTCCGATTGGCTTCCGAAGCCTTCCACTCCGATTTCAGCCATCCCTGTCGCTCTAGGCGATGGAGAGCAGGATAGAGAGATCCATGTTCAATCTGTAGAGCCTCGTCCGAGCTGGCCCGGATTGCCTGGCCGATACCGTGGCCATGCTGAGGACCCCATTGGAGCGTCCTCAACACCAACATGTCTAATGTGCCTTGCATAAGTTCGACGCGGTCTTGATATGTTTTTCGTCCGGACATCTCTCTAGCAGAAAGCCTACCACAGGGAACAGTTGCTTTGGAAGACATTCTTCTAGTCCCACGAACGCTCACAGGGCACCGCCATGGCAGACAAACTGTCCCAGCTCATTTCTAGAATGCTAAAAGTTCGGCGTCTCTGGAGACGTTACCGATTCCCCGTTACTTGCACTACACTAAAGATATGGCTGCTGTTCCCTCCGCCAATCGCCCAGCACTCTTCGGCTCAGATTAACTGCCGCAGTTTCCCACTACCTTCCTTTACTAAGTCTTTCTTTTTAGATCCTGAGGTGTCTCTATGCGAACGGAGATTGCGGCCAACCCGCTGCTGCCGGATTTGATGACGTCGCTGCCTGGTCCAAAGGCCGCGGCGATCATAGAACGGGACCGGCGCGTGCTATCGCCGTCCTATACAAGGGGTTATCCCTTAGTCGTAAAGCGCGGCGAAGGCGCAATTGTCGAGGACGTCGACGGCAATCGATTCCTGGACTTCAACGCCGGAATCGCTGTTGTTGCGACGGGTCACGCCCATCCGGATGTGGTCAAAGCCATCCAGCGGCAGGCCGCCGAATTCCTGCACATGTCCGGCACCGATTTTTATTACGAAAACATGGTGCGGCTGGCTGAGACCTTGGCAGCCCTGACTCCCGGTGGCGTGGACCGGCGTGTCTACTTCGGCAATTCCGGGACTGAGGCCATGGAAGCGGCGATCAAAATGGCGCGCTACCACTCGGGCCGCGATAAATTCATCGCATTTCTGGGCGGCTTTCACGGCCGCACCATGGGTTCCCTATCGCTCACCGGCAGCAAAGTGGTTCAAAAGCGCGGTTTCGGACCAATGCTGCCCGTACAGCACGTGCCCTACGCATATTGCTACCGCTGCGCCTATGGCAAGGAACCGTCCACCTGCAATGTGGAATGCGTGAAGGTCATTGAGGAACGGCTGTTCGACACCATACTGCCTGCCGATGAAGTAGCGGCCATTGTCGTCGAACCGATTCAGGGCGAAGGCGGCTACCTCGTGCCTCCCGCCAAGTTCCATGAGGAGCTGCGCCGCTTGGCCGACAAATACGGCATTCTGCTGGTCCACGACGAAGTGCAGTCCGGCATGGGACGCACCGGCCGCCTGTTTGCTTCTGAGCACTTCGGGGTCACTCCAGACATTGTCACTTTGGCAAAGGGAATCGCGAGCGGCATGCCTTTGGCCGCGACCATCGCTCGCGCCGAGGTCATGAACTGGCCGCCGGGCGCGCACGCCTCAACCTTCGGCGGCAATCCTGTCTCGATTTCAGCCGCGCTTGCCACCATTGAGCTTTTAGAAGACAGCCTGATCGAAAACGCCAGGGTGATGGGCGATCACATGATGTCTCGCATGCGCGATTGGCCGAAACGCTTTGCTAGCGTGGGCGACGTTCGAGGCTTGGGCTTGATGATCGGCTTCGAACTCGTCCGCGACCAGCAAACCAAAGAGCGCGCTCCGGAGATCCGTGATCGGATTGAACAGCTGGCTTTCGAACGGGGCCTACTCATCCTCGGCGCTGGCCGCAACAGCATCCGGCTTTGCCCGCCGCTGGTGATCAATCGCGATCAAGCCGACTATGCCGTCGATACACTGGAGCAGTGTCTGGAGCAACTGTAGCGTTCACGGAAGCCGAGGCCGAACCTCGCCGTCAACGGCTGCCGCTCCCGGTCTTGGACGTCGGTTGCGGCATCAACAAATATTCGGGCGCCATTGGTCTTGATCGCAATCCCAACACCGCCGCGGATGTCATCGCGGATCTGAACCACTTCCCCTATCCGCTAGCAGATAGCTCGTTTCTTCAGATACGCGCTATTCATGTCATCGAGCATGTTGCCGATGTCATCGGCTTTATGGAAGAGGTCCATCGCCTGCTTGCGCCGGGTGGCCGCGCCGTCATCGTAACTCCGCATTACACCGACTTCAGCTCCTTCTGCGATCCGACCCATCGCTGGCATCTGAACAGCTTCACGCTGCGCTATTTTGGCCAGGACAATGCCGGTTACGGGTATTATTCTGAAGCCCGATTTCGCGAGATTTCCACCCATGTCAAGCTACTTTCACTGTGGAGGTATCTGGGGTTTCAGTTCCTGGTCAACCACTCGCGCCGCTTCCGGCGCTTCTGGGAATTTTACCTTTGCTATCTCATCCGCGGAAAAGTCATCGAATGGGAACTCGAAGCGATCAAAAGCAGCGCCGCCCGTTCATCCAGCCAGCGCAACTCATCTGGAAATTAACGGATAGCGCTCGCCAATATCGTCAGCGGCAGACGATGAGCGAGGAAATGGCGCTCGGCCGCCGTGGCGAGGATCTGGCCCATCGATACCTTCAGAGGGCAGGGTACCGGGTGATTGCTCGAAACTACCGGGTGGGCGGCGGAGATGCCGAGATCGATATCATCGCGCGGCATTTCGAAATCGTAGTCTTCGTCGAGGTTAAGGCTCGTTCCACAGCGGAGTTCGGCAGCCCCGACCGCGCGATCGGTGCGGCCAAGCGCAAGAACATCGTCATCGCGGCGCACAGCTATGCCACCCGCGCTGGAATCGGCTGGGATCAAGTGCGCTTCGACACCATTTCCATCGTCTTCCGTCCGACGCCCGCTATCGTCCACGATCAGGACGCCTTTTTCGAAGACTGATCTCAGCGCTGGCGCTTCGCCTCCGGTCGGTAGACTGAAGGCGGATGCACACCAATGCGCTGATTCACGAGAAGAGCCCCTACCTAAGACAGCACGCACACAATCCCGTGAACTGGCTGCCCTGGGGCGATGCCGCTTTTGAAGCCGCCCGGTCCCAGGACAAGCCGATCTTTCTTTCCGCCGGGTATTCTACTTGTCACTGGTGCCATGTCATGGCGCACGAGTCGTTTGAGAACGAACAGGTAGCGGAAATTCTGAATCGCGACTTTATTGCCATTAAGCTTGATCGCGAAGAACGCCCCGATGTCGACCGAATTTACATGCTCTACGTTCAGGCGGTAACGGGAAGCGGCGGCTGGCCGTTATCGGTGTGGCTAACGCCAGATTTGAAACCTTTTTATGGCGGCACGTACTTCCCGCCCGACTCTCGCTATGGCCGTCCCGGATTTCCCGGCATTCTGGAGCGGTTGGCAACGGCTTGGCGCGAGGATCGAACTCGCGTCGAGGAGATGACCGGAACCATCCTGCAGCAGTTGCAGGAATACACGCCAGTGGGTGGTGCAACGGATCCCACGCGCGCTCCCATCGATGCCGCGTTTTCGCAGCTCCGCCGCTCGTTCGATACTAAGTGGGGTGGCTTCGGCCATGCGCCAAAGTTCCCTCGGCCTGTTGCGCTCAACTTCTTATTGCGCTATTACGCGGTAGAGAACAACTCCGAGGCTTTGGAGATGACTGCCGAAACGCTAACGGCCATGTCGCGCGGTGGCATGCACGATCAGCTCGGCGGCGGCTTCCATCGTTATTCCGTCGATGAACGCTGGTTTGTTCCGCATTTTGAAAAAATGCTTTACGATCAGGCTCAGCTTGCCTCCGCGTATCTTGAGGCTTATCAAGCCACCGGCGAAGCCTCATTCGCCGCGACAGCGCGCGACATCTTCACGTACGTCCAACGAGATCTAACCAGTCCTGAAGGCGGCTTTTATTCGGCGGAGGATGCCGATAGCCCCGACCCGCACAATCCATCGCACTCGGGCGAAGGCGCGTTCTACATCTGGAAGCAGAGCGAAATAGACGAGATTCTTGGATCGGACGCGCGGCCGTTTTCAAAGGCGTTTGGCGTCGAAAAAGACGGCAACGTCTATAACGATCCACAAGGTGAATTCACGGGCCGCAATATTCTGTTCGCTGCGGCTGAGGATGCGCAGAGCGAGTCGTTCTACCGACAGCGTCAAAAGCTTTTCGGCAAGCGGGAAACGAGGCCGCGCCCCCATCTGGACGCAAAAATCCTGACCGCCTGGAATGGACTCGCCATCTCCGCGTTCGCAAAAGGCTATGCAGTGCTGGGCGAAGCCGGGTATCTCGCCGCAGCGGAAAGAGCCGCGAATTTCTTGCTTTCGACGATGTACGATGCGGCGTCGGGCAAGCTGCTGCGCCGATTCTGCGATGGCGATGCGGCGATTTCTGGTTTCCTCGACGACTACGCATTCTTTGCACAGGCGCTGCTCGATCTTTTTGAAGTGACCGGGAGCGCCGAATATCTAAAGACCGTAGCCTCTTTGACGCGTGCGGGACTTTCCGGTTTTACCGATGCCGAGCACGGCGGCTTCTACAGCACCGCTGCGGGCGCAGGCGACCTCGTGTTGCGGCTAAAGGACGACTACGATGGCGCCGAACCTTCGGGTAACTCGGTCGCAATTGACGTTCTGCTGCGCTTGGCGCATATCACAGGCGATGACGCGTTTGGGAAGCAGGCAGAGGCCGCCCTTCGATGGTTCGCCCCAAGACTTGAGCGTCAACCAACGGCCTCCCCGCAAGCATTATGCGCGCTCTATCGGTGGCTGACAGTGCCGGAGCAAATCGTAGTCCGAGCCGCTACGATCACTCCCGAAGTGCATGCCTTCGTCGCGAATCTGAGATCGAAATTTCTTCCATTTGCTATGGTGTTGCCACTTACCGATGCGTCTGCGCAAGAACTGGCGCCAATCGCCCCGTTTCTCTCGGGGCTTTCGAGGACCGGCCGCATGACAATCTACCACTGTAAGAATCTTTCCTGCAATCTGCCGCAAGTGATCGACGATTAGTCCGCATTTAAGGCATTTCGCTTCGAAATAAGGCAAATAGAAGCTCCGTTTGCTAGAGCTAGTTGACCGGCATCTTTATCAGGCGTACACTCCCATCAAGACAGTTCTTGTTCACCGTTGCCAAACTAGCAACCCGCGGAGGAAGCGATGTTCTCGCCACAGAAATTCGTGGCCATAATTATGGCCATACTCTCGGTTGGGATGTCAGTAACATTTGGAGCCGACCTCGGTTCCCTGCTTCTGATTACGTGCCGGCCAATGACCGAAGTCGATCCCAAAGCAAATTCAAGTCAGGTCGAACTCGCGCTTACTAATCAGACGGACAGAGAGATTAATGCGTTATCATTCCAGGTCCAAGCCATACACAATGGCCAACTGACTACACTTGCGATTCTTTCGGAAGAATTGGTTTTCTCGTACACAGTTAAGAAGTACGCAGGACCTATCTCCAGCAAATACATAGTAACGGGCCCGATCGAGCCTGGGGGAACCATGTACCTCCAATCAGGGTTTAGCGAGCCCCCCTCGGCCTTAATGTTCACCGTAAATGCCTTGATCTTTGGAGACAATACCGCCTTGGGAGACCCCAATTTTATTAGGCAGACGTTTGAGGCACGTAAGGCCGCTGCGCAAGAACTTCACTCATGGATTCCTACCTTGGAGAACGGGGCAGCTGATCTACGAAAGAATCTCTTCGCTTGGGACAAACAGATCGTAGTGAAGACGCCGCAGTCCGCCGAGGACTCTGGACGGGAGTCGATCCAGATCATGCTTAAAAACAGCTTCTCCCAACACGAATACATGGACGACGAAGGACAACGTGCGTTTTACAACAATAGCTTACCCTACTATACGGATTTAGACGCAGTCTTTCAGGCGCATTCTTCGCAGAAGGAGACGCAATAAAAACGTTATGCGCTTCTATCAAATCGTTTTGCTTCTCGCCATCGCGGCGGCACTCCCCGGGTAAGGTAAGTGTACTTCGATAGTAGGAGGGAACGCCGCGCTCTGACGCCCTCTCGAGAACCGGCCGCATGACCATCTACCACTGTAAGAATCTTTCCTGCGATCTGCCGGAAGTGATCGACGATTAAATTCGTTGCCGCGCCCAACGGCCTTGGCGGAACAGTACGACGCTGATTGCGACAATCGCCGTCTGTGCGATGACGACTGCCAGGAACACGCCGTCCAGTCGCAAGCTGGTATGCATCGCCAACCACCAGGCGAGCGGCAGTTCCAGCATCCAGAACCCGAAAAGATTGACGTAGGTCGGAGTCAACGTGTCGCCCGCGCCGTTGAATGCCTGCAGCATGACCATGCCGTACGCAAAGGCCATATTGCCGCAACTGAAAATGCGCAGGCAGGCGACGGCGTAGCGAAATACCGGCGGATCGTTGGTGAAAATTCCGATGATTTGTGGTGCGAATACGATGAACACGATGCCAATCGACCCCAGAAAAACCATGTTCCAGAAGCCCGTTCGCCACACGGCGCTTCTGGCGCGATCGGGACGTCCCGCGCCTAAATTTTGACCCACCAAAGTTGCGGCCGCATTGCTCAGTCCCCACGAGGGCAAAATGGCGAAGATCACAATACGAACGCCGATGGTGTAGCCCGCCAAGGCAGACGCACCGAACAAGCTGACAATTCGCACCAGCCCGATCCAACTGGCCTGTCCAATCAGGAATTGCAGAATGCCGGTAAACGAAACCCGGACCAGCCGCCAAAGCACGTCTGCCTGGATCCGGATGTGACAAGCTGCGACGCACAGCCGCTCGGTCCCTTTGCCAAGACGGTAAAATTGGTAAAGCACGCCAATGCCGCGCCCGCTAAAGGTTGCCAGCGCCGCGCCAGTCACGCCTAAGCGTGGGATCGGCCCAAGTCCAAAAATCAAGCAAGGGTCGAAAATCAGGTTCAAGATATTTGAGACCCACAGCAGCCGCATCGCGATCGCAGCATCACCTGCACCGCGGAATATGGCGTTGTTCAGAAACAGCAGCACCACCATGCCGCAGCCGCCCAACGCAATCCGCGCGTAGCTGCTGCCGATAGCAACGATCTTTGATGTGGCGCCCATCAGCGTCAACAGCTTCGGAGCTAAAAATAAAGCTGGAATGCCGAGAGCCAACGAAGCAATCAGTCCCAGAAAGACGGCCTGTACCGCGGCGACACTGGCGCCTTCATGATCTTTCTCTCCAATCCGGCGCGCAACCATCGCAGTCGTCGACATTCCCAAACCCAGTCCCACTGCGAAGACCAGCGTCAGCAACGATTCCGTCAGCCCCACCGTCGCGACCGAATCCGCGCCAAGGCGGCTGACCCAAAAAACATCCACCACCGCAAACAGCGACTCCAAGACCATCTCGAGAATCATTGGAATCGCCAACAGCAGGATTGACCGGTTCAAACTGCCCGCTGTGTAATCCTGGTGGCTGCCGCGCAACGCTTCCCGCACGGATTGCCATAGGCTGACCGGCGCACCGGAGGTGTCTTCGATGGGAGCGTTCACGGCATCTCCTTGCCGTTCGGTGCTTTCAACAGGTCCGTGTTCACCTTCGCCTTCACAGTCCGCCTGTCGATTTGCAAGCGCCGCGCGGTCTCTTCATAGCTGCCGGTTTGTGAATAGATCAATGTGCAGTAGCGGCTCAACAACTCGCTGGCCGTCAGTTGCCCGTTGGCCGCTTCAGCTAGTAGGCCTTCGCGGCGCGGCCTTTTCGTCAATTTTGAAAACTGATACTCCTTGCGAATCAGAATGTTTCGAACACATTGTTCCAATTCGCGATAATTGCCGGGCCATTGATAGTCCGGATCCAGGTTTTTCTCCATCCACTGCTGTGTTTCCGCCGCCAGAGCCTCTGCTTCGTCTCCGGCTACTCGTCGCGATAAGAAGAGGATCAAATCCGGCAGCACGCCCGGCGACTCATCAATCTGTTGCCGCAGCGACGGCGTCACAATTTGGTCAGAACAGAGCCGGTAATATAAATCCTCGCGGAATCTCCCTCTGCGGATAGCGACTGCCAGATTGCGATTGGTCGCCGCGATCAACTTTCCTTGAAAGCGATGCGTTTGCGCTTCACTCTCGCCCAGCGCCCGGAACGTGCGCGTCTCAATCACTCGCAGCAGCTTCACCTGAATTTCCGGATCCAAGTCTCCGATTTCATCGAGAAACACAGCGCCTAAGGCCGGACACGCTTCAAGCCATCCCAACTTGTCCTGCACGGCACCCGTGAATGATCCTCGCTTATGACCAAAAAGTTCAGATTCCACCAGCGTGGCCGGCAGCGCGCCGATGTTGATCGGAAAAAACAGGCCGTTTAGGTCTTCTTCAAACGCCAGGCGGCTCTCATCAAACGGCACATATCGCGAAAGGGCGATCGACCGCGCTACCAGTTCCTTGCCCGTGCCCGAAGGACCTGTGATCAAAGTCGCAAATTCATTCATTCTCGAAAACAAGGTTCTACGGTACCGGCGTATGTCGTGCGTGAACAGCGATTGCCAGATTGCCGCGCGCAGCCGCGCAGCCGGCCGCGAATTTCCGATGATCTGCTCGAATATGTGATGGAACGCCCGGACGATTTGGTAATAGCACGCGAACGTATGCTTGGCTTGATGGCCCGTCGGCAGCTTTACGCCAGGTATTTCGAAGAATCGATTCCAGTCGGCGCAAAATTCGCGATAGAACCCCCAGCGTGACTTGTCACGCCCGTGCTGCCGGAACGTCGCGCTCACCAGTTGGTCGTAATAGCGATAGTAGAAGGCGTACAGCAGGCCGTCCTCATATAATTCCAGGTCGCCATCATGGCGTTGCTCTCCCGAAGCCAACGCCCGCGCTAGCTGGTCAAGCAAAGGCTGCAGCCGATCGATGATGCGCCACGTATTAGCCCGGACGCGGTCGGGATCGCTGACAGTCATGCTCCAGATAGGGTCTTCCGCGACCGCGTCATCGCCCAACGCTTCTCGCTCATGTTCCGAAATCTCTGGAAGGAACGGATTCGAATAGAGCAGTTGGGAGACGGCGGTCAAAAATCGTCGATTTGACCGATCAAGGAAAGGCACTGTTCAAGTATTGTACGGCGGAGTGCAGGAAATGTATAGGGTCCATAGCGGCTTGGTCAATAATCCTTTGTATCTTATTCAATCCATGTCCATACGGAATTGGAGGCAGGACTGCCTCTACAGACGGCGAGGCATCGCAGTGACAAATTCCAGCACATATCCCGACGTTTTAAAGATCCGCGGAATTCAACCGTTTCTTTGGATGCAGTTCCTAAACGCCTTCAACGACAACATGTACAAATTGGTTGTCTCTCTGATGGCGCTCGCGCTCGTCGGCAAGTACGGCAGCGGGACCTATCTGTCGCTCGCGGGGTTCATCTTCATCGCGCCCTTCCTTCTCTTTTCGGGCTACGCGGGTCAGCTCGCCGACAGGTTCGAAAAGCGCACAGTAGTGATCGTTACGAAAGCGATTGAGATCGTCGCGATGATCTTCGCGCTCGTCGCGTTGATGAGTGGCAGCATTGAATGGATGCTGGCCGTGCTCTTCTTCACGGCCACGCAAGCGGCCTTGTTCAGCCCCGCAAAATACGGCATCGTGCCGGAACTGGTCGCTCCCAAGCATCTGGCACGAGCCAACGGCCTGCTGGAGATGAGCACATTCGTTGCGATTCTCTTAGGCAGCATCGGTGGAACGTTCTTATTCGCATCTTGGGCCCGGACGCCTCTTGTCATCGGCCTGTTCTTGATCGGCATTGCGGTCGCCGGTACCGTCACCAGCTTCAGAATCACGCGAACACCTGCTCCGTTGGCCCAGCGGCCGTTCTGTTTCAATCCGTTTAGCGACATTCTTGCCGGCGCCCGGCGCCTTTCCCAAGATCGAGTGTTGATGCTAGCCGTCCTCGGAACAACGTTCTTCTGGTTCCTGGGCGCGTTGTTTCAGATGATTGTGTTGCTGTTCGGCAAGGAGGCGCTGCACTGCACAGAAAGCCACACGGGTCTTCTGATCGCAAGCCTCGCGGTCGGCATTGGGGTAGGAAGCGTGGCCGCGGGCCGCCTCTCGGGAGATAAAGTCGAACCTGGCCTAGTGCCCATTGGCGCGGCCGGTATGGCGCTTGCCGCGTTTGCCCTCGCCTTCGCCGGTCACAGCTTGACGGCGGCTCTGCTCATTCTCCTCATCCTGGGCTTCATGGGCGGCCTGTTCATCGTGCCGCTCAATGCCATCCTGCAACACAGGCCGGCGCACGACGAAAAGGGCCGTGTCATCGCGACCGCCAACTTCGTCAATACGATTGGCATCATGATGGCCTCTGGCGTGGTCTGGCTCCTGCATGAATTGCTAAGGGTCTCCGCTGCGCACGTCATCTCCGTCGCCGCCGCGTTGACTTTGGCCGTGGCCTTGTGCGGCCTGCAGCTTGTTCCAAATTTCACCGTTCGTTTTCTTCTCTACTTGCTGACCCACGCCATGTATCGAATTCGTATTCACGGTAAGGAGAATCTTCCTCAGCATGGACCGGCGCTGGTCGTCGCGAACCACGCGTCCTATGTTGACGGTTTTCTCATCGGCGCTTGTATTCAACGCTTTGTTCGCTTCATGGTCACCGCGGAATGGTACGACCGGTTCGCCGGCGCCCTCTCACTCTTTCATGCCGTCCGAGTGCCAGCGGGCAATCGTCGCGCCGTGGTGCAGGCCATCGAGTCGGCGCGTGAAGAACTGAAAAACGGCCATGTAGTTTGCATCTTTGCCGAAGGTGCTTTGACCCTTAACGGAAACATAGCCGAATTCCACCGCGGCCTTGAAAGGATTGTCGAAGGACTGGATGTGCCGGTGATACCCGTCCACATTGGCGGCGCATGGGGCAGCATATTCAGCTTCGACCGCCGCGCATCCCTCATCCGTTCGCTGCGCCGTCTCCCGTTTCCAATTACAGTTTCCTTTGGCGCTCCTCTGTTCCAACCATGCGCGTTTGACGTGCGCCAAGCTGTTGCCGAACTCGGCGCAGACGCCGCACAGCATCCCCGAAACCAACATGATTCGCTTGGCCTCCGCTTCGTGCAAAACGCGAAACGTCATTGGTTCCATCGCGCCGTCGCCGACTCCACCGGACTTTCGCTCAGCTATGGCCGAACGCTGGCCGCGGCGCTGTTGATCGCCAAACGAATTCGCTCCCGCCATGCCGATGAAAAGATGATCGGGGTCATGCTACCGGCCTCCTCTGCCGCCGCATTGATCAACCTGGGAATCGTGCGCGCCGGGCGAATCCCGGTAAATCTAAATTTCACCGCGGGCCGCGAAGCCATGGAGTCCGCCATTCAGCAATGCGCGCTCGGTATCATCGTAACGTCGAAAAAATTCTTAGCGAAGACCGGCATTGAACAACATCCGGGAATGGTCTTCGCTGAAGAGACGCTTTCCTTTAGCAGATTCTCCAAACTCGTCGGCTATTTGCAAGCCCGTCTGTATCCGGCGGCACTGCTCACCGATGGCGCCGCGAAGACAACCGATTTAGCCGCGATCATGTTTTCAAGCGGCAGCACAGGGCTCCCCAAAGGCGTCATGCTGTCGCATTGGAACATCATTTCGAATATCGAATCGGTCAACGCGTTATTCCAGATTGACGGAACGGATACAATCGCCGGGATCCTTCCGCTGTTTCACTCCTTCGGCTTCACATACACGCTCTGGTTCCCGCTCCTCAACGGCGGTAGCGCTGCTTATCACGCGCAGCCTCTGGACGCAAAGGGCTTGGGAGCACTCATTCAAAAAACGAACGCTACGTTCCTCCCCGCCACGCCATCGTTCTGCCAGGCCTATCTCCGCGGTTGTTCAAGGGAACAATTTGCTTCTCTACGGCACGTGCTGGTAGGCGCTGAGAAATTGCAACCGTCATTGGCTCAGGCCTTCCACGAAAAATTCGGCGTCACTCCGCTCGAAGGTTACGGCGTTACGGAAATGTCACCGGTGGTTTCCGTGAACATTCCGGATCGCGAACGTGCCGGCATTAAGCAGCCTGGCTATCGTGCCGGTTCTGTTGGACAGCCTCTGCCGAATGTCGCCGCGAAAGTTGTGAATCCGGAGACCGGCGAGGTGCTCGGCTGCGGTGAGGAAGGATTGTTATTGGTCAAAGGGCCCAATCGCATGCTGGGATATCTTCAACGGCCATCCGAAACGGAAGCTGTTCTTCGCGATGGATGGTACATCACTGGCGACATCGTCACGCTCGATCCAAGCGGCTTCATCACCATCGTCGACCGTCAATCACGATTCAGCAAAATCGCCGGCGAAATGGTGCCGCATGGCAAGATTGAGCAAATCCTTGAATCGGTTACGCCGGGATCCCCCTGCGTGGTTACCAGCATTGCCGACGATCGCAAGGGCGAGCGATTGATTGCGTTCATCGCCGCCGATACCACCTCCCCGCAAGAAATTTGGCATCGCCTGATGTCCTCTGGCGTTCCAAAGATTTGGATTCCCAAGCCCGGCGACATTCATCTGGTGGACAAATTGCCAATGCTCGGAACGGGAAAGGTTGATTTGAAAGCGGTCAAGAAGATGGCCTTGGCCGCATAGGTGCAGGTATATAACTCGGTCGATTACCGACCGGCGCGGCAGGGCAGGGAAAGCTCAGGGAAGCAGCGCCGGAAGTTTTGCGCAACGTACGCGGCTAGTTCGCGCGGCGAGAAGCTTCGTCCTTCACCAAACACCGCAACGGTGGAATCGTCCAGGTCCTTCGCAACAAGGAATTCAAACTCCTCGGTAGCAAATTGACGATCCTCCGTTTCGCGTCCGTTAACCACGCCCGTGATAGTCGGCCCCCAACTACGCATGTCCAAATGCATCGTAATGGTTGTTGAGGGATACTCCTTCCGCATCATGCGAATTTCTGGGCCATCCACCCACTTGACTATCCGGTCTTCCTCGCCAGAGCTTGGCAGAGCGCCATTGATCAGGGCAGTCTGCCGTTTACACTGTTCGACTAATTCGTCCCAATAACTCAGGCCTTCCTGCGCTAGTGGAACTCTCGCCATGCTGGTTGCTGGCATATCTGCTCTCCTGGTGCCGCGGCGGCTTCCTCTCGCGGCTGACGTGGTCGCGGAAGGTAGTCGATGGGGTTAACGATAGTTTATCTTTTTCCGAGCGCCCAAGCCACAAGGATTTACCGCAATATTAATGAGTGCCTGCTGTAACCGCATTCAATTCTTTTATAATACTGGCAACAAAAGACTTAGCGTCGCCGAAAAGCATTAGCGTCTTTTCCAGATAATAAAGCTCATTGTCAATTCCTGCAAAGCCAGGACTCATTCCGCGTTTAATAATCATCACAGTTCGCGCTAGATGAGCATTCAAAATCGGCATCCCCGAGATCGGACTGTTCTTGTCATTGGTGGCTGCCGGATTCACCACGTCGTTAGCGCCGATCACCAGCGCGACATCGGTCCGCGGGAAGTCTGCGTTGATATCATCCATTTCAAAAAGCCGATCGTAAGGAACATCCGCTTCGGCAAGCAACACGTTCATGTGCCCTGGCATCCGGCCCGCCACCGGGTGTATTGCGAATCGAACGTCCACGCCGCGTTTGGTCAGGGCATCGAACATTTCACGCAATTTATGTTGGGCTTGCGCAACCGCCATGCCGTAGCCCGGTATGATGACAACGCTGCGGGCAGCGTCCAAAATCTCGGCGGCTTCTTCCGGCGAAGCCGAACGGACCGGCCGTGCCGTGGCTTTCGCGGCACTAACCTGCACTGTGCCGAATCCTCCAAATAAGACGTTCGTGAACGAACGATTCATGGCCCGGCACATGATGACCGACAAAATAAATCCAGACGATCCGTCTAATGCGCCCGCGACGATGAGTAACTTGTTGTCTAACACGAAACCCATCGCGCTGGCGGATAACCCGGCATAGGAATTCAACAGCGCAATTACCGTCGGCATGTCCGCGCCGCCGATCGGAACAATCAGCAAAACGCCAAATAGCAACGACAGACAAGTAAAGATCGGAAACAGCCACGTTCGTTCTGGGGTAATGATGATCCCGACACCGGCTGCGAGGGCCAGCGCGAGAATTCCGAGGTTCATGTAATGTTGGCCCTTAAAAGTCAGCGGCCGCGCTGGCAGAAGTTCTTGCAATTTACCGAACGCCATCAAGCTGGCCGTAAAGGTCAAGAAGCCCAGCAGCGTTTCGATAATCAAAGCCACAATGACAAATCCGTGCGGCTTGTGTTGGTAATATTCCGCCGTACCGATCAATGCCGACGCCAGCGCTCCAAAGGCATGCGAGATGGCGGTCCGTTGCGGCACCGCGGTCATTGGCATCAAGTAAGCCAGCGGTACGCCGGCCGCTGAGCCAATGAAGAACGCGATCAAAATCCATTGATAATTGACGACCTCAAAGCGCAGCAGCGTTCCCACCACCGCGAGTAGCATGCCGATTTCGCCGACGATCACCCCGCGCCGCGCCGTTGCCGGCGAATTCATCCATTTAATGGCGAGAATGAAGCCAGCCGCCGCCAAGATATAAAGCGCCGGAAAAAGCCGGTCCATTATTTTGGATCGCTCCCGCGCTTCTTGAACATCTTCAGCATGCGGTCCGTAATCAGGTATCCGCTCACCAGGTTGGTTGTCGAAGCCACCACCGCGATAAAGCCTAACGCGCGTGTCAGCGTCGTCGCTTCCTTCGATCCGGTAATCAGAATCGCGCCCACCACCGCGATGGCCGAGATGGCATTGGTCAACGACATCAACGGCGTGTGTAGCAGCGGCGATACGCGGCGAATCAATTCAAATCCCAGAAAAGCCGCCAACATGAACACCCAAATCGCAGTCTCGTAATCGCTCATGCGTTGACCGTCCTTTCGCTGCTCTGCGGCGCATTTAACAACTCACGAACGCGCGCGTTCACCACCTGACCCTCATGCGTCACCAGAGTTTCGCGCAGAATTTCATCGTCCAGATTGATGCGTAGCGCGCCGTCCTTGATCAGCAGTTTCAGAAATGCGGCCGCATTGGATGCGTACATCTGGCTCGCATGGAAGGGCACGGCGGCCGTAAGGTTTGTAGGTCCCATCACGGTTACTCCTCCAGATACGAAATTTTCACCCGGCCGGGTCAACTCGCAGTTGCCTCCGCGCTCAGCGGCAATATCGACGATTAACGACCCGCGCGGCATGGCGGCTACCATTTCTTTGGTGACCAGCACAGGCGCCTTCTTCCCGGGCACGGCCGCAGTCGTAATCACTACATCCTGCTCCCGCAGAACATCCGTCAGCAATTCGCGTTGGCGGCGATAAAAATCTTCGCCCATCGTCTTCGCATAGCCGCCAGACCCCTCTGCGCCTTTGGCGTCCAGGTCCAGCACCACAAACCGGCCGCCTACGCTCTCCACCTGTTCCTTCACCGCCGCGCGCACATCGTAAGCCGAAACAACTGCGCCCAGCCGCCTTGCGGTCGCAATGGCTTGCAGGCCAGCAACTCCGACGCCCAGCACAAATACTTTGGCCGGGGTGATGGTTCCGGCTGCAGTCATCAGCATGGGAAACATTTTTGGGAGCGCCTCCGCGGCGATCAGTACCGCGCGATACCCGGCGACGGTCGCCATCGATGACAGCACGTCCATGCTTTGTGCGCGAGTAATGCGTGGGATCAGTTCTAACGCAAATAACGATGCGCCTACTTCGGCAAGGTCGGCATCCTCCTGCAACGCTGTCAGCGGTTCATCCATTCCAATCAGAATTTGTCCGCGGCG
Source organism: Bryobacteraceae bacterium (assembly GCA_049802535.1). Classification (GTDB taxonomy): domain Bacteria; phylum Acidobacteriota; class Terriglobia; order Bryobacterales; family Bryobacteraceae; genus Bog-105. The sequence goes on along the minus strand of JBARMQ010000320.1, from coordinate 440 downwards.
AATCAGTGGAAGGTCTGAACGTCCGGCTGCTGGGTTCGCTCCAAGGCAGCGTACTTGCACCACAGCATCGGCTCGGGCGAAAACTTCGGCACGGGCGGCAAGGCTGGCGCCGCGCGCCGCATACAAGTCGTCCGGAAATCCCGCCTCTGCTCCGGCCGCATGCTCAATGACGCACTCGACGTCCAGCTTCCGAAGCGCGTCACATTGACGCGGAGTGATTCCTACCCGCCGTTCCCCAGGAAACGTCTCGCGCGGTACGCCGACGACAACAGCCACGTGGCCTCCATGGGCCAGCTCTGGCCCCCCTCTTCCATGGACCGTATCTGGCCCATAGCTCTCAGACAAAGATCATACTCGCAGACGAAACCGCTACTCGAGGAGTTTCGTGTCTTATGGTGGCCCGTATGTCTTCGACGCCGTCACTGCGTAAACTCCAATCC
>JBARMQ010000319.1:0-9803 GCA_049802535.1 Bryobacteraceae bacterium | reverse complement strand
AAGCAGTAGTACGCATCGCCCGCGCCATTCAGGAGCGCTTCCGGAGAGAAGCCCACCGGAATCAGTTGATAGTCCGGAGCAAGCCGATTCAGTTTGAACGTTGCTTCAATGGCGGTCCTTTCGCTGGGCCCCTGCACGAGGAAACGGCAATGCGGCAAATCGGCAACTGTGCGCACAGGACGCCGCGGCAGGGACATCAAGCCTGCCGGATGGACGGGAAAGATCGATGCGATGATTACAAAGTCGTTGCCGCGAAGAATCGCGTCGAGCAACGGCAGCCACTCTGCTTCGCCAATATGTGCCTGACGGGCCGCGACTTCAATGACGGGCTGCGGCGCATTTGGGCCTCCGGGCCAGACCTTAAGCGACAGGTGTTCTGCGGCAACGTAGCCTTTGTCGATCGCGACCCATAAATCGGCATACTCCACGTTGGGAACCCAGCCGAGCGCAAAGATCAGATCGTGCCGGTTTGCCGAAGTGCAGGAGTTAAGCCAGGGAGCGCACGCGGCAAGACCCGCGCCCGCTGTCAAAAATCTTCTTCTGCTACACGCGGACGATTCTACTAATTCAGCCATTACGATTCATGATCTGCTTTGGCGGGCGTTTGGCCGAGATAGAGATTGTCCAGATACTTGCCCCATGGCGTTCGCTGTTCGCTGAGCCTATTTTCGAGTTTCGCGCCTTCCGTCCACCAGTGGGCGACATCGCGCCCCATCGCCGCGCCGCGGCGTGTATGCATGTCGATCTGAAAATCCTTCACCTCCACCCGGCGCTCACCGCGTGCCACGGCAAATTGTGCCCAGGTGGCCAATTCCATGGTGGTGTTGTCCTTTTTCGCTGTCGCAAGCAATCGCACAGCATGCACAGAGTACATCCATCGGTCGCCGCGATCCACCATGCGGAGGCGCTGCGCATTCAACGCTTCGAGAATGACCGGAGCTTCAATGAGTCCGAAGCCCACATCTTCCGTGGCGATGATCTCAAGTCTTCGCCAAAGGACCTCCTCGGCTTCCGCACCGCTCGAGAAGAACTCGTATGCCGCGAGCACGGCGTCTTCAATCCAGCCGCGCCGTATGGACTTTTGAAGAACGGACCGAAGCTCGTCGAAGGGATATCCATTGACGGAAGTGGCGCGGCTCCACAGGTCTTGGCTCTGATAATTCTGCGACATTATGCTTATCCTTGCATGCGGCAGCGTGGGGTAACCTGTTGCTTTAGCGATGAACGATCCTGTTATTAGCCAGATTGCTCGTGGCCGCGCAAGCATGGCTCTCTTCTGCTTTATAGCAACAGCGTTTTCCCTTGCAGCGCAACAAAAGTATGTGATCGCCGATCAGGATGCCGCAGGACCGGCGGGCTCCGACATGACAGCGCTGTTGGTCTTCCTGCAATCGCCCCAAGTGAAGCTTTTGGGCATTACTGTCGTCACGGGCGACGCGTGGCGCGACGAAGAAGTGGCGCATACACTGCGCTTACTCGAGTTGGTCGGGCGCACGGACGTCAAAGTCTACGCCGGTGCGGAATATCCATTAGTTCGCACCCAGGCCGAGACAAGAATCAGCGAACAGTTGTACGGCAAGGTTTCCTGGAACGGAGCCTGGCAAGACGGCGGGCACGCGGCCGCGTTGATCCCTCCAATGCCGGAAGGCGCGCCAACCACAAAGGCCGCTGAAGAAGATGCCGCTCAATTCATGGTCCGCATGGTCCACCAATATCCGCACCAAGTGACGATTTATGGCGCTGGCCCGATGACCAACATTGCGATGGCCATTCGATTGGACCCAAGGTTCGCGGAACTGGCAAAGGAGTTGGTGATCATGGGGGGCAGTTTGAATCCGCGAACGGACGATCCGGAGTTCGCCGATAATCCGCGCCACGAATTCAACTACTGGTTTGATCCCGAAGCCGCCAGCATTACGTTACGGGCGCATTGGGCGAAAATCACCGACACCACTGTCGATGCGTCCATCGAAACGAGACCGACAGAAAGGCTTTTCGCCGAATGGTCACATCTGAACACGCCGGCGGCCCGTTACTTGACGAAATATACAACGCACCCCTTGGGACAATATATGTGGGACGAACTGGCTGCAGCGGCGTGGCTTGATCCCGGGATCATTACGCATGAGCGCTTCATTTACATGGATGTCGATACTGTTCATGGGCCCGGTTACGGAAACACTCTGATCTGGGACGATCGGGACAAGCCTGTCCTACAGCTGCAAAAGGTGCATGCGCAACTAGACGTGGACGTTCCGCGATTCGAGAAGAACTTATACGAGCTCTGGTCTGAGGCTGCCCCCGGCCAATCGGATCCACAGATGCAATAGGCCGCGCTCACCGAATGAAAACTACCTCATGATTGAAACAAAGATATTCGATCCCGCCGATGGTTTCGGCACGATCACGGACGTATGGGTAGCGACGGATTCCACTCTGATGCGGCGAGGACGGCAATGGTGGATGTACCTTGCCGGCAAAATTCAAAACCGCGAAGGGATCGACTTGTTTAGCGCCTCTCTTCCGGACGGCGCGCCGCTTTCAGCGACAGGCTGGACGATAATGCCCGACGCCAACGATCCCTCAAAGGCTGCGCTACTCGCCGGATATGAACGCAGCCATTCGTGGGATCTAAAGGGCGGCCGTCACTGTCCTTCTTATGTGAAGGGTTGGGATCCGGCACGCGGTGATTGGGTCGAAAGAATCTACTACGCCGGCGGCGCTGAGAACGTTTGGGGGCCGTATACGATCGGTTATCTCGAGTGGGACGGCCGTCAGTGGATCGATCAGGCCTCGCCGGTGTTTTTATCTGAGGAAGAGTGGGAGCACGGCAGCGTATATGAGCCTAACCTTGTCTACGCCGATGGCAAATGGAAGATGTGGTACGTCGCGGGCTCAAATCAAGAGGATTATCTAGTTCATGGATTCTCGGAAAGCGTCGACGGCTGCACGAACTGGACGAAACACAAGATCTTTGCTCCTCCCGATCACAAGATGTTTGATTTTTGCGTCATCAAAGCCGAGATCGGCTTCGAAGCGGTCTTTTCGCGCGTATGGCTGACCTCGTCGGAACCACCACCCGTTACCGGTTTATGGTGGTGCCGCGCCGGCCACCTGTCGGCGGAGCTCTCAGACTGGAGCGAGCCGATTCAGATTATGACGGCGGAAAATCGGGGATGGCACGGTGGACCATGGAAGCCATCCCTTCAATACAGCGAGACCGGCGAAGGGAAAATGCTGGTGTTCTTCGATGGCGCTTACAAGCGGGAGATTCCCGGCGGATTCCCGTTTGTCTTCACGTTGGGCTGCCTTCAGATCGATCGCCCCGAATAAATGCAAGGGTCATTTCCCATCCACCGAAAAGGCCAAAAACACGTTCCCGGGCACGCCGCCCCATTGGCCATAGCCGGAGTCGACGTACAGCATGCCGTTTGAGATGACCGGGCCAACGCAGTCAATCGAGCCGCCGTGGGCTTTTGGACCATTGGTGGTGTCATAAGAGCGCTCCGTGTCCACATCCCAAATGACTTGACCCGTCGATGTCGAATACGCGCGCAGATGGCCATCCACTGAACCGGAAAAGACAACTCCCGATATCGCGCTGACCGCCGCAGACTGAGCTGGGCTGCACTGCTTTCGATCGCCGCACGTAGGGGGTGCAGCGCTCCACATTTTTTCGCCGTCCGTCAGCCGGAGGGCCAGCAATCCGCCTCCGGAGGTGGGGTCTAGCTCTAATCGATATCCGCGCGCAACCGTTTTGTCAGGAACGCCAGCCATACCCTGATCCGACACAGCCACATACATGTTTTCGCGATCGGCTGCCGAACCCCATTCAATGCCGCCTAACGCTCCGCCTTTCGCCGCCCGCGTCTGCCACAAGATTTGACCATGGTGGTCGGGATCTAACGCGTGCACCATGCCGGATTTTTGGCCGATCACAAGAGCCCTTTGACCACCCGGCAGCGAGACCAGTATCGGTGGTTGCCCGAAGTCGAAATCGCGGCCTTTTGCGTCGGGGCCCACGTTGTATACGTCATCGGACGTCACCTGCTTCGACCAGAGAAGCTTGCCTGTCGTGCTGTCGAACGCTAGCACCGCATCGCTGGTTGCGCTGGGCGGATCGGAATAGTTGTCGCCTGTTGCGACATAGAGTGCGCTGCGCTTTTCGTCAAATGTAGGCGAACCCCAGATGGCGGCGCCGGACGGTCCCAGCATGGGCTTCCCGGTTGTCGTATCGGTTGACGCATGGGCTTCCTCAGCAATCGTGTACGCCTTCCAAATTTCTTTTCCTGTACTGGCGTCGAGGGCAACCAGGCTGCCTCGGAAGGAACAGCACTTATAACCAGGCGAGCCGGCCAATATCTCTTCGTAAGACGAAACGGGCACATAGAGAACGTCGCCGTGCAATACGGGAGCGCCCGTGATTAATGCGGCAAAATGGTCGGCGACATGAACCTTCCAACGCAATTTGCCGGTCGTGGCATCCAAGGCGTAGGCATTCGCTTTCTGATCTCCAAAAAAGACCGCCGACGGCTTAGGAGAACTGACGCCAAGAACGACAGCGCTCCGAACCGGCGCATCCGCCGTGAACGTCCATTGGATACATCCGGTGCGTGCGTCGAGCGAGTCGACTTCACCCGTCAGATTCGCCACGAACACGTGCCCGAGCCCGGCAGCGGCTTGCGAGTGAACACTTGTCCCGTCGCCTAATCCAAATGCCCACTTCAGTTTGAGCTTGGGAACGTCTGCCGCTGTGATTCCCGCTTGCCGCGCATCCAGAAAGCGAGAGTTTGCAAGGTCGGCCCCCCACCCCATCCAAGACGGTATTTCGTGGTCTCCCGGCGACTCCCCACGCTGACTGCAAAATGCCGAGGCTGGAGGAGCGGCCGCCGGCGCCGCGGCGGGAGTAGCGAGGTATGTCACCAGGGCGTACAGTTCCGCGGTAGTCAACCCCGCCGCCTGAGGCTTCATCGGCCCATTTTGCAGCGCCTGCATGATTGCCGGCGGCGACATGGCTCGAAGCGCGCTAAACGGCGGAACTCGGCCGGTAGGGTTGTCATGACATTGCGCGCAATGCTTTTTGTAAATCGACGCGCCATCCTGCCCGAACAGGCTCATCGCAACCAACCCAAACAAAACGAGGCATCGCATCATCAATCTCCGTACCGTGCGGCCATAGCTTAACAAAATACGAAAGAAAGACCCCTTCCGGTTCCCTGGCAGAATAAAGTTGCCACGCTGTTCCGCCGATTATCCTCCAGGGAGGAATAGTGTTGGTACTGGAAAGGGAAGCAGTTTTGATCGAACGAGGCAATGGCATTCGGCCGGAGTTCGCAACGGGCCTGGTGGTCTGGTTCACTGGCCTGAGTTCTGCTGGCAAATCGACGATTGCCCGAGCTGTTTGGGAAGAATTGGCGGCAGCCGGCACGCGGGTCGAACTGCTGGATGGCGACGAAATCCGCACGAATTTATGCCGCGGGCTCGGCTTCTCCCGCGAAGACCGGGACGAAAATGTACGTCGGATTGCCTATGTCGCCTCCCTCCTTGCTCGCCATGGGGTGGTGGTACTGGTGGCGGCGATCGCCCCGTATCGAGCCGCGCGCGAAGAGGTGCGACGGATCTGTGGCCGTTACATCGAGGTCTACGTCAATGCGCCTTTGTCCGTTTGCGAGTCCCGCGATGTGAAGGGGCTCTACCGTAAGGCGCGCTCGGGAGAAGTGGCACACTTTACCGGCGTCAGCGATCCGTATGAGCCGCCCCTGACGCCGGATGTCGAGTGCATGACGGGCGTGGAGGATTTGGATACCTGCGTTAACAGAGTGCTCGAAGCGATGGACAGCTAATCACTTGCGCAAAGGGCACGGCTGCGTGCCACCGGACAGGAGAAGAACTCGCTGGCCTGGCAGCCAAGCGGTGCTTGATCGAGCAGCATCGGCGGCAGTCTTGCCTGCGTGGTCGTGTCGATGGCTTCGGTCAGACCTTTTCCCAGGACTCGTGGTCCTGGCCGCGAATGCGCAGGATGTATGCCCCAGTTTCCGTAGTAACCGAGTAAACGCTCGCACCTGATTGCCCCATCGTAACCGGAGCCACATCCTGCATGTCTCCGAATTGAGGAGTTGGAAAGAATTGCTCAATATCGCTCGGAGTCATCGTCGTATTGTAGCGTCTCGCGCTCAGTAAAAGAGTTTGCGAAATCGCTTGGACGTGCGGTCAGGTCCGCTTCCCCTGACGGCAATGTATGGATTAATCTGCGCCGGCCGACCAGTGCGGAGCTATCTTCAGGAGCCCACCGTTCTGGAACAGTTCTCACTATAGCCGAGAAACCGGACATTTGGCTTTGCAAGCGTTATCGAGGCATAGTACGCCTCCCATCCTTGTCCACTGTTACGAGACGTTCGTGAGATACATGCTCTTTCAGCTACAGATTCAAGGCAACTCAAAATGCCCGCGAACGGCTCGTCAAGCACGACCTATTGCAAGTTGGCGTATTCGGCTTGGGCTTGTTTCAGGATCGGGATGTCGGCGTCGGCATCTTTCCAGAACGTGAGGAAATCCTGGTAGGCAGCCTTTGCTTTGGTCTTATCTCCCGACAAGACGAACGCTCTGCCCAGTTGCAAGCGTACAGCAGCGCCTATCGGGTCGCTGAAAGTTAATCCGGGGTGCTCGAGGATTTTCTCGAACTCGATCGCAGCGTTGGCGCCCTTGCGCGTTGCAAGATAGGCCTCGCCGCGAACGTATGGCGCGTAGAGACTCCCATAAAATCCAAAAAAGGCGAGGTTCGGTACCGCTAGTTCATAGGGGACATTGATTTGCAACAGTTCAAAGGCTTTCGCAGCGTCCCTCTTCTTTAGCGCAAGGAGCGCACAGAGCGTAGGCAGATACGTAAATCTGACTGAGGTGTCCTCGGGGAAGCGCTTTTCGAGATCGTCCGCGAGTGCGTCCGATTGGGAATAATCGCCTGCAAGCGCCAATGCGAACGCAACGCCATATTCCACATCCCGCCCCTTGGAAAGCGCAAGTGCCGCCATGGCGCTTCGTTTTGCGACGGGTCCATTTCCGAAGAGGGCTTCCCACACTGCCTCTCCCGTTTGAAAGACAGCCGCTCTTTCCCGCTGCCCTGCTTGCTCAGCCGACTGCACAGCGCCCTTCTCCATCGCCATGGCCTTCTGCAACTGACCGGAACGGGCCAGCGTAAGAGCTTCCACGTGAGACATCCAGTCTTCGGCTCCCAGCTTGCCTTTCGCTCGAGCCGCCGCCCGCTCCATGCCCGCCTTATCACCCTTTAGGGACGCGATGTTGTAGCGGAGGAGCAAAAAGTCAGCAATTTCCAGATTGCGCTCGGATGCCCGCTGAATGACATTCTCGGCATCTGCCAGGTGCTTAGGGTCCCCGGCGCGATCCAGGAAAAAATAGCTGTAAGCAAGATTGTCGTAACCCGGAGTGAAATCCGGATCAAGAGCAATCGCTTTCTTGGCTTCTTCAATCGCCTCTTCATAGTTACCGGTGCATTGGTAAACGGTCCCCGACATCAATCCGTGGGGCCCAGCTTCACGAGGATACGTTTGCGCCCATAACTCAAGAGTCTGTTTCGCCTTTTCCAGGTTTCCCGTCACTTGAAGGTCATAAGAAGCCGTGATAAACAATTTTTCCCTGTCGCTGGTGCGATCGCGTAATTGATAAGCCTTAGCAGTGCTCTCGGCAGATAGGACGGACTCTCCGATATCGCCGTATATTCTTCCCAGATACCCATGCGCCATGGCGAAATTGGGATCGATCTCGATCGCGCGCCTGAGATCCGGTACGGCGGCGGCAAAGCCGGTTGAGAAAGCAACCTTCCAGGCTGCGCTGTAGGCCTTCAACGCCTCGAGCGAAGGCGTCGTAGCCTCTTGCAACGGAGTATCGTGTTCCTTGATTGTCGTGAGCGATTCGCCCACCCGGACTCTGAACGTTCGGGCAATCTGGTCCAGCGCATTCAGGACGTCTTCTTTGCTCGGCGCCTGCACCTGCTCCTCATCCAGCACATCCCCGCTGCGGCAGTTCCTTGCGCGCAACCCGACTACGTACTGGCTCCCGAGGCTGGCAATCGAGCCATCCAGCACAGCGGTGCTTCCCGTTCGCTCGCAGATTTCCCGAGCAAGCTCCGGAGTAAGTCGCGAATCGGCTCGCCGGCCCATCAGGGGCATTACTTGCCGGACACGCTCCTCAGAGACGAGGCTGAGAAATGGCGATTGTTCAAGCTGCACCGCCAAGCCCTGGCGAAGCGTTCCGTCGAACAAGGGGTCGCCCGTCGAGTTTGTGAAATCGGCAAGCACAATCTTGTCTTTGTTGGTGAGTTTTGCATTCGGCACCCGGTGAAGGTAGAGATAATCCGCGACGAAGAACGCCAGCACAGCGGCAGCAAGTGGTATCAGCCAGGTTCTTCGGCTGGGTCCGCGCTTTGCCTCATGCGCCGGTAGCTCAGTTGTTCGGATAGGGACATCGATCGGCGATGACTCAACCGGCGCAGATTGTGCGCCGTTGTCGTCCTGAATCGAACTGATAAACCGATATCCGCGGCGGGGCAAGGTTTCCACAAAGTGAGGGCTTTCCGCCGTGTCACCGAGCGCGTCTCGAACCTTGTTAATGGCCCTGTTCAGGCCTTGGTCAAAGTCGCCGGCAGTGTCAGTGGGCCAGAGTTTCTGCTTAAGTTCGTCCCGAGACACCACCTCCCCGGGCCGATTCAGCAATGCGAGAAGAACCTCGAAGGGCTGCCCTTGTAGCTTCACCTTCCGTCCCCGTTTGAAGAGCTCGGCGGAATCCAGATTCAGCTCGAAAACCGAAAACCGGATCAGGTGGCCTCGTCTTGTGGGTGCGTCCATGGCGATAACCCGATGGCAAGCCACTATAGCACTGTCGAGCCGCTGATCGGGCAGGCACGGATGGCCCCTCGCAAGTGCAAGAGAAGAGCTTACTTAACGGGAGATAAACAACAGAGCATTGGCGTATGCCCCGCCCATCGACTAAATCGGCTCATTCCCTCAGAGTTGGATCGTGCCGCAACGATCCGATGGTTCAAAAGAGTTACGGCAGCAAGTTAAATCACAAGGAGAAACCCATGTTCAAGATGTTTTCGACAATGACGCTTTTCGGCTTGCTAACAATATCGGCGGCCTACGGGGGTTCGAGCCAAACGCTGAAAGCCGATATCCCGTTCGCATTTATGGTGCGGAACACGACGTTGGCGGCCGGCAATTACCAACTGACCTATGACACGCGGTCACACCTCGTTTCCGTTCACGGATTAAATCGGAACTTGGGCAGTACGTTCGCATTGGCGTTCCCGGCAACTGGCGCGGCGGATGGCCCGACCAAACTCGTGTTCCATTGCTATGACAAGAGCTGCTGGCTGACGCAAGCGTGGTCGGGCTACAGCGCGAGAGAAGTGGGCCTGGAACTGCCACCGACGGAGCGTCAGCGCGGGGTCGCCTTCGTAACACGCGTGCTGTCCTTCACAACCCCGACAAAGTGAAGGGCATTGAGCAACCGCTCTCGTCTGCGATCAACGGGAGCGGTTGCCGGCGCAGAAGCATATCCAAAGAGAGGTCCACTCACAAACCGAAGAAACAGAACCCACTTACACGGAGAGCAACGAAATATGTCTGGCCCATGGACCCAATCGGCTAATGGGCTCAAAGTTTGAGTCGTGACGAAAGGAAGCACATGAAACTTACATTACTGATTTCCACATCGGCGATGAGCCTACTGGCTCTGTTGGCAATACCTGCCCGAACTGTGGCGCAGGAACAACCTAACACAGATCGCAC
>JBARMQ010000318.1:0-2735 GCA_049802535.1 Bryobacteraceae bacterium | reverse complement strand
TTCCGGTAGCGCCGTCGATTGAGAACCAACTGACGCTGCCCGCTTTCTTTCCGTCGTACGTCTCAATTTCATTGACCGCATACAAGAAGTGGTGATTGGGAGCAACCGCCAAATAGGACGGACTGTCAGCTTCGGCCGCTAATCCCAGAGGCGTCATCTTTCCAGTGGCCTCGTCCAGGCGGTAAGCATAAATTCCCTTACTGGCGCCGTGGGTAAACGTTCCGACATAAACGAGGGTGCCGCTCCTGGCAAATGCAGAAAGCGAGAACAGTGGCGCCGCAGTCCAAATTGCGAGTAATTGAAGGTAGTTCATACGTTTTTGTCTCTCCAGTTTAGGGGCGCGAGAAGTGGCTTTCCATACGGTCACGGCTGAGCCGTGTTTTTTCTGAAGCCTGCCCCCATAGCGTATCTCATTGAGAATAACGGGTTTTGCCAAAGTTCGGCCTGGGCTGCCACCAAATGAGGCGTGTAGACCGGGCGATTCGGCCAGATATTCTCAGTGCGAGAGGAAACGCGACCCGCGAATGCGATCTTATAACCTAGCAGGCCGTACAAGACGTCCTATCGTGCCGGAAAATCCAGATGGTTTAGCTGCCCGGCTAACCAGTCTGCTCGTTGGGCAACCTGAGGCCATCGAGACCATCATTCCTTATATCCAGATGCACCAAGCCGGTTTGGCTCCGGAGGGGCGCCCCATCGGCGTAGTTCTGTTGCTTGGTCCAACTGGCACGGGAAAGACACGTACGGTTGAGGCGCTTTCCGAGGTCCTCCACGGTAGCACCAAACAGATGTTGAAAGTGGACTGCGGCGAGTTTCAAATGGAGCACGAGGTTGCCAAGTTGATCGGCGCGCCGCCGGGATATTTGGGTCATCGCGAAACGCAGCCTATGCTGACGCAAGCCAAAATCAATTCGGTGGCGAGCGACCATAGCGATATTTCGCTACTGTTGTTTGACGAGATCGAAAAAGCGGCTCCCTCAATGCAGCGGCTGCTGCTCGGGATCTTCGACAAAGCCTCTCTGCGGCTGGGTGATAACACCACGGTCAATTTTGATCGCACCATTATTTTCCTGACCAGCAATTTGGGAGCGAAATCCATTCAGCGAGCAAACAAGCCAGACTTCGGATTCGAAGCGATGATTCCCACAACGGAGGCAACGGATTCAACCAAGCTGCACAACATTGGCATGGCGGCCGTCCGGCACAAATTCTCACCAGAGTTCGTCAATCGGATCGACTCGGTCATTACATATCAGCCTTTGAACCGCGAGGCTTGCAGCCAAATTCTCGATCACATCTTTGAGGGATTCGCCCGGCTCATTCACACCCGGTTAGGTCCACGAGCATTTCGACTGCAATGCACCCAGTCGGGACGAAATCTGTTGTTGGAACAAGGCGTCAGCGTGGAATTTGGCGCTCGCGAATTAAAACGTACCGTTCAGCGCAATTTCATTCAACCGGTAGCTGCCCTTGTCTCACAAGGACAGATTCCGCCCGCAAGCACGGTCATTCTGGATGGCCGGAACGGAGAATTCAGCATTCTGCTCCGCCAGTGAGCCATTGACGGCGCGGCTCAAGGAGCTATCGGATCACACAGGGCATTATCAAGTAATAATGCCCTTCCTCATCGCATACAGAACCAGTTCCGGAATGCTGTGGACATTTAGCTTCTGCATAAGGTTTCCGCGGTGGGTATCGACGGTGTGAGGGCTCAATCCCAATAGGTTCGCAATATCCTTCGTCGACTTCAGTTCGGCGACGAGTTGAAGAAGTTCCCGCTCACGCGGCGTCAAAAGATCGTAGGGATCCTCTACGCCGTGATGCTGCATTTGGCGCATGTAGTCGTCGGCGAGCACCTTACTCACCGCTGGACTAAAGAACGCCTTTCCGGCGTGGACGGCACGTATCGCCTGGATGAGATCGACATCGGCCGAATCCTTTAGCAGATAGCCTCGTGCGCCCGCCCGAAGCGCCTTCAAAATATAGCCCTCGTCGGAATGCATGCTCAGAATGACGACGGCGGTTTTAAGCCGCTCCTCATGAATTCGCCGGGCGGCTTCAATGCCATTGAGTAGAGGCATTGCGATGTCCATGACGATAACGTCGGGATTCTCTCGAATTGCCAGGTCGATCGCTTCCCGTCCGTTGCTGGCCTCGCCGACGACTTCAAAATCCGGCTCCCTGTTTAACACCAGCCTCATCCCATGGCGCATGATGGTGTGATCGTCGGCCAAACCGATTCGTACCGAAGTCATGGATTCGAGTACCAATCGGCCTGCGAAGCCGGCTCCTCGTCATTTAGCCTATTGCCGTCAAAAGCCAGCGGCAGTTCAACCCGAATCGATGTGCCCTCGCCCGCAGTGGACTCGAGCGAGAACTTGCCGTGGAGATGTGTGACGCGCTCTTGTATTCCTAGTAACCCCAAACCTTTGTCCCGCGAAGGCACAAAACCGTGCCCGTCATCCTGGATGGTTAACACCAGATGTTCAGCATCGCGGCTTAGCCGAACTCGCACGCTCTTGGCCTTCGAGTGCCTCACCGCATTGCGCAGAGCTTCTTGGACAACGCGATAGATGCAGGTCTTGTGTTCATCCGGAATATCTTCCGGTATGGGATCCGCAGAGACCTGAACGTAGACATTACTGGTGCGTGAAACTTCGCGCGCCTGCCACTGAACGGCCGGAATCAGGCCCAGATCGTCAAGCATGGAAGGCCGCAGCAGCAAAGACATGTCC
>JBARMQ010000317.1:0-1551 GCA_049802535.1 Bryobacteraceae bacterium | reverse complement strand
GTTAGAAGGTCACGTGGACGCAGCTGGCGTCGTCCGAAATACGGGGCTGTACGTCATATCCAAGCCGCGATAGGAGAAGCGCCTTGGTGGTCGCCCATTCATCATCGAGAATTGAAAAGTAGACACTATCGCGGTTGCGACCGTCCGGATAAATCATGTGTTTTCGGAAGTATCCCTCCTCAATAGCGCCAAGTCGTAGAATGGCATTGCGTGACCTAACGTTTTTGGCGTCAGTCTTGAATTCGACACGTCGGCATCTGAGAATCTCGAAAGCGTACCAAAGTTGGAGAAACTTCGCCTCGGTATTAACGTGGGATCCTTGGAATGTTGGCGAAATCCAAGTGAACCCGATCTCGAGCCGCCGCTGTTGCGGCTCGATATTATGATAACGCGTCGAGCCAACGGCGATCGCGCTCTCCATGTCGATCGTTGCGAATGGAACGGCTTTTCGCTGCGCGTATTGTGCGAGCGCGCCATCTATGAAGGACACCATGCTTCCTGCAGCGTAATGCTCGGTTGGCAGCCACCGCCAAATCTCGGCTTGCGCTCCTGCGATCGAGAGATCCTCTAAGTGCTTTTGCGATAGTGGTTCCAGACGCAACCGCTTACCGACGAGAGCCACTTGAGCAAAATAATCTAGCATGTCTCTGATCTCGGTCCGCGCGCGCTGCAACCACCAAGCAGGCGGAATGCTGTCCCGCTTGGCGTAGTAAGCGCTGATCTGCGGCTTTCATCCCATCATCGGGGGAACGTAGGGATCTGCCGTCCCCTCCGGAACAGCCGGATATATTTTGAGACTCGCCTGAAACTCCTTAATCACGTTGAGGCAACAAACCATCGCCCAAGTATTTCTAAGTGTTGTCTCGGGATATTCCTCTTTGGGATCGGCGGCCAGATTGAAAAGTTTCGGCAAAGTGAGCTTTTGCGGAGTACCGAACCAATCTCTGGTTTCCTCGTAGAAAACCAGCTTCCAATCACGCCATTTTACAGCCTCAAGGCGCTCGGCCACGAAGGCGAGCACGCTTTCACGATTGGAATTCTCCTGCTTGCCTAGGAAGAAGTTCGTCTGATCAACGCCGTCAATCGCTCGGTCTACCGGGATATCGATTCCCGCTATTTTTGCGAAAGTTGTGAAGGTGTCGATCTGATGAACGATCTCGTTGCTCACTGCGCCCGCCGGAATCTTGCCGGGCCAGCGAATGAGAAACGGCACGCGAAGCGAGCCCTCCATGTGGGTGAAGTAGTATCCGCGCCACGGCCCAGAGGATCCCTGCCAAGGCCAAGTGGGGTCCGGGCCGTTGTCGCTGGTGAAGACCACGATGGTATCGTCGCGAACGCCGAGCTCGTCGATGGCATCGAGAATCTGGCCCAGTCTATAGTCGGTCTCCACCACAGCATCGGCGAAGTCACCTAAGCCCGTTCGTCCGGCAAAATCCGGATGCGGAAGGCTGGGCAGGTGCACCTGAGTCAGCGGAACATAAGCATAGAACGGGCGTCGCTGCTCGACACTCTCTTTCATGAACTCGATCGTGCGGCGAGTAATCTCGGCGT
>JBARMQ010000316.1:0-5518 GCA_049802535.1 Bryobacteraceae bacterium | reverse complement strand
TTCATGGTCGATTTTGCGATCGACACTTATAACTTCTTGGCGATTCCATTCTTGATGCTGTTCGTGTGCGGCTATTTCTGGGCAGGGTTCAGCACTCTCTATCAGGAATACCGCGACAAAGTGGCTTGGCAGAAAGCCCGCAAACTGGTCGAGACCAATTCCTAACGCCGCGAATGTGTTTGTAAAGCGGCCTTGCTCGTGCTATCTGTAGGGCGTCATGGATGAGCTTCTGGCGTCGATCGCCGCGAAGAAAGAGCGGCTCGACGCGATGCGTCCGGTTTCACGAGAGGCGTTGCTTGCCTTGCAAAAACCCTATGACGTTGACCTGACCTACACGTCCAACGCCATCGAAGGCAACACTCTGACGTTGCGCGAAACGGCGGAGCTTATCGAGCATGGCATTACGGTTGGCGGCAAGCCGTTACGCGATCATCTTGAGGCGGTTGACCATTACAACGCTGTCTTGTGGATGCGCGAACTGGCGGAGAAGACAACGCCTGTAAACGAAGACACTGTGCGGGAATTGCAGCGGCGCATTGTTGCCCGCAGCCAGCCTGAAATCGGCGGCATCTACAGCACCCTCCCCCGCCGCATTGCTGGTTCTCCCGTCATCTTCCCGAACGCCGCGAAGATTCCCGGCTCGATGAGGGAGTACGGCGAATGGCTAGCAAAGGCCGGCCCGGCACCGGCGATCAGCTTTGATGCGCACTTCCAGTTAGTCGCGATTCATCCGTTTGCCGACGGCAATGGTCGAACGGCAAGGCTGTTGATGAACCTGCTTCTGTTGCGCGAAGGATACCCGCCCGTCGCCGTGCGTCCGGAAGACCGAAAAACATATCTGGACACACTTGAACATGCGTCAATGTGCGATGACCTTAGACCTTTTCAGATGTTCATGCACCAGCGACTAGACGCGACATTGGGGGAGTACTTGAGCACCTTGGAAGAGGCGCTGGTCCCGGGATCCAAACTCGATTAGCCGTCGGTCGGCGGCGGGTTCTTTCTTTGGCTGCGACTTGCAAGTCTTTAGCCG
Source organism: Bryobacteraceae bacterium (assembly GCA_049802535.1). Taxonomy (GTDB): domain Bacteria; phylum Acidobacteriota; class Terriglobia; order Bryobacterales; family Bryobacteraceae; genus Bog-105. The sequence goes on along the minus strand of JBARMQ010000316.1, from coordinate 4,485 downwards.
CCGGGCCCTATTTCAACTCTGGATTCTTCCCTAAGCTAACGAGATTCGCCAAGATGCGATATGCGCCTGGAACACCTGACGGCAGCTGCCGATACAGCGCGAACGCATCATAAACATACATCCCTTTGCCGTATGGGGCGATCAGCAGGCCGCCTTTCTGCGGATCCTGATCCGGATCATGTGTTTCTACCAGAGCTTTGTAGCGCGGATCCCAGGTCTTCATAAAACCGTGCCCGCGTTCCTCAATCCAGCCCTTGAAATCGTCGGCATGAATGCGATTGGGCCACGCAAACGCTGGATTCTTCGCATCGACCAAATCAACTGCGGAGCCCTCATCCACCACCTTCTGCGGATTCTGCCCCAAGCTAAACGGATAAGGTCCGTCGCTGGCATCGAAATTTGCCAAGTTGTACTGGACGATGAGCACGCCGCCGTCTTTCACATAGTCCAACAGACGAGCGTTGGCGGAACGCAACTCCGGTTGCACAGTATAGGCCCGAACACCCAATACAATTGCATCGTATACGCTCAAGTCGGCCGTTTGTATATCGTTCGCTGAAAGCGTGCGCACATTTAGGCCCAGGTCTTCCAGAGCGCGCGGTACATCATCACCGGTGCCCGGCAAGAACGCAATGTTCAGGCCCGGCGCCGTCTTCACATCTACGCCAACGGCCTCATAACTTGCCGGCCGATAGAACGGATACGGCCGAACGCCAGGGTATCCGACCAGGCGATAGCCCTCTTCGAAGGTCTTTCCGCTGTAATCGGCAACAGCTTTGATCTCATACCGCTGCGCTTTCATATTGTTCGGCATCACCTTGAACGTAATCGTCTGGTTCTCGCCATCGCGTGAAAACGAGAAAGGCGCTTGCGGAGGATTCGATTGCCAACCTTGCGGCAGCCGCAGGCGCAACACACCGCTGGCGGGCCCCTTCACATTCGTGTGCAGCGTGCAGGTAAATGCAAATTCGTGCAAGGTCAACGGCACCGCGCCGGCAGCTGGCGAAACCGAAACCGACAACGCGGGTCCAACGATCAGCGGGTCTTCGACAATGCCAATGCCTTCAATGTGCTCCACGGAATGCACCACTTGTTCCATTTCAAGGGGCGTTCCGCGATAGGAAACATGAAGAGTCGCCCGCAGGGGATAGGGCGCCAAAGATAGGTTGCGATATCGCTCGTCGTTGAGGTTATAGTAAGCCTGTTCTTCATCCGGTCGGGAGAAGTAAGGCCGCGTTAGCGCCGCATCACTGGGAACGGTCACCGCGAACTTAACACTCTCCTCCACGCCCGGTCCCCAATCCGGTTTCTTCTCGCCTTGGCGCAAAATCTTCCAATTTCTTCCATCTGTCGCGGCCACATCGACGCTGTTAATGTTCAAGCTCTCCGGACTTTCGTTATAAAGCCGCGTGTCGACGCCGAACGACTGATCGGGGATTGCGGTTGTGAAGGTCACAGAAGGCCCACGAAAGGCGGCAAACGGGCCGGTGGGAGCCTTCTCTGGCGCCACCACTGCATCGAATTGCAAACCCAGCGCTGTCGATAAAGCTTTCTGAAACTGTTTTTCTTTCAGGCCCAGTTCGAACAAGACATCGCTCTTGCCCGGTTCCGTCAACGAGCTGGATTGTACGCTATCGCGCAAGTCGCGGGTCGTTTTCAGGCCCTCCGCCAGCAGTGGAGCTATGCCGGATGGCTTGGAAGGTCGATAATCATTCGCTGCATCATCGGTTATCTTCGTCAATCCGGCTAACCCTTCTTTGAGGAACGCCGTATTGCCTTTCGCGAGATCGGCAATGCCTGCCAACGAAACATCGATTCCATCGAAGAAAGACTTTTCCTTGTCCTGCACGCTCACTCGTGAGCCGTATCGATGGTAGGGATTCGAGGCCGGCCCAGGCGACGGTATAGTGCCCCCCCCATTTTGACTTTTCTGAAAGCCCCAGCCTTCCCTTGCAATCTGTGCAAAGGTCAAGCCATCGGCAGGATCCGCCTGGCCGGCATTGATGACGACATTGGCTTCGGGCGTTTCGGTAGACCACTTTTGATTCACGTAATCGAAGAATCGGACTGGGCCGTACTTGTCTGTCGCGTAGTCATATATCCCTTCCTTCGTCACGCGAAAGAACGGCACACGCGCATACACCTTCAGTGGTGTCCATGGCCGCAGCCCTTCCCTGATCTGTTCAGGAAACTTATTCGGATCGCCTGCCGCAAGATAAGCTTCCTGCGCCATCTGGCCGGCCACCTGATGGTTACCGTGTCCATCCGTAGGCGCGCCGATAAAGACGGAAGTGATCACTAGCGGCCGCGTCATGCGGATCACTCGAACGACATCGGAGAGCACGCGATCGTGACCCCACTTTTCGAGCGCCTCTTCGCGTGTCTTAGAAAAACCGTAATCGATGGCGCGCGTCCAGTATTGATCGACGCCGTAGAATCGATCCGCCTGTAGCAACTCTTGCGTTCGCACTAAGCCAAGAGCGTCGTACATATCCATGGACATCGCGTTTTGGCCGCCCTCGCCGCGATTCAGAGTCAGCAGCGTGCCGCGGGCGCCCATGCCACGGGTCTCCATCGCGAGCATGCCGCCATCTTCATCGTCCGGGTGAGCCGTCACCATCAACACACTTGCGCGTGTCCGCAAGGCCCCAAGCCATCTGGATACGCCCGCTGCTCCGCGATCCACTGCGATCGGGGCGGCATTCGCGTCGATGTCGTGCTTCGCCGGAATGGATGCTGCGCGCACATCCTGCCTCCAAAGCAAACAAAAGCTTGCGAATGCGCAACCAGCAACAAACACCGGCGCAATTCTCAATCTTCCAGCGGTCTTCATTAAGGCTTTTGCTCCTAGCTTACGCGGACTTGCGCGGCCGCGGTTGGGCGTGACGGTTGATAAAAGACATCATCGCAGATCGGGGTGAAAACTGCTTTTGCCGCGCATCGTATGTTGATCGTTTGCTGGCGCGTCAAGATGCAAAACTCGCATAAATTGAGAAAAACTCCTGTATCGTTCCGGTCGAGTCTGCATCAATAGTGGAAATAGCTTCAAAAAAGGGTGGTCAATATGGCTCGCATTGGTAAGTTCCAGAAAACTCCTCTGTTCGCACTACTGGCGGTCTTCGTGGCGCCCGCGTTTTCGCAAACTCAGGCCATCAACGGAAGTATTCGTGGCCGCGTGATCGATCAAACCGGCGCGGCGCTTCCGACTGCTTCGGTCAAGGTCGACAACCTGCAAACGGGCTTCACAGCATCGCAGCCAACCAATGCCGACGGCTACTACGTTTTCCCGAACCTGACACTGGGCGAATACTCAGTCACCGTTACCGCCGCTGGTTTCTCGACTCAAACCAACAAGGGTATCGTCCTCGACGCCGGTACTGAGGCCGTTATCGATGCACAGATGAAGGTCGGCCAAACCAACACGACCGTTGAGGTAACGGGTGGCGCGCCCGTCGTCGATCCGTCGCGAACCGACACCGGACGCACCATCACGACGGCTGAAGTACAGAACCTGCCTCTTACATCTCGAAACCCGTATAACTTCATCCTGTTTCAGCCGGGCATCAGTGGTCATCCGAATCCGGAGTTGGGCATACCCCGGCTCCTTAATACGAACGGGCTCCCCGATCGTGTGAACTATCAGCTTGATGGCACCGTCGATACCGAAAGCGATCGTTATGGCCTTCGCTTGTTCGCTATTGCCGACAGCTATGTGAGCGAAGTGCAGACGGTATCAAACAGCTTTTCGCCTGAGTTCGGAAAAACGGCGGGGGATATCTACAACGTCATCTCAGGTTCCGGCACAAATGACTTTCATGGTGAAGTGCAATTTATTGGAAGACCTCTGGATCTGGTGGCTCGGCCGATTCTCGCCGGGCCCACAACACTTAAGCCGGTTGCCAACGATTTTCTCGCGAACTCGGGCGGCCGCATTATTAAGGACAAGCTTTTCTTCTTCGCATCCTACGAACACGTCAAGCGCAGCGTGCCGTCGCCGATCACCATAACTCCCGCAAACGCCACAGCCCTCGCCATTCCAGCTAACTTGCTCGCTAATCCGGCCGCCGTGGAACATGCTCAATGGATTGATTTGCGGCTCGACTACCAGATCACCGAAAAACATCACTTCTTCGTTCGTTATAACTACTTCCGCAATCGCTATCCATTCAACACGGCGGATGGCGGTCTAAATGCCGATAGCGTTGCGGCCGATTTCCGCGACCGGGCGCACGTCTTAGGCGCACAATTGTTGTCTACGTTTTCGCCGACGGTTTTGAATGAAGTCCGTTTCGGTTGGCCCTATCGCAACGAGGCCCACATTGCTGATCCGCTAACCGGTACCGGACCCGAGATCTCGATCAGTGGCGTAGCAAACTTCGGCGGAAGCACCTCTGTCGGCGATCGCTTTCAGGAGAAGATCCCAAATCTTGCTGACAACCTGACCATGATCAAAGGTGCGCATACTTTGAAGTTCGGATACGGCTT